>DASQRM010000052.1:0-33311 GCA_035642895.1 Streptosporangiaceae bacterium | reverse complement strand
GCCAGGTGAGCCCCGGCGGCGCGGCCGGATCCGGCGCTTTCGGATGCACAGTGGCTCCTTCGCCGGGCTGGTCAGCCGCCGGCCTGTGCGGCCAGGTGCTCGGCCCGCTGGCGCATCAGGCCCGCGAGCGCGGCCGCGAAGGGGACCGGATCGATCGGATGGCTGGTCACGGCGTCCGCGCCGGACCAGGTGGCGAGCCAGCCATCGTCCACCCGGCCGATGACGAGCAGCACCGGCGGGCAGTCGTGGATCTCGTCCTTGGCCTGGCGGCAGATCCCCATGCCGCCAGCCGGCTGGGCCTCGCCGTCCAGGACCATGACGTCCGCGCCGCCCGCGTCGAGCAGGCGGATGAGCGCCGGCTCGGTGGCGACCGGAATGATCTCCGCTTCGGGTACGTCGGGGGCGGGGCGGCGCCCGATGGCAAGCTGCATGCGGGCGCGGGTGTCCGCATCATGGCTGTAGACAACGACCTTCATGAAGTGGATGGTACCGACACGGGGGGTCGGCCGACGCTCGCCTACGGGTTGTCGTAATAATGACCTCGTGGCCACCGCATCCGTCACCGAGAAGGCACCCACTCCCCGCCCGCCCACCGCGCGGCCGAACCTGGTCAGCGTGGGCACCATCGTGTGGCTTTCCTCGGAACTCATGTTCTTCGCGGCGCTGTTCGCGATCTACTTCACGATCCGCTCCGTGGACAAGGGCAACGGCCTCCCCTGGCCCGGCGCCCACCTGGATCTCACCCTCGGGTCGATCAACACCACGGTCCTCCTGCTGTCCAGCGTGACCTGCCAGCTGGGCGTGTTCGCGGTCGAGCGCGGGCAGGTCAGGCGGGCCGGCCGGGTCTGGCAGGTCTCCCGGTGGGGACTGCGGGAGTGGTACGTCCTGTCGTTCCTGATGGGCCTGTACTTCGTCTGCGGCCAGGGCTACGAGTATCTGAGCCTGATCCGCGATGAGCACCTGACCCTGTCGTCCAGCGCGTACGGCTCGGTGTTCTACATTCCCACCGGGTTCCACGGCCTGCACGTGACCGGCGGGCTCATCGCGTTCCTCTTCGTGCTGGGCCGTACCTACGTGGCGAAGACCTTCACGCACGAACAGCAGGTCAGCGCCATCGTTGTCTCTTACTACTGGCACTTTGTGGATGTCGTGTGGATCGGCCTGTTCACCACGATCTACCTCATCCACTGAGGACCGCTACACCGAAAACCTCAGCGGAGCAGCGGTCCACCTCCCAACCACAAGAGCACAGACCAGAAGACGAGGGCTCTCCATTGAGCTGGATCATCGCGCGGCGACGGCGTCCGATCGCCGGATATGCCGTGGTGCTGCTGGGGCTCATCGCGGTGGGCGTCGTGTACGCGGCGTTCACCAACCAGGGCAGCCCGGCCTCCGCGTCCGCCCCCGCCGCCTCCCAGCGCGAGACCAGCCTGGGCCGGCAGTTGTTCGTGCAGAACTGCTCCAGTTGCCACGGGTACATGGCCCAGGGCACCAAGACCGGCCCGAGCCTCATCGGGGTGGGCGCGGCCGCGGTGGACTTCCAGGTCAGCACCGGCCGGATGCCGCTCAAGGAGATTGAGGCCGAGGCCTCGCGCAAGCCGCCGGTGCTGACTCCCGAGCAGACTCATGAGATCGCGGCCTACATCGCGTCGCTCGGCGGCGGCCCGGCCGTCCCGGATGCCGAGCAGGTGAGCACCCAGGGCGCAGACACGGGCCTTGGCCAGGAACTGTTCAGCACGAACTGTGCCCAGTGCCACAACTTCGTGGGGGCGGGCGGGGCCCTCACCGACGGGAAGTACGCCCCTGCACTCACCCAGTCCACGCCGACCCAGATCTACGAGGCCATGCTCACTGGCCCGGAGGCCATGCCCGTGTTCAACGACAGCACGATCACACCGAGTGAGAAGCGCGACATCATCGCGTATGTGACGAAGACGCGATCCTCGCCCAACCCTGGCGGCTTCAGCCTCGGCCGCATCGGGCCGGTAACCGAGGGGCTGGTCGGCTGGATCGGCGGGATCGGCGCGCTGGTGCTGCTCGCAATCTGGATCACGGTGAAGCGGCGGGTGCACGAATGAGCAGCACAGAGGGATACACAGGCGGGCCGGAGGACGAGGCCGAGTCGTCGCGGGCTCCACACCGGGTGATCGGTACCCCGCCGCCGGCGGAGGAGCGGACGCTGCTGGGCACGGTCCAGACCGACACGCCGCCCGTCCCGCCCCGGGAACTGCCGGCTGACCCGGACGACCCGGCCGGGGCCAAGCGGGCCGAGCGCATCGTGGCCGCCCTGTTCATCCTGTCCACGCTGGCCGGAATCGGGTTCATCGCGGCCTACATCGGGCTGCCGGTCGGCGCCGAGGATGCGGTGCTGCGGTCCAACCTGGCCCTGGGCATCTCCATGGCGGTGGTCTTCCTCGCCCTGGGGACGGGCGCGGTCATCTGGGTCCGGCGGCTGATGCCGGACGTGGAACTCACCGAGGCCCGTAAGCCGCTGGCCTCGGCCGAGCCGGACCGGAAGGCGTTCGCGGAGACGTTCCGTGAGGGCGCCGAGGCCAGCCAGTTCGTCAAGCGGCCCATCCTGCGCCGGACCCTGATCGCCGCCACCCTGCCGCTGCTCGTGGCGCCGATCGTGCTGCTGCGCGACCTGGGCCCGCTGCCCGGCACCAAGCTGCGGTACACCGTGTGGCGCAAGGGGCTGCGGCTGGTCATCAGCGACACCGGCCGGCCCATCAAGCCCGCCGACTTCGACTCGCCGGGCGGGATGATCACCGTGATCCCCGAGGGCTTCCAGGCCAACGACGATGCGCTGGTCAAGGCGACAGTGATCATCATCAAGCTGGAGCCAGGCGAGCTCAAGTACCCCACGAACCTGAACTGGACCGTGGACAACATCGTCGCCTACTCGAAGATCTGCACCCACGTCGGCTGTCCGGTGGCGCTCTACGAGCAGACCACGCATCACATCCTGTGCCCCTGCCACCAGTCCACGTTCGACGCCACCAGGGGCGCTACCGTGCTCTTCGGCCCGGCGAACCGGCCGCTGCCGCAGTTGCCGATGGGCGTGAACTCCGAGGGGTACCTGGTCGCGCTGAGCGACTTCAAAGTTCCGGTCGGGCCAGCTTTCTGGGAGCGGGGATGAGTAGTACCAACGAGGCTCCAGTCGGCACGGCCGGCGAGGGCCCGGTCGAAAAGCTACTCGCGGGCACGGGAACGTTCTTCGATGACCGGCTGCGCGCCGCCAAGTCGACGCGCACCCTGCTGAAGAAGATCTTCCCGGACCACTGGACGTTCCTGCTCGGCGAGATCGCGCTGTACTCGTTCATCATCCTGCTGCTCACCGGCACGTTCCTGACCTTCTTCTTCAAGCCCAGCATGAGTTCCGTGATCTATCACGGCACCTACACCAGGCTCGATGGCGTACGGATGAGTGAGGCCTACGCCTCGACCCTGAACATCAGCTTCGACGTGCGCGGCGGGCTGCTGATGCGGCAGATCCACCACTGGGCGGCGGACCTGTTCATGGCGGCGATCTTCGTCCACATGATCAGGATCTTCTTCACCGGCGCCTACCGGAAGCCCCGCGAGCTGAACTGGCTCATCGGGATCGTCCTGTTCACGCTGGGCATGCTGGAAGGCCTGTTCGGCTATTCCCTCCCGGACGACCTGCTGTCCGGCGCCGGCCTGCGCATCCTCGAAGGCGTGCTGCTGGGGATCCCGATCGTCGGTACCTACCTGTCGTTCTTCCTGTTCGGCGGGCAGTTCCCCGGCACCGAGATCATCCCGCGGCTGTACATCATCCACGTGCTGCTGATTCCCGCGCTGATACTCGCGCTGGTCACCGCGCACCTGTTCCTGATGTTCCACCAGAAGCACACCCAGATGCCAGGCAAGGGGCGTACCGACAGGAACGTCGTCGGCCAGCCGATGTACCCGTACTTCATGGCCAAGACCGGGGCGTTCTTCTTCTTCATCTTCGGCTTGCTGGCCCTGCTGGGCTGCCTCGCCCAGATCAACCCGGTCTGGCTGTACGGCCCGTACACCCCGGTGGCCATGTCCTCGGACTCGCAGCCGGACTTCTACATGGGCATGCTCGAAGGCGCGCTGCGTATCTTCCCCAACTGGGCGTGGAACATCGCGGGCCACACGATTTCCTGGAACGTGCTGATCCCGGCGCTGGTGCCGCTAGGCCTCCTGTTCACCGGCGCGGCATTGTGGCCGTTCCTGGAACGCTGGATCACGGGCGATCAGCGAGAGCATCACGTCAACGACCGGCCGCGCAACGCGGCCACCCGGACCGCCATCGGCATCGCGGTCATCACCTGGTACGGGGTCATGTGGCTGGAAGGCGCCAACGACGTGATCGCCGACCACTTCAATATCTCGCTCTTCCTGACCACGGAGATCGCGCGATACGCGGTGGTCATCGGCCCGATAGTCGCCTACTTCGTGACCAAGCGGATCTGCCTCGGTCTGCAGCGTAAGGACGCGCAGATGCTGCTGCACGGTTACGAGACCGGCATCATCTACCAGCGGCCGAGCGGCGAGTACATCGAGGTGCACGCGCCGGTGCCGGATGAGATGCGCGCTGTACTCGAGGCCCCGCGGGCCGATGAACTGGCCCTGGAAGCGGGCCCGGATGATGACAGCGAGGTGCCCGACCCGGCCACCCGGGGCGCGGTCGGCAAGCTGCGGCTGAGGCTGCGGGGGGTCGTGACCGAGAGCGTCCCGCTCCCGGTGGGCAACGGGCACGGGAATGGCCACGGCAATGGCCACGGGAACGGGCACGCCGTCACCGGGCCCGGCGAGCCGGAACAGGCCGCCGTTACCTCCGGGGAAGGCGGCAGGACCGTCCTCGGGCAGGACACTCCGGAGGACCCCAGCGGTCACTGAGCAACTCGATCACTGAAGATCCCTGGGGCACGCTCTCCGGCGAGCCGGCTGCCATCCCGGCTGACCAGCACCGCGTCCCCGGTAGCGCTGCCGGCGAGCAGTTTGCGCCAGCCCAGGAAGTAGATGGTCCAGCCGTCACCCCAGGTCCCCGCGACCGGGCTGCCCACCACGCTGATCGGATCCCCCAGCATCGAATGGCCGTAGAACCAGGCCGCGTAGCCGGGGGCCAGGTTGACGCAGCCATGGCTCACGTTGCCGATCCCCTGCTCGCCCACGGACCACGGGGCGCTGTGCACATAGTCGCCGCTGAAGGTGAACTGCACCGCGTCGTAGACCAGTTCGTTGTAGTAGTCGGGCATCCCCGGGCCCACGCCGTAGCTGGCCGAGTTCATGTCCACCGGGCTGCCCTTGGCCACGGACAGGTACCGGCCGTCCGGGGTGTCCATCCCCGGCCGGCCCGTGCTGACCGGCCAGTCCCCGGCGAGCCTGCCGTTCCGCCACACCCTCATCTGGTGGGTAGCGGCGCTGGCCACGGCGATGAGCGAGTCACCGATCCGGAAGTGCTGGGTCAGGTCAGATTTCCCGTACATCCCTGGCGCCCCCTGCAGCCCGGCCAGGTGCGCGGTGAAGCGCACCCGGGTGTGCGCAGGCCAGTAATGCCGGGGCCGGAACCACACGCTCGTACTGTTCACCCAGTACCAGGCCCCGGTGACCGGCTTGCTCGACCAGATCTGCAGCGCCCGCTCCACCGCGGCTTGGTCGGCGATGGGGCGGCTGAAATTGATCATGATGGGCATGCCCACGCCCACGGTCTCCCCCGCGCCGAGAACCGTGGCCGCGGAGAAGCTGCGGCGTGGCCGCAGCGTGCGGAAGTCGCTGGCCATGACGGTGCGCTGGCCGGCGGAATCCACGGCCGTCGCGGTGACCCGGTAGGTCTGGGACGGTGCCAGCGCCCAGCGTGTGCGCCACCTCCGCGAACCGGGGGCGTACGACCCGGCCACCGCCTCCCCGGCCACCGCCTCCCCGGCCACGGTCTTCCCGGCCACCGGACGGACGCTCACTCCGGTCAGTCTGCCGTCCCGGACCGCGACCCGGACGCCCAGGTCCGGCCGCAGGTCCACGGGTACAGCTGCCCCCTCGGAGGCCCTGGAACGGCCGCTGACCGCCCGCAGGTCGCTGACCTGGCTCGTACCGCCCGACACGGCCTCGTGGCTTCCTGAGCCGCTCAGACCCGCGACGATGGCGTCACCGGCCCGGTGATCAGGGGACCGGCGGGCCGGGGTGCGGCGCCCCGCCCCGGCGGCGCCCGAGCTGAACGTCAGGTTGCCGCTGACGATGGTGACCTTCGCGGACGGCCCCAGCGCGCCCGGGCCCGTCCCTGTGCATCCCGCGATGACCAGCAGCCCGGCTGCCCCGGCCCCGACCAGACCGCCCGTCTGACTCCATCCGCGGTGCGCACGCACGCGGAAGCCCACCGGTGTATCCCCCGCCACGATCCGACCCCTCTGGCGCCTTCGGGACGCCACACTTCACCCGGCCCCGGCCGGGTACATTTCGTAATAGTTTAGTTACACTAAGTGATAAGTGCAGGCAAGAGCATACGCCCGGCGGAAACGGCAGATGAAGTCGCAGAGAAAGTGTCGCGGCAGAAATCACGTGATCATGACTTGAGTGCCGTTCTAACGGCACTCAAGTCATGATCACAAACGAAACCAGGGGGTTGACCGCCCGGAGATTGGCGAGAGAACAAGTGGGGCCGACGGGACATCTGGGCCCGGTGGGACTAGCAGGCCCAGACGCCGGGACTAGTGGGCCCAGACGCCGCGGTAGTACTCGAAGACGAAGCCGATCACGGTGAGGAAGAGCGCCAGCAGCCCGATCAGGAACAGCCACCAGCCGACGGCCACCCCGAAGGCCGCGATGGCCGCGGCCAGGCCCACGTACAGGGGCCACCAGCTGTGCGGGCTGAAGAAGCCCAGCTCGCCGGTGCCCTCCTCGATCTCGCCGTCCGGGGTGTCTTCGGGCCGCAGCGGCAGCCGCCGCCCGGTGAACAGCAGGTAGAACCCGGTCAGGAAGGCCAGGGCCACGGAGAGCGCGAGCGCGGTGGTACCCGTCGGGTCCTTGGAGTAGTACCAGTAGATGATGTCGACGACGCCGAAGAAGATCGCGCAGCCGATGAACAGACCTCCCTCAAACTTCATCTGGCACCTCCTCTGTGCTTAACCCCTGTGCTGCAAACCCCTGTGCTGCAAACCGCAGTGCTGCAAACCCCAGCGCCGCTGTTAATCCCGCGGCTCATTTCCTGGCCTCGGACTCAAGGACCCGCTGCTTATGCGTCCGCCCGGACTGGATGTGCGGATAGTGCAGGTCGAAGGCGGGCCGCTCGGAGCGGATCCGCGGGATGCTGGTGAAGTTGTGCCGGGGCGGCGGGCAGGAGGTGGCCCACTCCAGCGAGTTCCCATACCCCCACGGGTCGTCCACGGTGACCTGCTCGCCGTACTTCCAGGTCTTGTAGACGTTGTAGAGGAAGATGAACGTGGACGCGCCCAGGATCCACGACCCGATGCTGGAGATCTGGTTCAGCGTGGTGACGTCGGCCGGCAAGAACGGGTAGTTCGCCACCCGGCGCGGCATCCCCTCGACGCCGATCCAGTGCTGCACCAGGAACGTCATGTTGAACCCGATGAACAGCGTCCAGAAATGCCACTTGCCGAGCGTGTTGTCCAGCATCTTGCCGGTGAACTTGGGCCACCAGAAGTAGAAGCCGCTGAACATGGTGAACACCACGGTGCCGAACAGCACGTAATGGAAGTGGGCGACCACGAAGTAGGAGTCGCTGACGTGGAAGTCCAGCGGCGGTGAGGCCAGGATGACCCCGGTCAGCCCGCCGAACAGGAACGAGACCAGGAACCCGATCGAGAACAGCATGGCGGGCTCGAACGTGAGCTGGCCGCGCCACATCGTGCCCACCCAGTTGAAGAACTTCACCCCGGTGGGCACCGCGATCAGGAACGTCATGAACGAGAAGAACGGCAGCAGCACCGCGCCGGTGGTGAACATGTGGTGCGCCCACACCGTCATGGACAGGCCGGCGATGGCAATGGTCGCGCCGACCAGGCCCTTATACCCGAAAATTGGCTTCCGGCTGAACACCGGCAGCACCTCAGTCGCAATGCCGAAGAACGGGATCGCGACGATATAGACCTCGGGATGCCCGAAGAACCAGAACAGGTTCTGCCAGAGGATCGCGCCGCCGTTGGCCGAGGTGAACACCTGGGCACCGAGCTTGCGGTCGATCTCCAGCACCAGCAGCGCCGCGGCCAGTACCGGGAACGCCAGCAGCACCAGCAGGCTGGTGAGCAGGATGTTCCAGGTGAAGATGGGCATCCGGAACATGGTCATCCCCGGCGCCCGCATGCAGATGATCGTGGTGACGAAGTTGACGCCACCCAGGATCGTGCCCAGCCCGGACAGGGTCAGGCCCATGATCCACATGTCGCCGCCGATGCCCGGCGAGTACACCGAGCTGGTCAGCGGCGAGTAGGCGTACCAGCCGAACGCCGCCGCCCCGCCCGGGGTGAGGAAGCTGATCAGCAGGATGAGGCCGCCGAACAGGAAGAAGTAGTAGCTCAGAATGTTCATCCGGGGGAACGCCACGTCCGGCGCGCCGATCTGCAACGGCATGATCTCGTTCGCGAACCCGATGAAGAGCGGGGTGGCGAACAGCAGCAGCATGATCGTGCCGTGCATGGTGAACAGCTCGTTGTACTGCTGGTCGGAGACCACGTGGCTGTCCGGCCCGAACAGCTGGATCCGCATGATCATGGCCATCAGGCCGGCGATCAGGAAGAACCCAAACGACGTGATCAGGTACAGGTGACCAATGATCTTATGGTCCGTCGTGGACAGCCAGCTGGCCAGTAGCGACCCCTTGCGGGCGGCGTACGGCCCGGTGCCCTGGGTCTCGACGGGTTGTTCGACGGTGGTCACGGGCTCACGCACCCCCTGCTGACTTCTGCTGCGAATGCTGCTGGGCGCTGATCCAGGTGTCGAACTGCGCCGGGGTGACGATCTTCACCTTGAACAGCATCCGGCTGTGGTAGACGCCGCACAGCTCGGTGCAGCGGCCGATGAACGTGCCGGTCTTGATCGGGGTCACCTCGAAGTGGTTGGGGTGGCCGGGGATCACGTCGCGCTTGAACTCGAACGGGACGATCCAGAACGAGTGCACCACGTCCAGGGAGACGAGGTTGAAGCGGACGGTCCGGTTCGTGGGGATCTCCAGCAGCGGCAGCCGGCCCGGCCAGGGTGCCCCGGTCTCGGAGACGACCCCGCTCGCCGAGCCCGGCACCTTGAACCCCGGGTACTGGAACTCCCAGCTCCACTGATACCCGTACACGGTCACGGTGACGTCCGGGTGCGGCGGGAGCTTGTCGATGTAGTTCTCGTCCCGGGCGGTGAAGAAGAAGAAGACGCCGACCATGATGAACGGGATGACCGTGTACATGATCTCGATCGGCAGGTTGTAGCGGACCTGCCGCGGCACCGCGTCGGTGCGCTTCCGGTGGAAGATCACCGCCCACAGGATCGCGCCCCACACCACGACGCCGACGCAGAGCGCGGCGATCCAGCTGCCCCGCCACAGGGTCACCACCACTTCGCCCTGCCTGGTGACCGGGATCGGCAGGCCGAGCCGGGTGAACGTGGTGGACTCGCAGCCGGCCGTCGCCATCAGCACCCCGGCGAGCAGCACGGAGCGCGGAATCCACCGGCGCAGTCGGCTGCCGGGCTGGCGCTGGCCGGGCTGGCGCCGGGCAGGCTGGCCGGCGCCCGGGGCGCCTGGCGAGCTGCCGGTCACGGCGGCGTTTTCCTGGCCGGGCGCATGGCCCGGATCATGCGCGCCCCTTCGGCGTGGGGCGCTGGGGGTGGGACTCACAGGTTGCCTTCCCAGCGGAATGACTCCCGGCTGCACGGGCAGGTCATGGCTCGTCCTACAGGCTGTCGTGCAAACAGTATCGTGCGCCCCGCCCGCCCTCGCGGGGGACCCCAATTGTGTCGCCGGGTGTCCGCACCGGAGGCGCTTATGTACGCGGACGTGCGGGTATCGCTCTCCCGTGGCAGCATGCATGCGAAGGTCCCCAACTTCGCGACAGGGCCGCGGAGTATTGTCACCTTTCCAGTGGGAGATGGTGACTGGCGGTATTGACGGCACCAGCACCGGCACCAAACCGGCGGCAGCACCGGCACGTCCCGGCGACCGGGAGAAAGAGGCATGCGGATGACCCCCCCGACGCGCCCAGCCCCCATGCTGACGATCGATGCGCTCGGCCGGAAGTGCCCCATCCCGATCATCATGCTCGCCGAGCGGATCCGGGAGGTCCCGATCGGGGCGACCGTCGCCGTGCTGGCCGACGACCCGGCGGCCCAGACTGACATTCCCGCCTGGTGCATGATGAAGTCGCAGGAGTTCGTGGTGGAGACGGCCCTGCCGCGCGGCTGGGCGTTCCTGGTCAAGCGCACCTACTGACGCGACCGACCCCTGGCGCCACCGCCTGCCTGACGCGACCGGCCGCGCGCTAAGAGCCGCCCGCGGACCGGAAACGGTCGGCGAACCGCGGGTCTCGCTCCCACCAGGGCTGCTGACCGGCCGGTTCCTCGGGGGCAGCGCCGCCCCCGGCGGGTCCCCCCGCGACCTCCGGTGCTCCCGCCGCCGCGGCGGCCTCCGCGGCCTCCACAGCATCCAGTTCGGCGTCCACGCCGGCCGCCTCGGTCTCGTCTTCCCGGATCATCTGGATGAACTGGGCGGCCAGGAAGGGCAGCCCGACGATGTCGCCGAGTATCCACAGCGTCCCGCCGCCGATGACCTGGTCGCTGCTCAGGCTGGGACCCCAGGGGCGGGCCAGCGCGTGATAGTAGGCCCCGGCGATGAGGCTCTGGTCGGCCAGGATGGCCAGGCCGAGGACGGCGTCACCGACCACCTCGCCGGCGCTGACCCACAGGCCCACCAGGTACGGGTAGGCCCTCGGCACCGGGTCGACCCGCAGGAACATCCAGAAGAAGACGAACCCCGGGGCCAGCAGGGCCAAATAGGTCAGCTCACGGACCGTGCCGCTGCGCATGCTGGCCGCGTACCAGGGCGAGAAATACAGCACGAACGGCACGAGCACGATGACCATGGTGGGGATGGCCGGGAACGTGAGGAGCCGCGCCGTGCGGCTGTGGATCACCGCGTCCAGCCGCCGGCCGAACCGCGGGAGCGCCCCGTTGATCAGCGTGAGCGGCCGCCCCAGGGCGGTGAACAGCGGCACCACCAGCAGCAGCAGGATGGTCTGTACCGAGCGGATGTAGAACAGCACACCCTGGTAGACACCGAGGAACGACATGGTGGCGATCACCAGGACGGTGAGCCCGCCCAGGTAGAAGGAGAACATCCGGCCCGCCGGCCAAGGCCGCCCGGCCCCCCGCACCCTCCGCACCCCGGCCAGGTAGAGCCCACCCGCCAGCAGCACGACCGCCAGGACGGGCAGGTCCAGCGTCCACGACGTGAACACCCGGGCCGCGGTCAGTTCCGGCGGTCCCTGATAGCCGCCCGCGGGAAGAAGCGTCGCCACCCCGCCACGCTATCCCCCGGGCGCCGGCCCCCCATCATCGCTCCCCGCAGCCCGCGAAACCGGCTATGCGCAGTCACTAGTACATAACGGTACCTATGTGATGTGCGTTTTCTCTTGCGCGCGGTGCCTGGGGGGGACGAGTCTATTCCGGTTGTGCCTGTTACCCAGGACACATCGATCAGGCGCCATGATCATCCGTTCAGGAAGGAACGTGCATGCCGCAAGTCACACGTCTGCGTGTGGTCTGTGCCGCGGTCGCTGCCGGAGCGCTTACGCTCGGCACGCTCGCCGCCACCACCGCTGCCCAGGCGGGCACCGCCAGACGGGCAATCGCCGACAGCCACCCCGCGTGGGCTGTGGCCGCGAAACGGCTCAGTAGCACGGCCAGCGGGACCGTCAACGCCAAGGTGTACCTGGCGCCCAGCAATGCCGCCGGGCTAGCCGGCGCGGTGGCCGCGGTCTCCAACCCCAAGAGCGCGGACTACCGGCACTTCTGGTCGGCCGCGAGGATCCGGGCCGAGTTCACCCCGTCGGCGGCGGATATCGCCGGGGTGCGCTCCTGGCTCACCTCGGCCGGCCTGTCGGTGACCAGGATCAACACGAACATCGCGGGCTCTTACGTAGCGGTGCGCGGATCGGTGGCCGCGGCGAGCAAGGCGTTCGGCGTCACCTTCGGCACCTATCGCGGCCCTGGCGGGCAAGCGGCGCGGGCACCCGAGCAGACAGCCACCGCGCCCGCCTCGGTGGCCAGTTCCGTTCTCGCGGTGGCCGGCCTGGACACCGCGAAGAGCCAGATCAAGCCCGCCCTGCCGCCGCCCGGCCCGAACTACTGGATCACCCCCAACTGCTCGACCTACTACGGGCAGAAGGTGGCCACCAACAAGCCCAAGGCTTATGGCTCCTTCCAGCCCTGGACCAACTGCGGCTACACGCCGCCCCAGGTCCGCGGGGCCTACGGGGTCACCTCCACGACGGCCGGCGCGGGGCAGACCGTCGCGATCGTGGACGCCTACTCCTCGCCCACCATGCTGGCTGACGCCAACCAGTTCGCCACGCTCAAAGACAGCAGCGTCGGCCCGTTCACGTCAGGCCAGTACCAGCAGTTCAAGGCGGGCCCGTACACGCTGGCCGCGGCGAACGAATGCGACGCGCAGGGCTGGTACGGCGAAGAGACCCTCGACGTGGAGTCAGTGCACGGCATGGCCCCTGGCGCCAACGTCCGGTACGTCGGCGCGGGCAGCTGCCTGGACTCCGACTTGGCCCAGGCCGACGCGCTCATCGTGAACCGCGGGCTGGCCAGCATCGTCAGCAACTCCTGGGGCGAGCCCGCGCAGTACTCGACCATCAACGATGTCTTCGACTCGATCTTCCAGCTCGGCGCGCTGCGCGGGATCGGGTTCTTCTTCTCCTCCGGGGACAGCGGCTACGAGGCCCCGGGCGAGGACCCCATCTCTAGCGGCAGGCAGGTCGATGTCCCGACGTCCAGCCCGTATGTCACCTCGGTGGGCGGCACCAGCCTGGCCATCGGCGCGACCGACAACTACCAGTGGGAGACCTCCTGGGGCACCCTGCTCGACCCGCTGGTGTACACCTCCACCGGCAAGAAGTGGCAGTACACCCCGCCGGGCAAGTACCCGGCCTGGTATGGCGGCTCGGGTGGCGGTGGCGTGAGCACGGCGTATTCGCAGCCCGCCTACCAGGCGGGTGTTGTGCCGACGTCGCTGGCGGAGGCGCTGCCCAACGGCACGACGAGCTCCAGCCCGATGCGGGTGATCCCGGATGTGTCCGCGCTCGCCGACCCGAGCACCGGCATCGCGGTCGGCCAGACGACCCTGCAGCCGAACGGGACCAGCTACGCGTTCTCGCTCAGCAGGATCGGCGGTACCAGCGTGGCCTGCCCCGTGTTCGCCGGCATCGAGGCGGACGCCCAGCAGGCCGTGGGCGGCGCACTCGGGTTCGCCAACCCGGCGATCTACTACCTGGACACGAACTTCGCCTACGGGACGTCGAACGCGGCGTACAACGACGTGACCGAACACCCGCTCGGCCCGGGCTACCTGGCCGAGGTGCGTAACAACTACACCAACCCGTACACCAAGCAGGGCCCGCTGCTGACCTACCTGCGGACCCTGGGCCTCAACGGCGAGGGCAAGGACAGGCTCAAGGCCGTCACGGGCTACGACGACGCGACCGGCGTCGGCTCGCCCAAGAATTACATTCAGGATGCGCCCTCGCTGCCGTAGCTAGCGGGAAGCATCACGGAGGGGACGGCCCGCACCAGGGCCGTCCCCTCCGGCCTGTCCAGGGTCAGCGGGCCGGGCCGGTTTTCGTTGCGGAAGATCGCGGCGGCAGGCGCCGGGCGCGCGGCCGGCCGGCTCAGCTGTAGTGCGCGGCGATCTCCGCGGCCGCGGCCTCGCCGTAGGCGCTGGTCAGCCGCTCGGCCAGCGCGGCCGGCTTCAGCTCATACTCCTGCGTCCCGACCGTCTCCAGGACGTGCACCGCGAGGATGTTGCCCAGCTGGGCGGCCCGGTCCAGGGGCAGGCCCCAGGCCACTGCGGACAGGAACCCCGAGCGGAACGCGTCCCCGGTCCCGGTCGGATCCGCCTTCTGTACCTCAGGAACCGCCGCAACGAAAACCGGCTCGGCGCCGGCCTGCTCGATCTTGGCTCCGGCGGGCCCGAGGGTGGTGATCCGGACGCCGACCCGGTCCAGGATTTCCGGACCCGACCACGAGCTCTTGCGCTCGATGAGGGCTTCCTCATACTCGTTGCAGAACAGGTAGGCCGCGCCGCCGACCAGCGCGCACACCTCGCCGGAGGCCAGCCGGGGCAGTTGCTGGGACAGGTCGGCCGCGAACGGGATGCCCAGGTCCTTGCACTCCTGGGTGTGCGACAGCATGGCCCCGGGGTCGCTGGCGCCGATGAGGACCAGGTCCAGGCCGCCGGCCTGCTCGGCGAGCGGGGCCAGTTCGATGTCGGCGTCCTCGCTCATCGCCCCGGGATAGAACGAGGCGATCTGGTTACCGTCGGCGTCGGTGGTGCAGACGAACCGCGCGGTGTGCTGGGTGGTGGACTCACGGACCCCGCCGCAGTCCACCCCGTGCTGGGTCAGCCAGGTGCGGTACGGGTCGAAGTCGGCTCCGACCGCCCCGATCAGCAGCGGCTTGAGCCCGAGGACGCCCAGTCCGAAGGCGATGTTGGCGGCTACTCCGCCGCGCCGGATCTCGAGTCTGTCCACCAGGAAGGACAGCGAGACGCGGTCCATCTTCTCGGGGATGAACTGCTCGACAAAACGGCCGGGGAAGGTCATGAGGTGATCGGTCGCGATGGACCCGGTGATGGCTATGCGCACTGCCGCACTCTAGGCGATGTCAGGTACTGCGGAAAGCAGCGCGGCCGGGAGGTTACCCTCCCGGCCGCGCTGTGATCTCTTGAATTGTGTGCTCTGCACCACCGCATAAACCGGTGCGGCGACCTGTACCACCGCACCGCGTCGGCGAGGCGGGGCCCGCCGAAGGCGGGTGCTCGCCGAGTCGGCGTTCGGCGCGGAGCGGCGAGCGAGGGGCTTCCGGGGGGTCGTCCCCCCGGGCCAGCAGAGCCCAGGGGGGTCGCCCCCCGGACTAGCTCAGTGGAACGAGTCGCCGCAGGCGCAGGATCCGGTGGCGTTCGGGTTGTCGATCGTGAAGCCCTGCTTCTCGATCGTGTCCACGAAGTCGATGGTCGCGCCCATCAGGTACGGCGCGCTCATCTTGTCGGTGACCACGTGCACGCCGGAGAACTCAGCGTCGACGTCCCCGTCCATCTCACGCTCGTCGAAGTAAAGCTGGTAACGCAGCCCGGAACAGCCGCCCGGCTGGACGGCGATGCGCAGCCGCAGGTCATCGCGGCCTTCCTGCTCCAGGAGAGCGCCCACCTTCGTTGCCGCGGTGTCGGTCAGGATGACACCGGTGGTTGTCGCCTCATTCTGGACCGTCATATGTGTTAGCTCCCGCGTTGGACTGCCGCCGCGTCCGCGGCGCTGCCTTATCTCCTGGCTCCAACCATATGCGCTCCCAGGTCATTCCGGGCGGGGTGGGCCGGCTCGGGAGTTTCGCGGAGCCCGCGGGCCGCATCCGGCCCAGGGGCCCGCCCGGGCCGGGATCAGGGGGCGGCGAACTGGATGCCGCTGGTCCACGTCTCGGTGCCGTCCGGGCGGATCAGGTACCCGGCGTAGCCCGGCAGCCCGGCGACTGCCGCCAGGGCCGCGTCGCCGCCCACAGCCAGCGCGGTGGCCAGCGCGTCCGCCATGGCCAGACCGGGGCCGGTGACCGTGGCCGACGCGGCCCGGCAGGCAGGACGGCCGGTGTGCGGGTCCACCAGGTGCGCGCCGCGCTCGTAGCTCCCGGAGGTCGCGACGGCGCCGTGCACCTCCAGCACCCTGGCCAGCGCATCCGGCCGCCATGGGTGGCGGATCCCGGCCCGCCAGGGTTCCCCCGGAGCCGGGCGGCCGAACGCCGCGAGGTCGCCGCCGCCGTTGACCAGCGCGGCGGGCAGGCCCGCCTGGCGGAGGACGTCCAGCGCCTGGTCCACGGCCCAGCCCTTGACCAGCCCAGTCGGGTCGTACCCGCCGGGCATGGCCCACGGGTCGAACCAGCCGTCCGACGCTTCCCGCGCCGCCTGGCAGGCCGCCCGCACGTCAGCCAGGCTGGGCGGCCCGTCCGCCTCGGATATGCCGCCACCCCGCAGCTTGCTGAGCGGGCTCCGCGGATTCCAGGTGCTGAACACCGCGTCCGCCTCGTGCAGCCGGGTGCAGGCCGCCCGGATCGCGGCGGCGGGATTGGGGCGGCCCAGCCCCCAGCCGGGTTGCGACTGGCCGGACGGCTCCCCGGGGGCGGGCCCGACGGGCATTACCGCGAACGACACGACTGTGCCCATGACGTGCTCGGCGTGGGTGAGGCAACGCCCGTCCCCGCCGGGGACCCCGGGCGGCGGCACCGCGGCCCGCGGGGCCGGCCGCGGTGCGGGCGGCTGGGCGGGCCGCGCGCCGCGACGGCGCAGCTTCATCGGAAGTGGGCCTTGTCCAGCGCGGCCTGCACGGACAGGGCATAGGCCTGGCTGGTGTACGTGGCGCCGGACACCGCGTTGATCCGGGTGCCCTGGGCCGCCAGGACCTCGCTGCGCAGGGTGGGGATGACCTGGACCGCGAGTTGCTGGGAGTACTGCTCCGCGGTGCGCAGCACCGGGACCGTGATCCCCGTGATCCGGCCGCCCCTGATGCTCACCCGGGCGGCCAGCTCGCCGTAGCCGTAGCGCTGCACGGCGCCCAGAGTGGTCACCGTGGCCGCCCCGGGCGAGGACCGGCGGCCTGCCTGCCGGGCCGGCCCGCGCTGGGAATTGTGGCCGGCCTGGCCGACGGGCTGAGTCCCCTGGCTGGCCAGCGCGGCAGGCGCGGCCGTCTTGTGCAGCCCGACGACTCCCAGGAACCCGGCCACCGCTCCCGCCGCGACCAGCCACGGCGCACGCTTCATCGGGTGCTTCCCATCTGTGCTCTCCTCAGCGAACGGGACGTCGGGTCATAGAGCGAATGCCTCGTGGTGAATGGCCTCCTCGGGGATACCCAGGTTCCGTGCGGTATCGGCGATCGAGGCGACGAACCCTTCGGGCCCGCAGACGTACACATCTCGCTGAGCCAGGTCGGGTACCAGCCGCGGCAGCGAGACCTCGTCGATGGCCGCTTCCCCGCGGGAGCCGACCAGCTCGTGGATGGTCCCGCGGCGGTGCCTGACCAGCTCCCGGACCTCCGTGCTGAGCACCAGGTCCGCGGGCTGGCTGGCCCGGAGCAGGACGACCGGTGCGCTGCCCCGGGGCAGGTCCTCCAGCAGCGATCGGAGCGCGGTCACCCCGATGCCGGCCGCCACCAGGAGAGCCCGGGGCCGGCGCTGGACGTAGCGGGTGAACGCCCCGTACGGACCCTCGATGGCGACCGGGGTCCCGGGCCGGAGGCTGGCCAGCGCGGCGGAGTGATCCCCCACCGCTTTCACGGTCAGCCGCAGGTACGGGGGCTGCGGCAGCGCCGACAAGGAGTACGGGTGGGCCTGCCACCACATCCCCCTGGTCAGGAACCGCCAGCAGAAGAACTGGCCGCCGGACACGGCCAGCCGGTCCAGGCGCCGGCCGGTGCAGATCACGGACACCACGCCCGGTCCCTCCTGGCGCACCTCGGCGACCGTTAGGCGGTGCCGCAGGCTCCGGACCGCCGGCAGGCCGAACCGGTAGCAGAGCACCAGGCCGGCGGTCGCCGCCCAGGCCACCGACCAGACGACCTGGGTCAACGGATGGCCCACGAACGCCGGGCCGAGCACGATGACGTGGGCGAACGAGATGGCCAGGGCCAGGTACATCCATAGGTGGACCAGCCACCAGGTCTCCCGGCGCAGCCTGCGCCGCACGGCGCGGACCGAGATGATGCCGATCAGGCACATCACGGCGAGGCCAATGGTCGCGGTGAGCACGTCGGGGTACCTGGTCAGCAGAACACCCGCCTCACGCCACACTCCCGCCCGCGCCGCCTCGGCATAGCCCAGGGTAAGGAGCAGGGCGTGGGCGGCGAGCAGGCTGATCGGCCAGGGAGCGACCGCGCGGTGCACCCGGAGCAGGCCATCCAGCCCCGCCACCCGTTCCACGAACGGGATGCGGCTGACCAGCAAGACCATGATCAGGGCCAGGTAGGTCCCGATCATGCCCGTCAGGCTGCCCGCGTAGGTGAGCAGGCCGCCGCGGGCGGATAGCTGGCTCGCAGGCTGGCTGGTGATGGTGGCGGCCAGGGTGGCACCGAGGCCCGCCCCGGCCGCGAGGAGCGCGAGACCCGCAAGGGCCGGATGCGGCCGGGGTGCGGCGGGGCTGCGGGCGAGCCTGCGCTTACGGCCGGCGGGCGACTTCGGGCCACCAAAGGCCACCCGTGAGGCACTCATGACGGCCAACCTGGCAGGGAAAGCTATCCGTGGTGTCGCTAAATCCTCTGAGTTTCCTCAGTGCCGCCCGCACAGCCGCCTCCCCGGCCTGACCCGGGGCCCTGATCGTAAGCGGACGGTAAAGCGACCATCGCGGCGGGGCAAATCCCAGCTAGAGGCCGGGAGCGCCCCAGACCGCGAACCAGCGGCTCAGGTCGGGCTCGATCTTCAGGTCGGCCCCGACCGCCCCGCGCACCTGCAGTTCGACGGCATTGTCCCGCTGCTGGCCGGTTTTCGGCACGAACGGGTAGAAGGTGCCCTGCTTGTAGAGGTAGACGATGCCCAGCCGGTGCACCGTGTCGCTGGTGAAGGTAACCAGGGTGCACAGCAGCTGCGGACCGAACCCGCCGGTCTGCAGCGAGGAGTTCACCGCGTGCAGGTCGGTGACCAGTGCCTCGAAGTCATCCGGCGCGTGCTTGCAGGTGAGCCACGTGTACCCGTAGGAGTCCGTGCTCACCTCGACCGAGCCCGTGCCCGAGCCCATGGACAGCAGCTCCCGGACATCCTTCTCGATGTCGCCGAACGCCTTGCCCTCGGCGGCCCGGAAGCAGACCGAGCCGGTGCCGGTGGGCTTGAGGTTCATCCCCGCCTCGAGCGTGATCGCCGCCGTGGGCAGGGAGAACAGCTCGTCCAGGTTCGGCTGGGCCGGCTTGCTCCGGCCCAGGATCGTGTCCAGGAAGCCCATCGGGTTACTTGCTCAGCTGCTCGGAGATCTCGGACAGCTGGCGCAGCCGCCGCTCCAGCGACGGGTGGGTGGAGAACAGGTTGTTCAGGCTGGGGCCCTTTTCGTTCTTCTTGAACGCAGGGATGAAGTAGAAGGCGTTCAGGGGCTCGGCTGCGCGCAGGTCCTTGGTCGGGATCGCGTTCATCGACCCGCTGACCTTCTGCAGCGCACTAGCCAGCGCGGACGGCTGTCCGGTGAGCAGCGCCCCGGCCCGGTCGGCGGCCAGCTCGCGATAGCGGGACAGCAGCCGGATGAGCAGGAAGCTGACCGCATACGTCACGATGCCGACGACCAGGACGACCAGCACGACCGGGAGCGCGCCGCCGTTGTTGTTGTTGTTATTGCTGCGGCCACCCCCACCGAACAGCTCGGAGTAGAAGGCGAACCGGACCAGCAGGCCCGCGATGATGCCGATGAACGAGGCGATGGTCATCACCGCGACGTCCTTGTGGGCCACGTGTGACAGTTCGTGGGCCAGGACGGCCTCGAGCTCGCGGTCGTCCAGGTTGCTGTTCAGCAGGCCGGTCGTCGCGACCAGGACCGAGGTCTTCTCGTTCCGCCCGGTGGCGAACGCGTTCAGCATGGGAGACGGGGCGATCGCCAGCCGTGGCTTGGGCATGTTGGCCAGCGCGGTGAGCCGGTCCACGATGCCATGCAGCCGGGCCGCCTGCGGCCCATCCTGCGGGGTGACGACCTGGGCCCCTGCGGTACTCAGCGCGATCTTGTCGGAGTACCAGAAGGAACCGATCCCCAGGGCCAGACCGACCACCACCGCGATGAACACGATGCCGCCGCTCGAGACCCGGTTGGTCGCGCCGAGGATCAGTACGAGCACGGTGATGAAGGCGACGAACACGACCCCGAGAAGAAACATCGTCAGGGTCATCCGCGCAGTGAGTCCCCGGTCAGGCGCATAGCGAGTCTTCGCCATCGCGCCGCCTCCGTTCTGTCAGCTGGCCGGGCCAGCTGAGCTCTTGCCGGCTTCGCTATCGAAGCCATCCTGTTTCATTATCAGGCAGCGGCTGAGCGGAATTCCCGCGATGCGCCCCCGTCCGGCGGGTTCTCACCCGGCCGTTCTCAGCGGTCACAGCGTGGCTCTCCGGCCCGGCTACAAACCTGGACACTCTCCCGCAGGAACGTCCATCCGCCAGTGTGCCCAGGCCAGCTGAAGGTTCGCTGAGCCAACCCTGAAAGCAGGATGAGCGCCTGGGCCAGCGGCAGGCTGATGACCTGCAGCCCGGACCCTCAGCCCGGGATGAGGCCATCCTCCGCGAGCAGGCCACGCACGTCGTCCATGCTGGCGTCGGAATACGGGAGGATCACTTCTGACGCTTCCAACGAATCCGCCGGCACCGGTGTTCCCGCGGCGCGGACCCGAGCCAGCATCTCGGTCAGGACGGGCCGGAAGGCGTCCTCGTCACCGGCGTTCACCGCCGCCTCCAGCCTGGCGTCCAGCTCGTTCAGCTCGCCGGACAGGCTGTCGTCTACCTCCAGCTGGCCCTCGCCCAGGATCCGGACGATCATGCCCCGTCACCGGCCTGGGGCTGGTCGGCAGCCCGGCCGGCCTGGCCGTTGCCCGCGGTGCCGCCGGTCCCCGACGCGGAGCCCTCGATCTCCCGGGGCGCCTCGCCCTGGTCCAGCTCGCCCTTGAGCCGCGCCAGTTCCCGGTCCACGTCGTGGCTCGCACCCATCTGGTCCAGCTCACGCTGGATGTCGTCGTTCGGCTGCGCGGTCACGTCGTCCAGGGCCCCGGAGGCCATCAGCTCGTCGATAGCACCGGCCCGGGCCTGCATCTGCGCCGTCTTGTCCTGGGCCCGCTGCACCGCCATGCCCACGTCGCCCATCTCCTCGGAGATGCCGGACACGGCCTCGCCGATCCTGGTCTGGGCCTCGGCGGCGGTGTAGGTGGCCTTGATGGTCTCCTTCTGCGTGCGGAAGGCTTCCACCTTGGACTGGAGCCGCTGCGACGCGGCGGTCAGCTTCTCCTCGTCCGCCTGCAGGTTCTGGTACTGGGTCTGCAGGTCCACGAGCTGGGTCTGAAGCGCCGATTTGCGGGTCAGCGCCTCGCGGGCCAGGTCTTCCCGCCCGGCGCCGAGCGCCGACCGGGCCTGGCCGTCCAGCTTGTTCTGCTGCTGCTGCAAGGTGTTCATCTGGAGCTCAACCCGCTTGCGCGATGTGGCCACATCGGCAACACCCCGGCGGACCTGCGTCAGCATCTCCAGCTGGCGCTGGTAGGAGTAGTCCAGGGTCTCGCGCGGATCTTCCAGCCGGTCCAGCTGCTTATTAGCCTTGGCCTTGAAGATCAGTGATACCCGCTTCACCACGCTCATCGGCGCGACCATCCCCTCATCGTGTAACGCTGCCGCCAGCCACCTGCGGCGCACTAGCCGGCACCCCCCGTGCTCTGGCCGCCACGCCTGCAGGCTGGTGGCACACAGCCTACGCGGTCAAACAGGGCGCAGCCATCACGGCCGGAAGGCTCGTGCTCTGGTGATCCGCGGCGTTCGTCCCGGTAGGCTGACACCGTGTTCAGACGACGTGGCACGGCCACCCAGGACGCCCCGGCCGAGGGCACCCCGGGTGCTTCAGCAGCCGATCAGGCCGACCAGGCTCGCGCTTCGCTGACGGCGGGCAAGGGCCGGCCGACTCCCAAGCGCAGCGAGGCGGAACGCCGCCGCCGGTACAACGCCCCGGGTGACCGGAAGGAGGCGCTGCGCCAGTCGCGGACCAGGGACCGCTCGGCGCGGGCCCGCAAGTCGGAGGCCATGCGGCGCGGCGAGGAGTGGGCGCTGCCCGCCAAAGACAAAGGCCCGGTCCGGGCGCTGGCCCGCGACTACGTGGACTCGAAGCGACGAGTCAGCGAGTTCTACATGTACGGCCTGGTCGTACTGCTGTTCCTGCTGTTCCTGCACAACCCCGTGGTGGCGGCGGTGCTGCCCGCGCTGCTGATCGTCATGGTGGTCATCATGGTCGTCGAGGGGTACCTCGTCGGCCGCAAGGTCACGGCCATGGCCGGGGAGCGCTTCCCCGGGGAGAGCACCCGGGGGATCAAGATCTACTCGGCTATGCGGGCCCTGCAGATCCGTAAGCTGCGTTTCCCCAAGCCGAGAGTGAAGCCGGGCGCCACAGTCTGAGGACTCCCCAGGACTGAAGACTCCCCGGGACGGTTTTGAGGCTCCCTCCGGGCTGGGCCGGGCCCTTCCGCGAGCCGGCGGTGGCGTTGCCCTAGTGTCGTGCGTTATGGAACATCGTCACCTGGGCCGAAGTGGCCTTAAAGTCAGTGAGATTGCCTACGGGAACTGGATTACGCACGGTTCCCAGGTCGAGGAAGACGCCGCCCGGGCCTGCGTGGCGGCGGCGCTGGACGAGGGCATCACCACGTTCGACACGGCGGACGTCTACGCCGAGACCCGGGCCGAGGAAGTCCTCGGCCGCGCGCTGCACGGAGTCCGGCGAGAGTCTGTAGAGATCGCCACCAAGGTCTACTGGCCGACCGGCTCCGGGCCCAACGACCGCGGCCTGTCCCGCAAGCACATCATCGAGTCGGTGCACGGGTCGCTCCGCCGCCTGCAGACCGACTATGTGGATCTTTACCAGGCGCACCGCTACGACCACGAAACCCCGCTGCCAGAGACCCTGCGCGCCTTCGAGGACCTGGTCCGTCAGGGCAAGGTGCTGTACGTGGGCGTCTCGGAGTGGCGGGCCGAGGAGATCGCCGCCGCGCTGCGGATCGCCGATGAGATGGGCTTCGACCGGATCGTCTCCAACCAGCCGCAATACAACATGATCTGGCGGGTGATCGAGTCCGAGGTGGTCCCCCTCTGCGAGAAGGAAGGGGTCGGCCAGATCGTCTTCTCCCCCATCGCCCAGGGCATCCTGACCGGCAAGTACCGCCCGGGCGAGCCGGTTCCCGCTCAGTCGCGGGCCACCGACCCGGGCGGGTCCGGGTTCATCCAGCGCTTCCTGAACGACGACGTGCTCGGCCGGGTGGCTGACCTGGCCCCGATCGCCGCGGAAGCCGGCCTGACCATGGCCCAGCTGGCCGTGGCCTGGGTCCTGCAGAACCCTAACGTGTCGGCGGCGATCATCGGCGCGACCCGGCCGGAGCAGGTCCAGGAGAACGCCAAGGCCGCCGGGATACGGCTGGACCCGGAAGTGCTCCGGCGTATCGACGACGTGCTGAGCCCGGTCATCCAGCGCGACCCCTCGCGCACCACGAGCCCTGAGCACCGCCCGTAAGGGCAAGCACCACCCGTAACGCACGGAGGCGCCGGGGAGGCGGGGCCCAGGAGGGGTCGCCCCCGGACCAATCAGCGCAGGCGCCGGGGAGGCGGGGCCCGCCGCAGGCGGGTGCTCGCCGACCCGGCGTTCGGCGCGCAGCGGCGAGCAGGGGGTCCAGGGGGGTCGTCCCCCCGGACCGATACAGCGAGCGGGGGGCCCAGGGGGTCGCCCCCCCGGACTAAGCCCCCCGGACTAATCAGAGTGCAGGCTCATCGGGCCGTACTCGACCCTGTTCTCCTCGAGCAGGGACACCTGGTCCACGCCGCTCGCCAGGAGCTCACGCCAGTTCTCGCCGAGCCAGCTCTCCGCGTCGCCCTGGCTGGCGAACGTTTCCCTCGGCACCCCCCGGGACGGCACCGCAGTTCCGTCCGTCGTTTCGAACTGCCAGGTCCAGGCCATATCTTCGCCGCCTCCTCAGTACGCGGTAAGCGACAGTAGCCCACTCCGGGCGGCCGCCGCGCCGCCCCCCAGGCTCCCCGATGAGCGCGAGCCGGAAACAGGATAGACGGCGCCGATTGCCTGGATAGGTGATATGTGGTGTCCTATCCGAGACAGGGCATGGGTCGCATATGGACCCACCCTGCAGAACGGCAGCAGACGCGGCCGGGAAACTGTTAAGTTCTATGGGCAGCCCTGAGCCGGGCGCCGCGGCACGTGTCCCCCTGGCTCAGCCCCGGGAGCAAGGTGGTGACGACATGGCGCGCGTTGTCGTCGTTGGTGATCTGATGACCGACACGGTCGCTCACGCAGCCCTTCCGCTAGCGAAGGGCAGTGACACACCGGCTACGGTCAGTATGCACGGTGGTGGCTCAGGCGCGAACATCGCGGCCTGGCTGGCCGCGGACGGTGGCGAGGTAGCTTTCGTCGGCCGCCGCGGCGCGGATATCGCCGGCCGGAACCGGGACATGGAACTGATGGGCTACGGCGTAGACGCCCGGCTGGTCATGGATCCGGACCGGCCCACCGGCACCTGCGTGGTCATGGTTACCCATAAGGGCGACCACACGATGATGTCGGATCCCGGCGCGAACGCCGCGCTGCACCCCGACGACCTGCCCAAGGACCTGTTCGCGCCCGGTGCCCACCTGCACATGTCCGGTTACACGATGCTGAACGAGGGATCCCGGGCCGCTGCCCTGGCCGCGTTCGGCCACGCGGGCCGGGCCGGCATGACGATCTCGGTGGACGGCGCCTCATCCGCGCCACTGGAGCGGGTGGGAGCCGAGCCGTTCCTCGAGATGACCAACGGGGTGACCCTGCTGATCGTCAACGCGGACCAGGCGGCCGTGCTCACCGGCCGGGAGGACCCTGAGTCCGCGGCGCACGTGCTGACCGCCTGGTATCCCGAGGTCGTGGTGAAGCTGGGGCCCGATGGGGCGCTGTACGCGAACGGCCGTCCGGAGCCGGTCCGGTCGCTCGCCCTGCCGGTCGAGACGTTCGTGGACGGGACTGGGGCCGGGGACGCCTTCTGTGCCGGTTTCCTCCCTGCCTGGCTGGACAAGAAGCCGCCGCTCGAGGCGCTGGGCAGCGGGTGCCGCCTGGCCGCGAACGCGCTCGGACTGGTCGGTGCCCGGCCCGCTCTCTGAGTCCGGCCAGCGAGCCGCCTTTCTGGACGGGCTCTTTTCCCTGGAGGGCCGGGTGACCCTCGTGACCGGGGGCAGTTCCGGGATCGGTCATGCGATGGCCCGGGCCCTGGCCCTGGCCGGCGCCCGGGTCGTCCTGCTGGCGCGCGGTAAGGACGGCCTCGCCGACGCCGCGGCGGCTATCCAGTCAGCCGGTGCAACGGCCGCCTGGGTCCAGGCCGATCTCGCCGATCCGGCCGCGGCCCAGCGCGCGGCCGAAGAGACCGCGGCGCTGTACGGGGAACCGGACATCCTGGTCAACGCGGCCGGCGCTAACCCCCGCCCGCCGCTCGGCGAGCAGACCCTGGAGCAGTGGGCCGAGGTGATCGCGGTCAACCTCACCGCCCCGTTCGTGCTCGGCCAGTGCTTCGGGCCGGCGATGGCCCGGCGCGGTTGGGGGCGGATCATCAACGTCGCCTCTCAGCAGGCGGTCCGGGCGTTTGGCAACAGCGGCGGTTACGGTGCGTCCAAGGCTGGCCTGGCCGGGCTGACCCGGTCCCAGTCCGAGGCCTGGGCCGGGAGCGGGGTGTGCTGCAATGCGATCACGCCCGGATTCGTAGCCACCCCGCTCACCAAGGCCGTGGCCAGCGATCCGGTACGCTCCGCAGCCCTGGCCGCCCGCACCATGATCGGCCGTAACGGCGAGCCCGCCGACTTCGAGGGCGTAGCCGTGTTCCTCGCCAGCCGGGCCAGCGACTACGTCACCGGCCAGCTCATCTTCGTGGACGGCGGCTTCTCGGTCACCTAGGCCGGCTGGCCGGGCGGTGCTGACCTGGCTGGCCGGGCGGGTGACCGCCGGCTACCGTGAGCCGTGCGTTCAGCCTGACCGAGGGAGCCGGAAGCCCCAGTTCAGCATCCGCGCGGCATCATGCGCGCCCGCCGCAGGTCCGGTAGCGGGGCTGTGCAGCACGACCCCGATCAGCACCCGGCCGTTCCGCCTCGCCTCGAACAGCAGGCAATGACCAGCATCGTCGGTGTAGCCGTCCTTGATCCCGGCGGCCCCCCGGTACGAGCCGATCAGCGCGTCGCTGTTGTCCCACCAGTAGCCGTGATGACCGCGCCCCTTGGCCAGGTGATAGAAGGACCGGTCCACGACGGACCGGAAGGCCGGGTACCGCATGGCCGCGAGGCCGAGCGTGAGCAGGTCGGACGGCGTGGAATACGTCGAGGTCTCGGTGGGGTAGGGAAGGCCGTCTGGTGAGGTGAAATGGGTGTGCGCCATGCCCAGCTGAGCCGCGGTCGCGTTCATCCGCGCGAGGAAGGTATCCAGGCCGGGCCCGTAGGCGTTCGCGAGGGTATACGCCGCATCCGCCCCTGAGGGCAGCAGCAGGGCCTCCAGCAGCTCCCGCGCCGTGAGCATGTCCCGCGGGCGCAACGCCGCGGTTTCACCCCCGTACTTCCAGGCGTAGGTGACCGCGGCCTTCGGCACCCGGATCTCCCGGCCCAGATCGCCGCTCTTCAGCACCAGCAGGGCCGTCATCACCTTGGTCACGCTCGCCATCGGCCGCTGCGTGTTCGCGTCGCGGTCCCACAGGACCTGGCCGGTGGCCGCATCGGCCAGCACCGCACCCTTGGCCTTCACCCCGCTCGGCGCGCCGGTCACCTTGATCGCCGGGCGGATGGCCGGGCTGGCCGCCAGGCGGGACGGGGAAGGCGGGGCCTGGACGCTTGTACCGACCCCGGCCGCCGCGGCCGGCTGGGATCCGGGCGGGGCCTGGGCCGCAACCGTGGGCGCGCAGGCCACCACGCCGCCGATCACGGCGGCGCCCGCGATCAGCCCGGCGATCTGTCCTCTCAGGTGCATGATCGGTAATGTTCCCACTTGCGCCCAGATCCGCGCGTTCAGTTCCCGGCAGGACACCGGCCAGGCCGCCGTCGGGTACCACGAAAAGACCGTTAGGGGACGAAGACCGGCTCAGGGCTGGGATACCGGTCCACGCGCCGCCTGCCCCGCGGACGATCGTGGAGTACGCGCCACGCCAGCGGCATTGGACTCCTCTGTCACCGCCAGGCGGCACAATGGCGGACATGGCACGACGCACCGCGACACCCCCGCCGCCCGAGGACTTCGAGGAAAACATCGTCGATATCGATGTTGCCGAGGAGATGCGGGGCAGCTATCTCGAGTACGCCTACTCCGTCATCTACCAGCGGGCCCTGCCCGACGCCCGGGACGGGCTGAAGCCGGTCCAGCGCCGGATCCTGTACCAGATGAACGAGATGGGCCTGCGGCCCGACCGCGGCCACGTCAAGTCGGCCCGGGTGGTCGGCGAGGTCATGGGCCGCCTGCACCCCCACGGCGACAGTGCGATCTATGACGCGCTGGTCCGGATGGCCCAGCCGTGGGCGATGCGGCTGCCGCTGGTCGATGGGCACGGCAACTTCGGCTCGCCCGGCGGTGACGACTCCCCCGCCGCGATGCGGTACACCGAGGCCCGGCTGACCGCCGCAGCCATGGAGATGGTGGCCTCGATCGACGAGGACACCGTCGACTTCCAGCCGAACTACGACGGCACCGAGACCCAGCCCGAGGTGCTGCCCGCGGGCCTGCCGAACCTGCTGGTGAACGGGACCGCCGGGATCGCGGTGGGGATGGCCACCAACATGGCCCCGCATAACCTCGGCGAGGTGATCGCCGCGGCCCGGCACCTCATCGCCAACCCCGAGGCCAGCCTGGACGAGCTGATGCGCTACGTGCCCGGGCCTGACCTGCCGACCGGCGGCAAGATCGTCGGCCTGGACGGGATCAGGGAGGCGTACGAGACCGGCCGCGGGATCTTCCGCACCCGGGCCACCGCCCGGGTCGAGAAGATCACGCCGCGCCGCGACGGCATCGTGGTCACCGAGCTGCCGTACAGCGTCGGCCCGGAGAAGGTGATCTCCCGGATCAAGGACCTGGTGCAGGCCAAGAAGCTGGCCGGGATCGCCGACCTGAAGGACCTGACCGACCGGCACCGCGGGCTGCACCTGGTCATCGAGATCCGGGGCGGGTTCCATCCCGAGGCCATCCTCGACGAGCTGTACCGGCTGACGCCGATGGAAGAGACGTTCGGTATCAACAACGTCGCCCTGGTGGACGGCCAGCCACGGGTCCTCGGCCTGCGTGAGCTGCTGAGCATCTACGTCGACCACCGTATCGACGTGGTCCGGCGGCGCTGTGAGTTCCGCCGGCGCAAGCGCGCGGACCGGCTGCACCTGGTGGACGGGCTGCTCATCGCGCTGCTCAACATCGACGAGGTCATTCAGGTCATCCGGGCCAGCGACGACTCCGCGCAGGCCAAGGAACGGCTCATGTCGGTCTTCGACCTGTCGGAGATCCAGGCCCAGTACATCCTGGAAACGCCGCTGCGCCGCCTGACCCGCTACGACCGGCTGGAGCTGGAGCGTGAGCGGGAGACCCTGCAGCGGGAGATCGCCGAGCTGACCGCGATCCTGGAGTCGGAGACCAAGCTCCGCGGGCTGGTCTCCAGCGAGCTGGGCGACGTCGCCAAGCGGTTCGCCAGCCCGCGGCGCACCGTGCTGCTGGAAGGCAGCGGCAAGGCCCGGACGGCGGCGGTCCCGCTTGAGGTGGCCGACGACCCGTGCCTGGTGCTGCTGTCGTCTGCCGGGCTCATCGCCCGTACCGCCACCCGGCCTCCCGGCGACCCGGCGGCCGGTGCGGCCGACGGCACCCTGGACTCAGCTGCCCTGGACAGTGGCCGGGACGCGGGCGGGGCGGCCGGGGCCGCCGCTGGTCCGCGCGCCGCCCACGACGTGATCATCGCCACCGCGGCGACCACCGCCCGGGGGACCACGGCCGTGGTCACCTCCCAGGGCCGGCTGATCCGGATCGGCGTGCTGGAGATCCCGGCCCTGCCGCCTAGCGCCCACTCCCCCGCGCTGGCCGGCGGTGCGCCGATCGCCGAGTTCGTGTCCCTGGAGGCGGGCGAGACCGTGGTGGGGCTGGCCGCGCCGGACGGGTCGCCGGGCGGGCTCGCCCTCGGCACCGCGGGCGGCGTGGTCAAGCGGGTCGCGCCCGACTACCCGGCTAACGCCACCGAGTTCGAGGTCATCTCCCTGAAGGAGGGCGACCGGGTGGTGGGCGCGGTCCAGTTGAGCAGCGAGGATACGGACCTGGTGTTCATCACGACCGACGCCCAACTGCTCCGGTTCCAGGCCGCGGCGGTCCGTCCGCAGGGCCGTGCGGCCGGCGGGATGGCCGGGATCCGGCTCTCGGCCGGGGCGGCGGTCGTCTGGTTTGGCGCGGTGCCGGATCCAGCCGCCGGCCCCGGGACCGGCCCGGGTGCGGCAGGCGGTGCGGCCGGGGACGCGGTAGTGGTCACCGTGGCCGGGAGCAGCCGTGCGCTGCCCGGGACCGCCGCCGCCACCGTCAAGGTGACCCCGTTCCAGGAGTACCCGGCCAAGGGACGGGCCACCGGCGGCGTGCGCTGCCATCGGTTCCTCAAGGGTGAGGACATGCTGGTGCTCGCCTGGGCGGGCCCGGCGCCGGCCCGGGCCGCGACCGACGCGGGGGTCCCGGTCTACCTGCCCGACGCGGACGGCCGCCGGGACGGCTCCGGGGAGCGCATCCGCCAGGGACTGGCCGCCCTGGGCGGAACCGCACCGCCCCGCTAACCACGAGAAGGCCGCGCCGTCACCACCCCCAGCCGTCATAAGACGGCCGGTCGCGAGCCGCTCCTTAAGTGTTCGGATTACCTCCCAGATCTGGGAGGTAATCCGAACAGTTAACCGATTACGGGGCGGGCGCCGGGCCACGGGCGTGGGTGGCTGTTAGGGGGCAGGCGGGCTGGACTGGGCGACCGGACGGCCGACCGCCGCGGCCAGCGAGGTCAGCAGGTCCCGCGGCCCGGCGTAGGGCGGTTCGCCGAACTGCCACCACCGGGCGAGCTGCAGGCCACGGGCTCCCGGATAAAAGGCCTCGTCGCCGAAGCACCCGGCCCGGGCCAGCGCGGCCAGATCCTCGTCGTCCTCGGCTAACGTGACCACGAACGCCGCGGCGTCCAGTAGCGCCGCCGCACATCTCGCGGTCCGGATCGGGTCGTTGCCGGCGCGGACCAGCCGCCAGGCAGCCTGGGCGCGCAGGAACTCCGCCATGAGAATCTGTCTTGTCACTTTGCGTATCGTACTCTTTACAAACTGTAGTTAGAATGACCGCCCCGCCGGGCAGCCAGCGACATGACCGCCGCAACCATGTCGCTGAGGCGCCCCCGACGCACGCCCGGCCAGAGTGGCCGGGCGGCCGGCCAGAGTGGCCGGGCGGCCGGGCCAGGGCGCCCCGGGCGGGCCAAAGCGGGCCGCGGGGTCAGGCGTCGATGCGGGACAGGTCCAGCTCGGCCGCGCCGCCCACGATGAATTCCCGGCGGGGTCCCACCTCGCTGCCCATCAGCAGGTCGAAAATCCCGCCCGCGGCGGCCGCGTCCTCGATCCGGATCCGCCGCAGCGTCCGGTGCCGGGGGTCCATGGTGGTCTCGGCCAGCTGCCCGGCGTCCATCTCACCGAGGCCCTTGTACCGCTGGATGGGCTGCTTCCAGCGCTGGCCCCGCTTGTCCATGTCGAGCAGCCGGCGGTTCAGCTCGCTGTCGGAGTAGGTGTAGTTGTACTTCTGCTGGCCCTTGCGCGGGTTGGACAGCTCGATCCGGTGCAGCGGCGGCACCGCGGCGAACACCCGCCCCGCATCCAGCATGGGCCGCAGGTACTTGTGGAACAGGGTGAGCAGCAGGGTGCGGATGTGCGCCCCATCCACGTCGGCATCCGACATGAAGATAACCCGCTGGTAGCGGGCCGCGTCCAGGTCGAAGGAGGCGCCGGAACCGGCCCCGAGGACCTGGATGATGGCCGCGCACTCGGCGTTCTTGAGCATGTCGGCGAGGGACGCCTTCTGCACGTTGAGGATCTTGCCCCGGATCGGCAGCAGGGCCTGGAACTCGGAGTTGCGGGCCAGCTTGGCCGTGCCCAGCGCGGAGTCGCCCTCGACGATGAACAGTTCGCTGCGGTCATCGGCGCTACGGCAGTCCACCAGCTTGGCGGGCAGTGCCGAGGTCGCGAGGGCGGATTTGCGCCGCTGGTTGTCCCGGTGCTCACGGGCGGCGATCCGGGCCTTGGTGGCCGCGGCCACCTTCTCCAGCACCGCCCGGGCCTGCTGCTTGCCCGCCCGGCTCCGGGCCTCGAACACGCCCGCCAGCTCGGCCGCCACCACCTGGGAGACGATCCGTGACGCGGCCGGGGTGCCGAGCACCTCCTTGGTCTGGCCCTCGAACTGCGGCTCGGGCAGCCGGACCCCGATCACCGCGGTGAGCCCCTCCAGGGCGTCTTCCTTACTGGCCGGCTCATCGCCGTTCTTCTGCAGCCGGGCCGCGCGCAGCTGCTCGTTCAGCGTCTTGACCAGGGCCCGCTCGAATCCGGTGACGTGCGTCCCGCCCTTGGGGGTGGCGATCACATTGACGAACGACACGGTCTTGGTGTCGTACCCGGTGCTCCACTGCAGGGCCACGTCGACCTGCAGTTCACGCTCCACGTCCGTGGGGGTCATGTGGCCCTGCTCGTCGAGCACCGGCACCGTCTCGGTGAACTGGCGGGCGCCGGTCAGCCGGAGCACGTCCGTCAGCGGCGCACCCGGCGACAGGTACTCGCAGAACTCGCTGATTCCCCCGTCGAAGCGGAACTCAGCTTCTCTTTCCGCACCGGAACCCGCCTCAGGCCGGTCCGCCGCCGTCTCGGCTCCGTCGTCGGAGTCGGGGTCAGACCGCCGGCTCCCGCCCGGGCGGTCGTCGCGGACCCGGATCATCAGGCCAGGAACGAGGTACGCGGTCTGCCGGGCGCGCTGGATCAGGGCCTCGAAGTCCCAGTCCGCGTCCTTGGTGAATACCTGCCGGTCCGGCCAGAACCGGATCCTGGTGCCGGTCACCTTCCGGGCCACCTTGCGGGTCTGGCGCAGGCCCTTGCCCCGGGTGAAGGACGCCCGCGGGCCCTCGGCGGCGAACTCGCCCGGCACGCCGCGGCGGAAGGAGGCGGCCCACTCGTGCCCCTCCCGGTCGACTTCGACGTCCAGCCGGGCCGACAACGCGTTCACGACCGAGGCCCCGACACCGTGCAGGCCACCAGAGGCGGTGTAGGAGCCGCCGCCGAACTTGCCCCCGGCATGCAGCCTGGTCATCACCAGCTCGACGCCGGTCAGCCCGGACTTGGGCTCCACATCCACCGGGATGCCGCGCCCGTTGTCCCGGACCTCCGCCGACATATCCGGATGTAGTACGACATCAATGGAGGTGCAGTGGCCGCCCAGCGCCTCGTCCACTGAGTTGTCGAAGATCTCCCACAAGCAGTGCATCAGCCCGCGGCCGTCGGTGGACCCGATGTACATCCCGGGCCGCTTGCGGACCGCCTCGAGGCCTTCCAGGACCGACAGGTGACGGGCGGTGTAGGCGTCCCCGGCGGGGACGGCCGCCAGCGGGGCCGAGGCCCGGCCCCGGCTGGTCCCCGCCGGGCGGCGGGCCGCGGACCTGCCCTCTACTGGGCCCTCAGTATCGGCGCGGACGGCGGTCACGTGCGTCTCCTTGGTCGGGGGTGGCGGGGGCGAATTGGGACGGACTTCCGGCAGACTAGCCGCCCGGTCTGACTACCCGGGGAAGCCACGCCGCGGACATACCTGGCTACCTGGGACAACGTGGCCCGGCTACAGTGAAGCGGCGAGGACAACTGCCATCCTCCCATGGCGGGCGTTCGCTTTGGGCGTACGCCGCATCCACACGGGAAGGCACTGGCCTGGCAGAGTGTTACACAGCACGTAGGGCAGAGCCCGCCGGCCGACTGGCCGGTGGCACGACGCGAGGGAGGCGACATGACCGGAGCTCTCGCACCAAGCAGGCCCCTGAATGCGATGGACCTGTGCGACCGGTGTGGTGCCCAGGCATACGTACGCGTTGTGCTCCCCGATTCTGGGGAGTTGCTGTTCTGCGCCCATCACAGCCGGCAGCATCTTGAGGCACTCGCGAAGCTGGGTGCCGAGATCCAGGATGAGACAGAGCGGCTGTCATCGGGCGAGGCACGGCGCGAAGGGTAGTCAGGGTCGCGACCCGCGGGCCTGGTCCCAGCCTACGGGCCGCACGCACTGCCCAGCCTGACGTCGGCACCGGCAGCGTAGCCGGGTCGCGTCTGGGCCCGCCGGGCACATTCCCGCTGATCTTGCCGCGACCGAC
>DASQRM010000051.1:0-17643 GCA_035642895.1 Streptosporangiaceae bacterium | reverse complement strand
GCCGGCCCGGGCCGGGCGCCCGGCCCGGGCCCCGGCGCCGTTCACCGCGAGGCGGGCCTGGCGGGCCTGGTGGGCCTGGCGGGTGCCGCGGACAGCTGGCTGGTCACCGTGAGGCCGGGGCCGGCCACGGCCTGCTGCCGCTTACCAACGCCTCCACCGCTGTCCGCCCGCCCCTGCGCCGGCGCGTGTTCCGGGTGCGCGCCTGGCCTTCTCCTCGCTAACGGGGCATTAGCGCGGAAAGTTTTTAGAGACGGGCATTTCGGACATATGCCTACCACCCAGAACTGGGCAAAGTCGGTGAAATCCCCCCAGATCAGATGTCGTGACCAGCTATATTACCTTGCGTTGAATCGCCATAGACTAGGCCAATGAACGACCGACTCGTGTCGCCGCCGGATGCCCCGGTGCTTGTGGTGAAGACCCAGGGATCCGATCAGACGCTGCGCGCAGGCTCGCAGTACCGGGTCGGCCGTGATCCCCAGTCCGACATCGTGATCGACGACTCGCGGGTCTCGTGGCGGCACGCCGTGCTCCGGGTGGACCACGACGCGTGGGTCCTGGAGGACCCCGGGAGCACCAACGGGACCTTCCTCGGCACCCGGCGCATCGGCACGATTGAGATCAGCCAGAACTGCATCCTCCGGCTCGGGCATCCCGATGACGGGCCGGTGATGATGTTGTCGGTGAACCGGCCCGGCGCCGGGAATACCGTCCTGAACACCGGCATGAGCAGCGTGGACAGGCGCCCGACCTCGGTGCGGCGAGCACCCACCCGGCTGCTGCGCATCGGCCGGGCCCCGGAGAGCGACCTGGTGGTCCCTGACCTCAGCGTGTCCCGGGTGCACGCCGAGCTGCGCAACCTCGGCGGCGGCCGGTACGAGATCGCCGACCTGGGCAGCCACAATGGCACGTTCGTGAACGGCCAGCGGATCGCCCAGCCCACCACGGTGACCGAGCAGGACCTGATCGGTATCGGCCGCGCCACCTTCCGCCTGTTCGGCGACGAACTCCGCGAGTTCATCGACGAGGGCGATGTCTCGTTCGTGGCCCAGGACCTCACGGTGCGCCTGCCCGGCGGCAAGATCCTGCTGGACCACGTGAGCTTCCCCATCCCCGAGAGATCCCTGGTCGGGGTCATCGGCCCGAGTGGTGCCGGCAAGTCGACCCTGCTCGGGGCGCTGACCGGCACGCGCCCCGCGACCGAGGGCGCCGTCCTCTACGACAACCGCGACCTGTACACCCACTACGCGGAGCTGCGGCACCGGATCGGGCTGGTTCCCCAGGACAACATCCTGCACGACCAGCTCAAGCCGAAGCGGGCGCTCCGTTACGCCGCCGAGCTGCGGTTTCCCGGCGACACCTCCCGGTCGGAACGGGACCGCCGGGTGGACGAGGTGATCGACGAGCTTTCGCTCACCGCGCACTGCAACACCCGGACCGCGGCCATGTCGGGCGGCCAGCAGAAGCGGGTCAACGTGGCGCTCGAACTGCTCACCAAGCCGTCCCTGCTGTTCCTGGACGAGCCCACCTCCGGCCTGGACCCCGGGCTGGACAAATCCGTGATGGAGCTGATGAGCGGGCTGGCCAAGGACGGCCGGACCGTGATCATCGTCACGCACAGCGTCATCAACCTGGACGTGTGTGACCGCCTGCTCGTGCTGGTTCCGGGCGGCCGGGTGGCCTTCTACGGCCCGCCCGCCGACGGCCTGCGCTACTTCCAGAAGGCAGGCTGGGCCGAGGTGTTCCAGTCCTTTGAAGCCGAGCCGGACCGGGACTGGGCCGGAGACTTCAAGCGGTCGCCGTACTACGCCGAGCATGTGGCAGGCGGCCTGGCCCAGCAGGTGCCTGAGGGGGCCCGCGAGTCGCCCGGCCGCCCGCCCGCACCACGCGGTGCGCTGGCCCAGGTCTCTACGCTCTGCCGGCGGTACCTGTCCGTCATCGCCTCGGACCGCAGCTACCTGATCCTGCTTGGGGTCATGCCGCTGGTGATCGGCGCCCTGCTGCGGGCGGTCCCGTCCCCGGACGGGCTGGCGGGCAAGCCGGGGACGAACGCCGGCGCCTCGACCGTCCTTCTGGTCCTGATCATCGGGGCCTGCTTCATCGGAGCGGCCAACTCGGTTCGCGAGCTCGTCAAGGAACGTCCGATCTACGCCCGAGAACGAGCCGCCGGGCTGTCGTCCGGCACCTACCTGTTCTCCAAGCTCATCGTCCTGGGGGTCATCAGCGGGCTGCAGGGGCTGGTGCTGGTGGTGCTGGGCCTGGCCGGCCGGCAGATGCCCGCCACCGGCTCGCTGATCAAGTCGCAGCCGCTGCTGGAAATCGCCCTCGCCATCGTCCTGCTGTCGGTGGCCTCGATGGCGCTGGGACTGCTCGTCTCCTCGATCGTCAGCACGTCCGAGAAGGCCATGCCGCTGCTGGTTTTGCTGGCCATCGCGCAGGTCATCCTGTCCGGCGGGGTACTGCCGCTCAACGGCAAGGTCGGGCTGAACCAGCTGTCCTGGATCACGCCGTCCCGGTGGGGATTCGCGTCCACCGCCTCCACGGTCAAGCTGAACGTGATCTCGCCCCCGGCCGCCGGGCTGCCTGATCCAGTGTGGGACCACAAGCCAGGCGTGTGGCTCCTGGACATGGGGCTCATGGTGGTGCTGACCCTGGTGTTCACTCTGATCGCCTGGCGGCGCCTGGTCGGGCTCAGCCCGGGCCGGAAGCGGCGCTGAGCAGGTCCGCGCGTCCGCGGGCCTGGTCCGGGTGAAACGATCGTGAGGTGACGACACCCAGGCGGACGCCGCGGCTACCCCGCCCGCGCGCGGGCGTTCCGGATGGATCGGAGCCGGCGGTGGCCAGTCCCGCTGGTGGCGCTCCCGCAGGTACCGGGCCCCCTGAGGCCGGCCCGGCCGGTGCCGCGCCGGATTCCGCGGCCCCGGTGGTCGTCGATGACCATCTGGCCCGCCGGATCCGCCGTCCGGGCGACCTGCTGCGGTGCGCGGCCGCGTGCCTGGGGATCGCCGTGCTGGTCGCGGCCGGCCTGCTGGCCAAGGCCACCACCCACGGCGTGGAGACCGATGTGGTGGCGGCGAGCCGCCGGCTGCCGGGGGAGCTGCTGGGCACGCTCCGGGTCTTGTCCATCCTGGTCCTGGTGCTGTTCCCGGTGGCCCTGGCCATCCGGCAGTTTGTCCGCCGCCAGGCCCGTCGGCTGGGCGAGGCGGTGGCCACCGGCGTGGCGACGGCCGTCGTCGTCGGCCTCGCGGGCGTGGTGCTGCGCAGCGGGGTCGGCGACCAGCTCTACCGGGCCATCGCGATGTCCTCGCCGGGCGCGAGCCATTTCGCGCTGCTGGACGGGTACCTGGCCGGGCTGGTGGCCTACACCACGATCATCGACCTCGGCGGACGGCCCCGCTGGCGCAACGCGCTGTGGCTGACCCTCGTGGTGTACGCGGTGGCGAGCCTGGCCACCCTGCGCACCACCGTGCTCTCGGTGCTCATCACGCTCCTGCTGGGCCGGGCGATCGGGCTGGCCGTGCGTTACGCCGCGGGTTCCATGTCGCAGCGGCCCAGCGGGCAGGCGATCGCGGCCGCGCTCACCTCGGCGGGCGCGGCGGTGACCGAGCTGGACCGGGCGGACAGGAACGGTCCGGCGTCACGGCGGTACGTGGCGGTCACCCGCGCTGGCGAGCGGCTCGACGTCCGGGTGTACGACCGGGACCAGCAGGCAGCGGGCGCGCTCTACCGGGTCTACCGGCTGGTCCGGCTGCGCGGGCCGGTCTCCCGGCGGGCCCCGCTGACCACCGACCGGGCGGCGGAGCGCACGGCGCTGCTCACGTATGCCGTGGAGGACGCGGGAGTACCAACCCCCCGGCTGCGGGCCCTGCTCCGGGCTGGCCCGGAAGCCCTCGTGCTGGCCACCGAGGAGCCGCACGGGAACTCCCTGGCTGATCTGGCCGACACGCTGACCGATGCCCAGCTGGAGTCGGTGTGGGCCGCGGTAGACCGGCTGCATGCGCACCGGGTCGCGCACCGGTCACTGACCGCGGACCGGATCCTCATCGACAGTGCCGGCCAGGTCATGCTGCTCGACCCGGGCAGCGGGGATGTCGCCGCCAGCGATCTGCAGCTGCGGCTGGACCTGTCCCAGCTGCTCGCCGAGTTCGCCGCGCTGGTCGGGCCGGACCGGGCCGCGGACCTGGCCCGGCGCAAGGTCGGGCCGGCTGAGCTGGTGGCGCTGGTCCCGCTCCTGCAGCCGGTGGTGCTGGCCAGGTCCACGCGGTCCGCGCTGCGCCGGGACAAGAAGGTGCTGCCCGCGCTCCGCAAGCAGCTCCTGGCCACTGCCCCCGATGACGCGGCCGAGGTCCCGCCCGTCCAGCTGGAGCGCATCCGGCTCCGCACCCTGGTCACGCTGGTGGCCAGCATCCTCGCGGGATATCTGCTGATCGTTCAGCTCGGCCAGGTCAACTTCGCGACCCTGTTCCGCCAGGCCAACCCGCTCTGGATCCTGGTGGCCCTGGGCCTGTCGGCGCTGACCTACGTGGCCGCGGCGTTGTCGCTGTCCGGATTCGTGCCGGAGCGGCTGAACTTCATCCGGACCATGCTGGCCCAGCTGGCCGGGTCGTTCGTCACCCTGGTGACGCCGGCGGCGGTGGGCGGCGCCGCGCTCAACATCCGCTACCTGCAGCGCAACAAGGTGCCCCCGGCCGTGGCGGCGGCCAGCGTCGGGGTCGTCCAGGTGGTGGCGTTCGTCCTGCACATATCGCTGCTGGTCGTCTTCGTGGCCATCACCGGCGCGCGGAGCCATTCGCTGCGTCCCCCGACCTGGGCCTATTTCGTGATAGCCGGGCTCCTCGTGGCGGCGCTCGCGGTGGCGGCGGTCCCGCAGGGCCGCCGGCTGCTCCGGGCCCGGCTTGCACCCGCGCTGGGGCAGGTCCTGCCCCGGCTGCTCGAGGTGGTCCAGCAGCCGCGGAAACTGGCCGAGGGCATCGGCGGCGCGCTCATGCTCACCCTCTGCTACATCCTGTGCCTAGACGCCTGCGTGCGCGCGTTCGGCGGGTCCCTCGCACTCACCAGCGCCGCCGTGGTGTACCTGACCGGGAGCGCGCTGGGATCAGTGGTGCCTACGCCCGGCGGCCTGGGCGCGGTCGAGGCCGCCCTGGCGGCCGGCCTCACCGCCACTGGGATGGCGGCGGCCACGGCAGTCAGCGCGGTGCTCCTGTTCCGGCTGCTCACATTCTGGCTGCCGGTTCCGCTCGGCTCGGCCACCTTCAGCTACCTGCGCCGGCGCCAGGCCCTGTGACGGCAGGCCCTGTGACGCCAGGCCCGCTGTGGCTCACCACACCCCTGCGGCTCACTGCACTCCCTGCGGCTCACCCGCTGGAACAGCCGGTGCCGTTTGCCTGCCGGTCACGTGACCTTAGTCCCTCGTATCCGGCTCCTTCCGGTGGCTCACTTAGGACATGTTCGCGAGCCACGAGGTCAGGCTGACGATGACCTTTGCCCGGGCGCGGGCCAGGCTGGCGGTGCTGTGCGACGCTGGATGGCTGAGCGGCCCCTCAGAGCAGGCCTACGCTGAGGGTCTGGCCGGGCTGATCCGGGTGGGACCGTTCGGCGCGGTGCTCGGCGCGTCCAAGCTGGTCCGGGTGCAGTTGCTGGAGCCGGTGCCACGGGATGACACGGTGGTGCTCCCGCTGCGCTGGGAGGCCAGCGGGGCGGCCGGGCGGCTGTTCCCGGTCCTGGACGCCAACCTGGTGCTGACCCCCAGTGGCGAGGAGGCCGCCACGCTGGCGCTGACCGGGGCGTACCGCCCGCCGCTGGGCAGCCTGGGCGAGGCACTCGACCGGGCCCTGCTGAACCGGGCCGCGGCCGCGACGGTCCGGTCGCTGCTCGTCCGGCTCGCGGACTCGATGGTGGCGGGGGAGGGCACGGCGGGCCTGGAAGCCGCGGACGGGGTCCCGCTGCCGTCCGGGCGCTGCCGGGCGCTGCCTGAGGCTACCTGACCTGGCCTGACTTCTGGCCGGACGCTGGCGGGCCGGGCCGTGCGACGGTGTCCCGGGCGCTTTCCCTAAGATCGCTCATCATGACGGGGCTGCTCGCCGCATTGCGGGGATTGCTGCATCGCGCCGGGATCTCGCTGAACATCCTCCTGGTCGCGGTGGTGGCGGTGGCTGCGGTCACCATCGGGCCTGCCTATTACGCGGCGGCCCAGTCCTCCGTGGTCCAGGACACCGTGGGCGCGGCCGCCGCACCCGGCCGCGGCCTGGAGATCACCCAGGCAGGCCCGGTCAATGCGGTGAGCGGGCTGGTCGATCAGGCTGAGGGCGGGCTCGCCCACTACCTCGGCGGTCGGGCCATCCTGACCAGGCTGTTCGCGCCGCCTGTCACGGCCGCGGAGACCACAGTGCAGGCGAACAGCCAGACGGTTCCGCTGGTCTCCCGTTCCGGCGTGTGCAGCCATCTGCGTTTCACGTCCGGCCACTGCCCGCGCGCGGCCCGCCAGGTAGCGGTGAGCACGTCCACCGCTTACCTGATGCACTGGCATACCGGCCAGCGCATTCCCGTGCCGACCTGGGGGCATCTGGTCATCACCGGTCAGTACCAGATCACGCTGTCCAACGCCGGGGCCCGGTACTGGTTCGAGGCGGCCAGCCGCTACTTCCCGTACGAGACTTCGTATGGCCCGAATGCGTCCGGTCACCCGTACGACGCGATGTTCACCCCGCTGGCCACGATGGGTGCCGTCCCCGGCACGGTCCAGGGCACCGACTACGCCGACTTCTCGCTGATTCCCGCGCGTCTCACCGGGCCCGACGTGGCCCGGGTACAGGCCGCGGTCACCGGGCTGATTCTCGACCCGACGCTCACCCAGGAGGGGGTGACCACGACCACGTCGCTGCCGGCCACTCTCGGCACGGTCCGGGCCAGCTGGCGGGCGATCGAGGTGCCCGTGGTCCTGATCACCGCGCAGCTGCTGCTGCTGGCCTGGCTGCTCCTGTTCCTCATCGTCGCGGACGCGGCCGAGGCCCGCGGTCCCGAAGTGGCGCTGGCCAAGATGCGCGGCCGCGGCCGGTGGCGGAGCCTCACCTTCAGCCTGGGCGAGCCGGTGATCTTGCTCGCCGTGGCGTTGCCGGCGGGCGTGCTGGCCGGCTGGGCGATCACCGCCGGGCTCGGGCACATCCTGCTGCGCCCGGGCACGCCGGTCGGGCTGCCCGGCACGTCCTGGCTGGCCGCCGCGGTGGCGACCGTCGGCGGCCTGGCTGCGGTGGCGGCCACCGCGCGGCGGACACTGAGCCGGTCGGTGGTCGACCAGTGGCAGCGGGCCGGGCGCCAGGCCGCGCAGCGGGGCTGGGTACTGGATGCCATTCTCATCACCGCCGCCGTGGCCGGCCTCATCGAGCTGCGCGTCAGTGGCCAGATCGGCTCGGCCCGGCGCGGTGTGCTCGGCCTGCTGCTGCCCGGGCTGCTCGGCATCGCGGTCGCGGTGGTCGCCTCCCGGCTCCTGATCGTGGCCTGCCGGGCCGGATTCCGGGCCACCGGCCGCCGCGGCCGGATCGGGCCGTTCCTCGCCTTGCGCCACGTCGCCCGCAGGCCCGGCGGGATGCGCACCACCATCGTGCTCGCCACCGCGTTCGCCCTGGCCGGATTCGCCGCCGGGATCTGGACGGTGACGGTGGCCAACATCAGGGCCGTGGCGGACGCGCGGGCCGGTGCGGCCACGGTGCTCTCGGTCACTCCGCCAGCCCATCATGACCTGGCCGCGATCGTGGACCGGATCGACCCGGGCGGCCGGCAGGCCACCGCGGTGGCGGAGTACGCGAACTTTTCCGGCAGCGGCGCCGGGCAGGTCCTGCTCGCCGTCGACCCGCAGCGCTTCGCGCGGATCGCGGCCTGGCAGCCGGACTGGGCGGGGGGCCGCCCGCTCCGCTCGCTCACCGCCGCGCTGGACCCGCCGGCCCCGGCGCCGGTCGTACTGCGCGGAGACCAGGTGCGGATCCGGTTCACCGGCATCGGTGTCCGCCCGGCCGGCGGCACCCTGATCCTCGACGTGTACGAGCAGGGGGTGGGCGCGGTCGGGCAGACACCGCTGTACCTCGGCCCGGTCAGCGGCTCGCGGACGGCCACCGCCCAGCTGACCGGCTGTCCTTGCCTGCTGGCCAACCTGACCGTTTCCGCCCCGGCACCCACGGGCGCGCTGATCAGCCAACGGCCGGTGACCGGGTCGGTCACCGTGGCCGCCATCGACGTCCGGTCCGGCCACGGCCGGTGGGCGCCAGCGGGCACCGGGCTGACCGCGCCCAGGCGATGGCGGTCCGGCAGCACCGGGGGCGGAAACGTGTTCCGCTCGAGTTCCGCGGGTCTGGTCTGGTCCTTCAAGACCCAGCCCGGGGTGAATCCCAGTGCGGTCCTGGTGGACCGGCCGTACCCGCTGCCGGCTCTGGTGGCCAGCGGCCTGACCCCCGGGGCGGCCAGTGTCCTCCAGGTCGACGGGCTGGACGGCAGTCCGCTGTACATCACCCCGGCCGGCCAGGCGGCGGCCATCCCGGGGGCACCCGCCAACGGGATCGTCGTCGACCGCACCTACGCGGAGCGGGCCGCGGGCGGCACGCCCGCCTACTCCAGCCAGCAGGTGTGGCTGGCCCCGGGGGCATGGGGCCGGGTAGGTCCCGCGCTGCGCGCGGCCGGGGTCCGGATCAACGGCATGGTCAGCGCGGCGACCCTGCGCGCGCAGCTGATCCGCCAGGGACCCGCCCTGGCCACCGTGCTGTTCCTGGCCGACGCGGCGGCCGCCGCCGCGCTGGCCGCGGGGGCCGCCATCACCGGCCTTTACGCGTCTGGCCGCCGGCGGCGGCACGAGTACGCGGCCCTGCTGGCCAGCCGGGTCCCGCGCCGTTCGATCCGCGCGTCCCTGCTCGCGGAGCAGGCCATCGTGCTCGGCTTTGGCGTCGTCATCGGGCTGGCCGCCGGATTTGCGGCCACGGTGCTCGCGGTGCGCAGCGTCCCCGAGTTCATCACCCAGCCGCAGGCTCCGCCGCTCAGCTACCTGCCGGCCGTCGGCGGCCTGGCCTTGCTGGTCGCAGCGGCGCTGGCCGTGCTGGTGCTCGCGGCGGTCGCGGCCAGCATGCTGCTGGTCCGTTCCGTGCGGCCCGACCTGCTGCGGGAGGCAGAGCCGTGACCAGGCCCGTCCCCGTGACCGGGTCCGTCCCCGGAAGCGCCCCGCCCCCCGCAGGCGCGGCGCTCGCGGTCCGCTGTGACAACCTGGTGCATGTCTACGGAACGCCCGGCTCCGAGGTGGCCGCGCTGCGCGGGGTGGACCTGACCGTCCGGCCCCGGGAGATGGTCGCGCTGCTCGGCCCATCCGGGGCCGGCAAGACCACCTTGCTCTGGCACCTGGCCGGCCTGCTGCGGCCCACCGCGGGCCGGGTCGAGATCAACGGGCGGCGGCTCACCGACCTCGGCGCTGGTGCGCTGGCCCGCTTCCGGCTGACCGAGGTGGGCCTGCTGCTGCAGAACCCGTCGCGTAACGTGCTGCCCTATCAGAGTGCGCTGGGCAACCTGCTGTTCGCTCAGGCGCCGGCCCGGCGGAGCGTGGCGGCCCGCCGGAGGAGGGCCGCGGAACTGCTGGACCGGGTGGGCCTGGCCGACGCGGCGCATCGCCGGGCGGGCGGGCTGTCCGGGGGGGAGCAGCAGCGGCTGGCCCTGGCGGTCGCGTTGGCGAACGAGCCCGGGCTGCTGCTCGCCGACGAGCCGACCACGCAGCTCGATCCGGTATCGGCCGCCGCGGTGATCGAGCTGATCCGGGACGCGAACGCGGGCCAGGGCACCACGGTGGTCGCGGTGACCCACGACCCGGCCGTGGCGGCCGCACTGGGCCGCACCATCACGATCCGCGACGGGCGGGTCGGCGCCGAGGGCCTGGCCGGGCAGGAGTACGTGGTGGTGGGCCGGGACGGAACCCTGCAGCTGCCGGCCGAGCTCACCGACCTGTTCCCGCCCGGGTCGCTGGCCCGGGCGGAACGCCACGAGCGTGGCGTATTCCTGCACCAGGTCGATCCGCCTGACCCGGCGGGCCCCGGCGGCCACCCCGGCGCGGCCGGGCCGCCCGCGCCGGGTGCGGGCCGGTGAGCGTGCTGGAGGCCCGGGGCCTCCGCTACACGATCGGCGGCCGCGTGATCCTCGATGAGTTCGACCTCACCGTCGGTCCCGGTGAGCGGGTGGCCGTGGTCGGGCCGTCCGGCTCGGGCAAGACCAGCCTGCTCGCGCTGCTGGCCGGCCTGGCCGCGCCGGCCGCCGGGCTGGTGCTGGTGGACCAGGTCCCGGTCGTCCCGGGGCAGGTGCCGGCCGAGGTGGCGACTGTGCTCCAGGGCCACGGCCTGGTGTCGCTGCTCACCGCCGCGGAGAACATCGAGATCGCGCTCTTCGCCATCGGCCTGCCACCCGGCCGCGCTGCGGCGGCGGCCCAGGAGGCGCTGGCCTCGCTGGGCCTGGCCGACCACGCCGGGCAGCTGGCCGACGAGTTGTCCGGCGGGCAGCAGCAGCGGGTGGCGGTCGCCCGGGCCCTGGCCACGGAGCCCGCCGTGCTGATCGCGGATGAGCCAACCGCCGAGCAGGACAGTGCCTCGCGGGAGCTGGTCCTCAGCCGGATGCTGGGTCTCGCGGAGGCTGGGAAGTCGCTGGTCCTGGCCACTCACGACCCGGAAGTCGCACAGCGCTGTGACCGTGTCGTGGATCTCGCCAACCTGCGCCCCAACTCGGTGGGCCGCCCCGGCTTGGCTACTGGATGACCTTTAATTACTAGAGCTTTACCATTCAATGGTTTCTTGTTTACTGACGCGCGTCGTACCTTCTCGGCAACCCCAGCAGAGGTGCTGAGTCCCGGTAAGGACATGCCGCCCAGCATCCCTGCCCCTCTCCCCCAGGAGGAGCTACATGTTACGGAGATGGTGCATCCCCCTCGCCGGTCTGGGCCTCGTGCTCGGGTCGGTGGCGGCGGCCGGAACGGCCTCCGCAGCATCAGCCGCACAGCACGCAGCCACTCACATGATCAGGCCAGCCGCACACCTCGTTCGCCCGGCAGGCCACGGCACCAGGCCCCTAGTCGCGCACGGCGGCCCGGCGAACGCGACTTCTACCAACTGGTCCGGCTATGCGGCCAGCGGCCGCACGTTCACCAGCGTGTCCGCCAACTGGGTGGAGCCAACCGGCACCTGCAGCGGCTCCGCCAAGTACTCAAGCTTCTGGGTCGGCCTGGACGGCTACAACAGCAGTACGGTCGAGCAGACCGGCAGCGAGGTGGACTGCCGCGGCAGCACGCCCCAGTACTACTCGTGGTACGAGATGTACCCGGCCTACCCGGTCAACTTCAGCAACGCGGTGAGTCCCGGGGACCACTTCCACGGCTCGGTCACCTTCAACGGCGGCAGCAGCTACACGCTGGTCCTGCAGGACACCACCAAGGGCTGGAGCCACACGATCAGCGCGTCGCTCAGCGGCGCGGCCAATTCGTCGGCCGAGGTCATCGCCGAGGCGCCGTCATCCTCTAGCGGCGTCCTGCCGCTGGCGCATTTCAGCCCGGTCACCTTCAGCAGCGCCACGGTGAACGGGTCGGCGATCGGTAACTTCAGCCCGACGCAGATCATCATGGTGGACAACGCTGGCCGGGCCAAGGACTCGGTCTCCTCGCTCACCGGGGGTAATAGCTTCACGGTCACCTGGCTGAGAAGCAGCTGACCCCTGACCGGAACGGCCCCGGCGACAGTGGTGTTGCCGGGGCTGATCCATTCCCGGCGCGCGGCCGGCCCGGCCCGTACGGTGGGGGCAGGCTGCACCAGGAGGAAGGTATGAGCGCCGGCGTCCGCCGCATCATCCCACTCACCCTCGGCTGGGAGGACCTGCCCAAGTCGGTGTCCGTGGAGGGCGCGCCCGATGACCAGATGCTGCGCGAGCCGGTGCCCGGGGTGCTGCTGCTGTGCGACGGCGGCTGGCTGCTGCTGGACACCGGCTTCAACACCGTCCTGATCACCGACCCGGCGCTGCGCGCCAGGTTCCACGGGGACCCGCTGGTCCAGCCGGTGCTGCCCGGCCCGGGCGAGCCACTGGACGAGGCGCTCGACGCGGTGGGCGTGGACCTGGCCGACATTCACGCGGTCGCCGTCAGCCACCTGCATTACGACCATGCCGGCGGCCTCAGGCACTTCGCCGGCCGGGTGCCAGTGCACATCCAGCAGGCTGAGCTCGACTACGGCATGTCCGCCCCGCCCGGGCCCGAGGAGAACGGCATCTTCCGGGTGGACTTTGACGACCCGCGGATCGACTGGCGGGCCGCGGGCGGTGACGCCGAGATCGCGCCCGGCGTGACCGCGGTGCTGACCGCCGGGCACACCCCCGGCCACCAGAGCTTCGTGGTCCGGGTGGATCCGTCGGCGGGCGGCGGGGGTTTCGTTTTCGCATTCGATGCGGCCGACCTGACCGAGAACATCGAGCGGGAGGTCGCGGTCGGCGGACGGATCGGCGCGTCGCCGGAACAGAGCGTGGCGCAGATCCGCAAGCTCAAGCGGATCGGTGCCGAGCGTGGCTACCGCCTGGTGCCCGGGCACGACCCGGATGCCTGGCCCGCGCTCACGGCGGAACTCGGCCGGCCCGGGCCGGCCCAGGGGTGACCTGAGCCGGCCCGGGACCGCCGGCACACCAGAGATCGTGACCTCCGATGCGATATCAGCCCTCGGGGTCGATGCCGTCCAGGGCAGGTACACGTACCGTCCGGTGACCGGGCTTACCACCCAGAATGACCCGCCGGAGCGAGACGTCATTGCTGGTGGCGGTCTCGTGCAGGACCTTCTCCGGGTTAGCCAGCACCTCGATGTAGTAGGTGCCATTCGGCAGGCCGGTGAGGTTGAATGACTGACCGGCGACCGACTGGAAATAGGTGTCGCCCCAGCCGACCGGCATCATTTCCTGCACCCACAGGGCGGTCGTGGAGCCGCACTGGCCACCGAATCCCAGGAAGGACGGCTGCCACACCGCGGTCGGCTCCGCGAGGTCGACCGGGTCGGTCGGGGCGATGCAGAAGCCCACCTTGTGGCTCCGCAGGGCCAGCGTCTTATCCGAATTGAGCAGCCGGTACCGGGCGAATTGCTCGAAATGCCAGTGGTTGTGGCCATTTTTCGAGTCGAATCCCATGGTCCCGGCGCGCAGCCGGCCGATGATGTGGCCGTCTTGCCAGAAGTACTGGTACGCCTTCATGACCGGCGATCCGTGGGACCGGAAGCCCTCGACATCGAGGGGGGCGTTGCCGACCCACACGGTGGCGCCGAAGTTGAGCTGATCGGACGCCCGCCGCGTCTTCGTCTTCCGGATATGGACAGTCCTGATGCCCCAGGACGGGAGCGGGACCAGATCCGGCAGCGCGCTGGCCGGCGGCCTGGTCAGATCCGGGGCGGCCGGATTGGACCGGAGCGGCCGGCTCTGCGGCCGGCTCTGGGGGCGATTCGCGGCCCGGGCGGCCACGGCGCAGCACGACGATGCCTTCACCACCTTCAGCTTGACGCTCGCGGACGCATCGGCGGCGCTGACGTTCAGCAGGTGTGCGTAGGTGGGCATGATGGTCTCGGTCACCGTGTAATGCCCGAGAGCGAGCTTCATGGGCCGGAAAACCTGCTCGGCCGGGTCGGCGGCCCAGCCTTTCGCAATGCCCCACACCAGCGACTTCGGGAACGGATCGCCGACGCATTCCTGCGGGTACGGCGAGGTGGCGGGGCTGCTGGGGCTGGCCCGCTCCGGGTCGTAACTGTTCGGGCAGAAGTTCATGCGGCTCGATGCCACCACCTTGCCGGCGGAGTTCGTGACCGTCATGCGGACGAAGTCCTTGAGGGCGCTCGGTACCTTCCCGATGACACTGCCCGGCCAGGGGATCTGCTGGGTGCCGCCGCCGGGCAGGCCGACGACCTGCGTGACGGTCATCGGCGTTGAGTAGTCCGGCCGCTGCAGGTCAAGCTGGAACGCCGACCCGAGTGACGCCACCCAGATGCCGGGATCCAGGTATACCTGACGTCCGTACCTGGGCACGGTGATGTTGTTCTGCGCCGCGATCATCTTTATTTCCGGCCCGGGGGCCGGGGCGGCCCCGGCCGCGGCCACGGGCCCGCATACTGCCGCTGCCGCTAAGCTCGCCGCCGCTATCGCAGCCCAGCGCGCTCGCCAGCCAGTCCGTTTCATGAGCACCTTCACGGTTTCCCCCGTCCCGTTTCTGCCGGGACGCGCCACCAATTCACCGGAAACGGTACTGCCGATGGGCGGGAAAGGGAATGACCGGGTTTTGGGCGACGAGATACCGCTGAAAGCGTTGCTTGGATAAGCATTACTATTACATAACGATTGTTCCGGCGCGGGCGCCTCGTTCAATGGCGGGCGCGTATCGGTGGCGAGGCCGTCAGGCCTGCCCGGCGCCCAGGTAGGCCCGGAACATGGGGTGCACCTGGAAGCGCCGGGCCGCAGCGAGGTTGAGCCGGCGGGCCTGGTGCGGACCGAGGAAGGGGACGCCGGCCGGGCGGCCCGGGTCGCGGAGGACGGCGCCGCTTCCCGGATCGGCCTCGGCCAGCAGCAGGCCCACCTGCCACAGGATCTCGATCAGCCCGTCCGGAGAGCACTCGTCCAGCCAGGCGCTGGTCCCGGCGGACGGGATGTCACGGGTGATGAGGCCCAGCGCCAGCAGTTCGAGATCGTCGCGGCCGATGACCCGCGGCTGGCTGCGGAAGGTCTCGATCACGCTGAGCAGGCCCGGCCACTGGAAGCGGTACTCCGCGGCGATATCCCTGACCCGGTCGGCGGAGTACAGGGACTCGGCCTCGGTGATCGTGTTGTAGGGCCAGGGCGGCCCGGCCTGCCCGTCCTGGGCGCACTCGATGACCTGGGTGGAGAACAGGATGATCTCCCGGGGCCGGTACAGGGTCCGCTCGATCATGTAGTCGAAGGATCTGGCGCGCCTCTGTCCCGGCGGTGCCGCGAACAGGCAGTTCCAGCACTCCTGGTCGTCATAGGCGGCCAGCGCGGGCAGCGAGTGCCGGATCCGGTTAGCCATGAGCTTGAGCAGGGACGCCTCGGTCCAGTGGATGTTCTCGATCAGGTCCCGGTACTTCTGGGCGTCCTCGTACAGCGCGGGAACGTCGTCGTAGAGCTCCTGCCGGAGCGAGATGTACACCCGCAGGTTGTCGTGCAGGGAGTTGACGGACAGGCAGGCCTGGAACAGGCCCGCCAGGAACGCCTGGGCGTCCTCGGAGGAGTCCCAGCCACGGTCCAGCTCGTCCACGAGCACGATGATCCGGCGCTGGTTCGCGATCTCCTGTAAGCCGGGCAGGAGATGGTGGATCTCCTCGAGCTTGTACAGCTTCTCCAGCTCGCGGGCCTTGACGCTGGCCTCGTACTTCCCGATCTTCAGCCCTTCCAGCCGCTTCAGGTACGAGACCAGGGCGGAGAGCTTGCTGGCGTTGTCGTTGGCGTGGTGATCCCGGATGTACTTGTAGATGCGGGACGCCTCGCCCTTCTTCAGGTGCACCTTGCGCCGCGAGACCTCTTTCATGATCAGCACGTAGATGAGGTACTTCCAGGCCACGGCATAGGCGCCGAGCTTGGCCCACGATCCGCTGTGCTCGCTGGCCATGGTCTGGCTCAGCAGCTCATAGGAGTAGTCCTCGGGAGACAGCTCGATGACATAGCTGCCCTCGTCCCGCTCACGCCGGCCCAGGACCTGGAAAATGGCGCTCTTCCCGATCCCGCGATTCCCGACCACGATGCGCTTCGCGCCTGAACGCACCCTGTTGTAGGCCTCGGATTCCACGAAATACTCTTCCAGTCCCCGTTCGATGTCCCGTTCTGCGGACGGGGCGCCGAAATCGATCGCGGCCGGGGTGGGGAGCTGGGGCGCCGGGCGTGACATGGTCATCACCTCGCGGAAGTCGGTGGCCGCTACAGCCGGAGCATAAGCTGGCCCAATCCAGGAGAGAAGTGATGGGAGAACCCCAGGGGCGAGTTCGTGACCCGCACCGTCCATTACGTGGCCGAGGCGGCCTGCTGATCCGGGTCGCGCCCAGGCCCTTCCCGCGGCCCGGATGCAGGGGGCAGCAGGGCGGTGGCTGGTCCGGGGCGCCCGCCCGCCACCACCGGGGAGGGGCGGCGCACCACTGCCCGGCCGGTTCTCCCGGAGCCGCGGCGGGCGGCGGTTCAGCGGGCCGTGGCCGTCAGGCAACGAATGCCTATCGAAGCCCCGGTAGCCGTTCGGCGGGGCGGATGAGCGGGAACTATGGATCAAGGGACAGTAAAGTACCCCAGGTAACCAGTGGGTCCAGTGAAACTTCTGAGTACTGACTTCCGCGCACATGGGCAGGGGGGCCGCGGTGTCTGACGAGACCCCGGATTTTGGGGGCTTCGGCGTCGGGTCCCGCCTGGCCGGGTACCGGCTCGACGAGCAGATCGGCCGGGGCGGCATGGCCGTGGTCTACCGCGCCTACGACATCCGGCTCGAGCGCCCGGTCGCGATCAAGGTGCTGTCGCCCGAGCTGGCCCGGGACGAGGCGTTCCGGCAGCGGTTCATCCGCGAATCGCGCACCGCGGCCGCCGTGGACCACCCCAACATCATCCCGATCTTCGAGGCGGGCGAGGCCAACGGGGTGCTGTTCATCGCGATGCGCTTCGTGCACGGGCCGAACGTGCAGGAGCTCGTGGACGCCGAGGGGCCGCTGTCGGCCGCCCGCGCCTGCCACATCATCACCCAGGTCGCGGCCGGCCTGGAGGCGGCTCATTCGCACGGGCTGGTGCACCGGGACGTCAAGCCGGGCAACATGCTGCTCGATATGGCGGGCGGGGGGGACTATCCCGGCCACACGTACCTTTCGGATTTCGGGCTGAGCAAGCGGGCCCTGTCGGTCAGCGCGCTGACTTCCACCGGCCAGTTCCTCGGCACGCTGGACTATGTCGCACCGGAGCAGATCGAGGCCCGGGCGGTGACCGGGCGCGCGGACGAGTACGCGCTGGCCTGCTCGGCGTTCACCATGCTCACCGCCCACCCGCCGTTCGTCAGGGACGAGTCGGTCGCGGTTATGTGGGCCCAGATCTCCGCCCCTCCGCCCGCGCTGACCAGCCGCCGCCCCGACCTGCCCGCGGCCGTGGACGAGGTGATGGCGAAGGCGCTGGCCAAGGTCCCGACGGAGCGGTACGGCACCTGCCCGGAGTTCGCCGCCGCGCTGCGCCGGGCCTGCGGGCTCGAGTCCGGGCCGGGACTGGTGCCGGAGCCCGCCGCCGATTTCCCGGATGTGCCGCTCCGGGAGAGTACCCAGGTCGTGTCCGCGCTACCAGCCGATCCGGACGGGCCAGGGACCACGGGTCCCGAAGCGCCGCCCGATCCTGGCTCCGGGACCGGCCAGCCCGGGATCGGCCAGCCCGGTCCCGTCCCGGCCGCCGCCGCCGCGGATGCTGGCCCCGCCGCCGTGGACCCGGGCCCGGCCTTCGTAGACCCCGGGCCCGTCCGCGGGGAATCCGGCCCGGCCACCGAGTTGGCCGGGCCTGCAGGCTCGGCCCCCGAAGCCGAGTCTTCGTCGTCTGCGTTCCCGGAGGCCGGATGGTACAGACCCGGGTCCGCTGAGCCCGGACCTCCCGCGGCCCCGCCGACGC
>DASQRM010000050.1:0-2832 GCA_035642895.1 Streptosporangiaceae bacterium | reverse complement strand
GGCGTACCCGCGAGCAGGTAGCACGGTTCTTCGCGGGCACGGACCTCGTCGATCCCGGCCTCGTGCGGGTCGAGGAATGGCGCCCGGACACCGCGGACGGGCGCAAGTTCGCCGGATGGGCCGCACTGGGCCGTAAACGGTGAAGCACCAGTCAGGAGATCATCGCTGAGGATTCTGTTCTGGGGCGCGACCCGGCCGCTGCGGGCAGCGCCTGGCGGGTGACAGCCACGGCTGCCTGCAGGTGTGAGCGGTGCGGCCGGGGGTAGCGGTACGGCTCTTGTTCACCGCTTCGACTTTGAGGGGCCGTCATGCCAGCTGGCAGCTTCACCGCCGATGTCACCGCGATCCGCGAGCGAGCCCGGCAGAAGATGGAGGAGGGGCCGGTGACCGGCTCATACGGCAAGGACCCGGAAGAGGTCATCGCCGTGCTCAACGAGGTGCTGGCCACCGAGGTCGTGTGCTGGATGCGCTACACCCGCCACGCGATGTCCGCGACGGGGATCAACCGGGCCCAGGTCGCCAGCGAGTTCACCGAGCACGCCGAGTCCGAGCGCGGCCACGCGATGCGGGCCGCCGAGCGGATCAGCCAGCTGGGCGGCGAGCCAGACTTCAACCCGGACACGATCACGGAGCGCGCCCACACGACCTACCAGACTTTCCCCGACGAGGACCTGGAGGGCATGCTGCGCGACAACCTCACCGCCGAGCGCATCGTGATCATCACCTACCAGGAGATCATCCGTTGGCTCGGCGACGCTGACCCGACCACGCGCAGGCTCCTTGAGGACTTCCTCGCCGACGAGGAGGAGCACGCCGACGACCTCGTCGACCTGCTCGGCGCATGACGGGCGGATGGCAGCCAGTCGGTGAGAGCGCGCCCGCCGACTGGCGGCGAATCACGTGGTGAGCGAGCCTGCCGACCACCTGAACCCGATCGACGCGCCCGGCACCGACGAGCGGACCTGGGCGGCCTGGTCGTGGCTGAGCACACTCCCGGGCAACGGGCTCGCCGGCCTGGCCGGCGTGACCAGTGCCGTAGTCGTGGCCGCGCACCCGGACGACGAGGTGCTCGGCGCCGGTGGCCTGACAGCGGTGCTGGCCGCGTCGCGCGCCCGGCTGCGGCTGGTGGCGGTCACCGACGGGGAGCGCTCGCACGGGGGTCACGCCTCGCCAGCCGTGCTCGCCCGGCGGCGGACCGCGGAGACGGCTGCCGCGCTGCGCGCCCTGGGCGCCCAGGCGGCCGAGGTGGTCCGGCTCCAACTGCCTGACAGCAGGCTGGCCGCACGCGAGAAGCAGCTCACCGCTGTCCTCGCCCCGCTGGTCGCGGGTTTCGACCTGTGCCTGGCCCCGTGGGAGCACGACCTGCACCCCGACCACGAGGCGGCGGGCCGGGCCGCGAGGCGCGCAGCTTCCGGTCGCGTGTACTGCTATCCGGTCTGGATGTGGCACTGGGCGATCCCAGGCGATCCCCGGGTGCCCTGGGACCGGGCGCTCCGCATCCCGCTCCCGCCGCGCGCGGCAAGCAGGAAGCGCACCGCGATCCGCTGCTTCGCCAGCCAGGTCCAAGACCGGGGCCACGGTCTCGGCCCGGTGCTGTCCCCCGGCATGATCGCCCACTTCACCCGGCCAGTGGAGGTCCTGTTCCGGTGACGCTCAACCCGGGATTCTTCCGTGACTGCTACGCGGCCTCCGCCGATTCCCGGGGGCTGGCGGAGCGCTGGTCCGTCGCGCAGGCCGGCGGGGTCTCGTGATCCGGTCGATCGGCGTGGTCGTCCCGGCGCACAACGAGGAGGCCCTGCTGCCTTCCTGCCTGGCCAGCCTGCGCCGCGCCGCGCGGGCGATCCGCGGGACGCCGGTGCACCTGGTCGTGGTGGCCGACGCGAGCCGCGACCGGACCGACCGCATCTCGCGGCGCGGCGGCGCCACGGTTGTCACGACCGCTGCCCACAGCGTCGGCGCGGCCCGGGCGGCCGGCGTGCGGGAAGTCCTCCGCGGCACCACGCACCTGGACCCGGCCGACGTCTGGCTGGCCACCACGGACGCCGACACGCTCGTCCCGCCCCGCTGGCTCCGCGAGCAGGCTCGCTACGCGAACCGGGGATGGGACGCGGTGGCAGGCACGATCCGGGTCGCTGACTGGTCTGGTCGTCACCCGGCAGCGCACTCGCTGTTCCGCAAGCGCTACAGCAGGGGAACTGGGCCGCACTCCCAGGTGCACGGCGCCAACCTCGGCTTCAGGGCCGCCGCCTACCTGCGGGCCGGCGGGTTCGGTGACATGCCCACCGGGGAAGACCACGCCCTCGTCGCGGCACTGGACGGGGCCGGCTGCCGGGTCCTGCGCACCCGCGCACTCACCGTGATCACCTCGGCCAGGCGCGAGGCCCGGGCCCCGCACGGCTTCAGCGACTACCTCGCTGGACTGGACGCCGAGGCAGACACGGCCCCGGCCTGACGCAACACTGCGAGCCCGGAATAGGAGTGCGAACGCCGGGTAGCTAGCAGCGCGGAGCGCGGCCGGCAGCGCGGCCGGCAAGGCCCATGCATCCGGTTACCGGAAGGAACAGCCTCATGGCGATCATCCTGCTCGTTCTCCTGCTAGCCATCATCCTTGGCGGACTAGGATTCGCCATCCACGTCCTGTGGTGGATCGCGCTTGCCGTTCTCGTGCTCTGGCTGATCGGCTTCCTCGTCCGCGTCGGCGAAGGCACCGCACGCAGCCGCTGGTACCGATGGTGATCTCAGCCGCCGGGTCCCGCCCGGTCTGATGCCATGGCCGCCTGGATTGGCACGTCGGGCTGGAGCTACGATCACTGGCACCCTGAGCTCTACCCG
>DASQRM010000049.1:0-56912 GCA_035642895.1 Streptosporangiaceae bacterium | reverse complement strand
GCCCGCCGCCTGGAGCTGAAAATCCAGCTGGTTGAGCAGGGTGTGGCTGAGCGCGATGTAGCTGACCAGGCCCACGCCCGCGCAGGCCAGCGCGAGCAGGGCCACCAGGCCGGTGATGAGCTGTCCGCGCAGCGAGCGCGTCGCGAGCCAGCGGGCGGGCCGATCCCCCCACTGGACATGCAGGACCCTGGGACCGCCCATCTCAGCACTATGCCCGCTATTACTCCGCGGATGTTCTCGTGATCTTCTGTGTTGCTTCTCAAGTCATCAGGGCCGGTCAGCGTCCGGTCCCGGCTGGTCATCGACCGGCCGGGACGGCCGAAAGCGCGCGTTACAGTGGCTGCCTATGGATCCGGAGCTCAGCAGCGCGATCACGGCGAACCTGAGCCGCTTCCGGCGGGTGGAAGCACCCGCCGACGGCCTCAAGGTCGCGTCGGTCGCGGTCTGCATCGTGCTCCAGCAGGAGGTGCCGGCCCTGCTGATCACCAGGCGGGCGCCGACCATGCGCAACCACGCCGGCCAGTGGGCGCTGCCCGGCGGGCGCCACGACGCGGGGGAGTCCGCCGTGGACGCGGCGCTGCGGGAATTGCGCGAGGAGACGGGCGTCGAGGTCGCCCCCAGCGCGGTACTCGGCCTGCTCGACGACTACGTCACCCGGTCGGGGTACCTGATGACCCCGGTGGTGGTCTGGGGCGGCCCGGTCAGCCCGGGGATGAACGGCCCGGAGTCCGAGGTGGCCCAGATCCACGTCGTCCCGCTGGCCGACTTCGACGTCCCGCCCCGGCTGGTGCGGATCCCCGAGTCGGAGGCACCGGTCATCCAGCTGCCGCTGCTCGGTCGGTACGTGCACGCACCGACCGCCGCGATCATCTACCAGTTCTGCCAGGCAGGCTTGCACGGGAACATGATCCGGGTAGCGCATTTCGAGCAGCCCGTGTTTGCCTGGAAGTAGCCGGCCGCCTGGAAGCAGCCAGCTCAGCGGGTCGGCCCGGCTGGCCTCGTTGATACCCTGCACCGACTAACACGGAGCATCGGCCTACCCGGCGGCGCGCCCCCGCCGGCGCTATCCCGCGGAAAGGTGGTCATGACGGCGAGCAAACCGTCGGCGGCCGCCTCCGCCGCGGCGCCGACCCTGTCCCGGCGGCACGCGGCCGGGGCCCCGAGCGCCCGCGGGCTGCTGTTCACGCTGCTGGGCGAGTTTGTGCTGACCACCGACGGGACGGCCTGGACGTCGGCCGTGCTCGCCGCCTTCGCCCGGCTGGGTATCGAGGAGAAGGCCACCCGGCAGGCCCTGATGCGCACCGCCGCGGCGGGCTGGCTGGAGGCCGAGAAACTGGGCCGCCGGACCCGGTGGCGGCTGACCGGCAGCGCGCGGCGGCTGCTCACCGATGGCGCGGAGCGCATCTACTCCTTCACCGGGCCCGCCGCGGACTGGGACGGCCGCTGGCTGCTGGTCTACGCGCGTATCCCAGAGAGTGACCGGCGGGCCCGGCACGTGGTGCGCAGCCGGCTCAGCTGGGCCGGGTTCGGGTCCCTGGGCGCGGGCCTGTGGATCAGCCCGCACCCGGACCGGCAGGCCGAGGCCATCGAGGTGCTCCGGGCGGCCGGCATCGACGGGGACGCCCACGTGTTCGTGGCCACCCGGTCCGGTCTCGGTGATGAGCGGGTGATGGTGGCGGCTGCGTGGGACCTGGCCGCGGTCGAGGACCAGTACGAGCAGTTCATCGAGGAGTTCCGCGCCCCCGCGCCCGGCGACGTGCTGGCCCGGCAGGTCGAGCTGGTACACGCCTGGCGGCGGTTCCCATCGGTCGATCCGGCGCTGCCCCGCGAGCTGCTGCCCGCCCGCTGGAGCGGGCTGGAAGCGGCCCGGCTGTTCGCGGACCGTCACCAGCGCTGGTCCGGCGACGCCCGGCTGGAGTGGAAGCGGCTCAACGATCTGGGCTGAGTTCTGCGCGGGGTCAGGTGTGCCCCCGGTTCAGCTCCGACGGCCCAGCTCCGACGGCCCAGCTCCGTTGGCCCGCGCCGCGGAATCGAGTCTTCGCAGCAAAAGATCTACACGGTAACGTCAGGCCCGGATCTCACTGTCGAAGATCGAAGGGCCTAGGTATGGCTGTCACCGATCGGGGTACCCAGGCGCCGCGGATGGCCGGGACCGGCGCCTCCGCCATCGGGCGGGCGGTCGGCCGGCTGTGGTCCCTGCCGCCCCGGCGCAATCGCGTGGCCGTGGTCCGGGACGTGGCCGTGCCGATGTCTGACGGCACGGTGCTGCGGGCCGACCACTACCTCCCGGTCATCGACCAGCACGCGGCCACGGTGCTGGTCCGCACCCCCTACGGGCGTGGGTTCCCGTTCAGCCTGTCCAGCGCGCAGCTGATCGCCGAGCGCGGCTTCCACGTGCTGCTGCAGAGCTGCCGCGGCACGTTCGGCTCGGGCGGGGACTTCGACCCGATGCGCCGCGAGGCCGCCGACGGCCAGGGCACCGTGGCCTGGCTGCGCGGCCAGGACTGGTTCGACGGGCGGCTGGCCACCTACGGGCTGAGCTACCTCGGTTTCGTTCAGTGGGCTCTGGCTCAGGACCCGCCGCCGGAACTGGTCGCCGCCGTGATCCAGGTCGGTCCCCATGATTTCAGCCGGGCCGCGTACCACCACGGTGCGTTTGATCTGCAGAATTTCCTCGGGTGGAGCGACATGATGGCCCATCAGGAGACCACCGGGGCGCTCAGCGGCCTGTGGCGGATGGCCACTGCGGACCGGCGGCTTCGTCCGGCGCTGAACGGGCTGCCCGTGACGGCCAGCGGCCGGGACCTGCTCGGCACCGGGGCCCCGTGGTTCGAGGGCTGGCTGGAGCACCCGGATCTGGCCGACCCGTTCTGGGCCCCACTGCAGTGCGGGGCCGCGCTGCAGCGGATCGCGGTGCCGACCCTGCTCGTCGGCGGCTGGCAGGACCTGTTCCTGGAGCAGACCCTGGAGCAGTACCAGGTCCTGTCCGTCCGGGGCGTGCCCACCAGGCTGCTGGTCGGGCCGTGGACCCACGCCGACGTGGCCACCAAGGCCGGGGCCGCGATGGCCGAGAGCCTGGCCTGGCTCGACCGCTATGCCGGCCCGGGGGTGACCGCGCCGGGCGGTGCCCCGGATACCAGCACCCCGGTCGAGAGCTCCGTGCGCGTCTGGGTGGGCGGGAAAGGGGCCGGAACCGGCTGGCGCGAGGTCTCCGGCTGGCCGCCCGCGGGCCCCCGCGAGCAGCGCTGGTACCTGGGCGCGGACGGCAGCCTGACCGCCGGCGTCCCAGCGGCCGCCGGGACCCCGCCCGCCCGGTTCCGCTACGACCCGGCCGACCCCACCCCCTCGGTCGGCGGCGCCACCATGACCCCGACCGCCGGAGTGCGTGACAACCGGGCGCTGGAAGCCCGCGCCGACGTGCTCGTCTTCACCAGCGAACCGCTGGCCCGGCCGGTCGAGATACTCGGTGAGGTGGCCGCCGACCTGTCCGTGGCCCGCGACAACCCGCACGCCGACCTGTTCGTGCGGCTCTGCGACGTGGACGAGAAGGGGCGGTCGCGGAACGTCTGCGACGGGATCCTCCGGCTGACCGAAGCGGACCCGGATGACGGCGTGGTGCGGATCTCACTCCTCGGTGCGGCGCACAGCTTCGGCCCCGGACACCGGCTCCGGCTCCAGGTCAGTGGGGGTGCCCACCCCCGCTTCGCCCGCAACCCGGGCACCGGCCAGGTCGAGGCGCGGGCCCAGGACCTGGTGCCCACGGCGTACCAGATCGACCTGGGCGCCTCGGCGCTGCTGCTGCCCGTCACCGGGTAGGCCAGTACTGGAAGAGCCAGCACCGGATGAGCCGGTATCAGGCCAGGCCGGTAGCAGGCCGAGCCAGGCAGAAATATGCTACGGATTCTTGACGTAATCGCCATTTAACGTAGAACATGGAAGGTACCTGCGGCCCAGCGGAAGGATGATCATGACCGGCGAGGCCAGAGTGGACTTCCGCACGCATCCCGGGCAGTACCGGCACTGGCGGCTGGCCTGCGACGGCCCGGTCGCCACCCTGACTATGGACGTGGACGAGCAGGGCGGCCTGGTCCCGGGCTACGAGCTCAAGCTGAACTCCTACGACCTCGGGGTGGACATCGAGCTGTACGACGCGGTGCAGCGGCTGCGGTTCGAGCACCCCGAGGTCGCGACGGTCGTCGTGACGAGCGGCAAGGACAAGGTCTTCTCCGCGGGGGCCAACATCCGGATGCTGGCCGCTTCGCCGCACCCCTGGAAGGTGAACTTCTGCAAGTTCACTAACGAAACCCGCAACGGTATCGAGGATGCCAGTGCGAACTCGGGGCAGACGTACCTGGCCGCCCTGAACGGGACTGCCTCGGGAGGGGGCTACGAGCTGGCGCTGGCGTGCGAGCACATCATGCTCATCGACGACCGCTCGTCTGCGGTGTCGCTGCCGGAACTCCCGCTGCTCGGGGTGCTGCCCGGCACCGGCGGCCTGACCCGGGTGGTGGACAAACGGCACGTGCGCCGCGACCGCGCGGACTACTTCTCCACCAAGTCCGAGGGCCTGGGAGGCAAGAAGGCCGTGGCCTGGCGGCTGGTCGACGAGGCCGTGCCCCGGGCGAAGTGGGATGAGGTAGTCCGGCAGCGGGCCGGGGAACTGGCCGCGCGGTCCAGCCGCCCGGCCGGCGCCGGCGCCCCGGGCATCGAGCTCGCCCCGCTGGCCAAGACCCGCACCGACGGGGAGATCTCTTACGACCACGTGACGGCCCGGCTCGACCCGGCGCGGGGGGTGGCCGAGATCACCGTGTCCGGCCCGGCCGGATCGGACCAGCAGAGCGAGCCGCCCGCCGCCCTGGCCGGGCTGCACGAGCAGGGCGCCAGCTTCTGGACCCTGGCCGTCACCCGGGAACTGGACGACCTGATCCTGGACCTGCGGACCAACGAGCTGGAGCTGGGCACCTGGGTGCTGCGCACCCACGGCGACCCGGCCCGGGTACTGGCCTACGACCAGTTCCTGGCCGACCACCACGACGACTGGCTGGCCGGCGAGATCGTGCTTTACCTGAAGCGCACCCTCAAGCGGCTGGACGTGACCAGCCGCAGCCTGCTGGCCCTGATCGAGCCGGGCAGCTGTTTCGCGGGCTCGCTGCTCGAGCTCGCGCTGGCCGCGGACCGCTCGTACATGCTGTCCGGCGTGTTCGAGGAGGACATCGTCGGCGAGGTGGGGCCGGCCGAAGGCTGGTCCCCCCGAGGCGGCGACTCGCGGGGGCCGGGGGCTCCGGGGGTAGTCCCCCGGGAAAGCGGAGCGGGGGGTCGCCCCCCCGGGCCAGCACAGCCGGCCACGGTCACGGTCGGCCCGATGAACCTCGGCTCGCTGCCGATGAGCAACGGCCTGACCCGCCTGCAGACCCGGTTCCTGGGCGACCCGGACGCGCTGGCCGCGGCGGAGAAGCGGGCCGGGGAGGCGCTGGAGGCGGAAGACGCGGACCAGGCCGGCCTGGTCACGTTCGTCCCCGACGACATCGACTGGGACGAGGAGGTCCGCATCGCCGTCGAGGAGCGGGCCAGCTTCAGCCCGGACGCCCTGACCGGCCTGGAGGCGAACTACCGCTTCCCGGGTCCCGAGACCATGGAAACCAAGATTTTCGGCCGGCTGACCGCCTGGCAGAACTGGATCTTCTACCGCCCGAACGCCTCGGGCCCCGACGGTGCGCTGCGCAAGTACGGCACCGGGCAGCGCGCCGACTTCGACCGAAAGCGAGTCTGATCCTCGTGACCACGGCACCCGACTACAGCGACAAGATTCCCAACAACGTCGAGCTGCGCGACGACCGCCGGCTCCAGCGGGCGCTGGAATCCTGGCAGCCCAACTTCCTGAACTGGTGGGAGTCCATGGGCCCGGCGCTGCCCACCCAGGACGTCTACCTGCGCACCGCGATCAACGTGGGCCGCGAGGGCTGGGCCCACTTCGGGCATGTGCCGATGAAGGACTACCGGTGGGGCATCTTCCTCGCCGAGCCGGACCCGGACCGGCGGATCGCGTTCGGCCAGCACAAGGGTGACCCCGCCTGGCAGAAGGTACCCGGCGAGTACCGGGCCGACCTGCAGCGGCTGATCGTCATCCAGGGCGACACCGAGCCGGCCTCGGTCGAGCAGCAGCGCAACCTCGGGGCCACCGCTCCCAGCCTGTATGACCTGCGCAACCTGTTCCAGGTCAACGTGGAGGAAGGCCGTCACCTATGGGCCATGGTCTACCTGCTGCACGCCTACTTCGGCCGCGAGGGCCGCGAAGAGGCTGAGGAACTGCTGATCCGCAATTCCGGCAGTGAAGAGTCGCCCCGCATCCTCGGCGCGTTCAACGAGGAGACGCCCGACTGGTTGTCGTTTTATATGTTCACGTACTTCACGGACCGGGACGGCAAGTACCAGCTGGGCACGCTCAAGGAGTCGGCCTTCGACCCGCTCTCGCGGACGTGTGAGTTCATGCTGAAGGAAGAGGCCCACCACATGATGGTCGGCACCACCGGCATCGACCGGGTGGTGGAGCGGACCGCGCAGCTCATGGTGGAGAACGAAACCAACGACGCCGGGCCGCACGGCGGGGTCCCGCTGAACGTCATCCAGAAGTACCTGAATTTCCACTACAGCGTGTCCCTCGACCTGTTCGGCGGGGAGACCTCCACGAACGTCGCTAACTACTACACGGCCGGCATCAAGGGCCGATGGCTGGAGGAGCGGCGCAAGGACGACCACCGGCTGACCGACGACTCGATCATGGTCGATGCGCTCACCGAGGACCAGCCGGGCCGCAAGAGCATCGGCTTGACCGAGGTGTCTGCGCTGCTCGGCCTCAACACCGACCTGCGCCGGGAGTACATCTCCGACTGCGAGAGCGGGGTCACCCGGTGGAACCGGATCCTCGACCGGGCCGGCCTGCCGCAGCGCCTCAAGCTGCCGCACGTGGCGTTCAACCGGAAGGTCGGCGCGTTCGCTGGCGTGGAGGTCAGCCCGGACGGCGAGCTGCTGACCGAGCAGGAGTGGGCCGACCAGAAGGGGCGGTGGCTGCCCACCGACGTGGACAAGACCCATGTCCGCTCGCTGATGCAGCCGGTCCACGAGCGCGGGAAGATCGCCGCCTGGATCGCCCCGCCGCGCAACGGGATCAACGGCCAGCCGTTCGATTATGACTACGTCCACCTCGCCTAGATCACTTGCTTGGGCCACCCTGGGTCAGAGCACACCGACACACGTCACCGCCCGACCAGAAAACGGAGGGCAGCAGCAATGCCGCAGCTGTTCAACGCGTGTGAGTACCTGCTGGAGCGCCGGCTGGCCGAGGGAGACGGGCCGCGCACCGCGCTGACCGGCGTGGCCGGCGACGTCAGTTACGCCGCCCTCCATGACCAGGTGCGGCGGACGGCGGCGTCGCTGCGGGCCCTGGGGCTGCAGCCTGAGCAGCGGGTGCTGATGCTGATGGCCGACTCGCCGCAGTTCGTGGTGGTGTACCTGGCCGCCATGCGGATGGGCGCGATCCCGGTACCGGTGTCCACCATGCTGCACGCGGACGGCGTGGCCGAGCTGCTGCAGGACTCGAGGGCCCGGTTCCTGGCCGTGACCCGGGAGTTCGCGGCGACTGCGGCCGCGGCCGCGGCGGAGGCACCCGAGCTCGCCGGGATACTGGCCGACGAGGCCCTAACCGGGGAAACGCTGACCGGGGAAACGCTGGCCGGGGAGGACCAGCCGGGCAGTCCGGTCCCGGTGCACCTGCTCGGCGCGCTGGCCGCCGGTCCTCCTGATGACGCCGTGTATCCGACCACGGCGGACTCGCCCGCGTTCTGGCTCTACACCTCGGGCACGACCGGCCAGCCCAAGGCCGCGATGCACCGGCACGGAGCGATCAAGGTGGTCTGCGAGACGTATGGCGTCCAGGTCCTCGGGATCCGCCCCGGCGACCGGTGCCTGTCCGCGGCCAAAGCCTTCTTCGCCTACGGCCTGGGCAACTCGCTGCTGTTCCCGCTGTCGGTGGGCGCCTCCGCGGTCCTGGAGCCGTCCCCGTCCCGTCCTGGCCTCATCGCGGACGCGGCCCAGAAATACGGCGCGACCCTGTTCTTCGCCGGGCCGACCTTCTTCGCCAACATGCTCGGGGCCGGGCTGGCCCGGGACGCGCTGGCCGGGGTGCGGCTGGCCGCGTCGGCGGGGGAGGCGCTGCCCGCAGCGCTGTATCAGCGGTGGACCTCGCACTTCGGGGTGGACATCCTGGATGGCATCGGCATGACCGAGATGCTGCACATCTTCCTGTCTAACCGTCCGGGGCAGGTCCGGGCGGGCACCACGGGGGTGGCCGTGCCCGGCTACGACCTGCGCGTGCTGGACGAGTCGGGACAGGAGGTGCCGCGGGGCACGCCCGGCACGCTCTTTGTCCGCGGGGACTCCACCGCGACCGGGTACTGGCAGCGCTACGACGCCTCGCGCCAGGTTTTCCAGGGCGAGTGGCTGCGGACCGGCGACACCTACGTCCAGGACGACGACGGGTACTACGCCTGCCTCGGCCGGACCGGGGACATGCTCAAGGCCAGCGGCATCTGGGTGTCGCCCGCCGAGGTCGAGGCCCGGCTGCTGGCCCACCCGGCGGTGGCCCAGGCCGTGGTGGTCGCGGCCCTGGACCGCGAGGGGCTGGAGAAACCGGTCGCGTACGTGATCCTGGTGGCCGGGCAGGCGGCCACCGAGGACGAGCTGATCGAGTTCTGCCGCCAGGCGCTGCCGTCGTTCAAGCGGCCGCGCAAGGTGGTGTTCGTGGGCGGCTACCCGACCACGGCCACCGGCAAGATCCGCCGGGTCGAGCTGCGCCGGATGGCCGCCACCGTGCTGGTCCCCGGGGCGCCCGTGGTCGGGGAAACCGTGGTCGGGGAGACCGTGGTTGAGGAGACCGTGCTGCCGGGGGAGAGCGGCTGATGCTCGACGGCCGTCCGCTCATCGACGTGCACCTGCACGCCGCGCGGCTGCCCACGCTCAAGCCGTCCTGGACCCAGTGGGCCCACGACTTCGGCGACCGCGAGGTGCTGGCCCAGGTCTATGACCCGGCCGGCACGATGGTGCCCGCCGAGTTCGACGCCTACCTGGCCGGGGAGGGCGTGGACACCGCGCTGCTGCTGGCCGAGTACAGCCCCAAGGCGACCGGCATCCAGCCCGTCGAGGACCTGCTGCCGCTCACCGCCTACAACCCGGACCGGCTCAAGTTCATCGCCAACATCAACCCGCACCTGCACTACCCGGTGGACGAGGAACTGCAGCGCCAGCTCGGCCTGGGCGCGGTCGCCCTGAAGATCCACCCGGTGCACGCGGGTGCGGCGGTCAACGACCGGGCGCTCTATCCGGCCTACGAGATCTGCCAGTCGGCCGGGCTGCCGGTCGTGGTGCACTGCGGCACCAGCACGTTCCCCGGATCCAGCAACGCGCTGGCCGACCCGGTCCTGCTCGATGACGTGCTGCGCGACTTCCGCCGTCTCGACGTCGTGCTCGCGCACGGCGGCCGTGGCTGGTGGTATGACGCGGCCGCGTTCCTGGCCCTGGTCAACGAGCATGTCTGGATCGAGCTGTCCGGGCTGCCGCCCTCACGGTTGCGCGAGTACTACGCCCGGCACAGCTGGCCCCGGCTTACCCGGAAGATGATCTTCGGAACCGACTGGCCCGGCGTGCCCGGTATCGCCGGGAACGCCCGGGCGGTCGCGGCGCTGTGCCCGGACGAGCCCACCGCCGGCCTGGTGCTGGCCGGTAACGCGGCCCAGGTCTACAACCTGAAACTGCCCGCCTGAGCACGCGGAGGCCGCCATGACCCTGCACTGGACCAAGGAAGACGACCCGCGCTGGGACGCTGACAAGCAGCGGCTGTTCGGCCCGGAGGACCTGGCCGCCGTGGATCTTGACCCGCCCGCGGCCGGGACGCCGGTGGCCGACGAGTGGTGGCAGGTCACCGGCGACGATGGCCTGGTCGCCGGCTACGGCTGGCTGGATTCCGAGTGGGGGGATGCCCAGATCACGTTCTGGGTGAACCCGGCCCGGCGCGGGGCGGGCGTCGGCGAGTTCATCCTGGACCACCTGGAGGACGAGGCCGCCGCGCGGGGGCTCAACTACATCTACAACGTGGTCCCGGCCAGCCACCCGGACCCGGACTGGATCACCGGGTGGCTGACCCGGCACGGCTTCGTGCCCGGCACCGGCGACTTGCGCCGCCAGGTACCGGCGGCCGCGCGGAGGTCCGCCACGTAGTCGGCGTGATGGCGCGGAACACCGCTCCCTGCGCCGGCGATGGCCGGCACCAAGGCACCTGCCCTTCCCCAAAAGTCCCAGACACCACAGGCCGGATCCCAGGTCTTGGCGGCGTGATCGCCGACCCCGGATCCCGTCGGTGCGGGGCGGGTCCGCGGAGCCTGCGGAGCGCTTGAAGCCGGTCAGCCCGCACTGCTGTGGACAGCGGCCGTGTCCGCGTAGAGCTGGGCGCTGACCAGGCGGCCGCTGGCGACCTCGAAGAGCCAGACGTTCTGGAACACCACCGCCTTGCCGGTCGCTTTGAGGACGGCCGTGTTGGTGAGCTGTGCGACGAGGTAGTCAGCGGACTCGATGACCTGATCGACGTGGACGTCGAAGGACTCCCACACCGCTGCGCCGCCGGGGGTCCCCGCGAAGAAGTTGGCGAAGGCCTCGGGGCCGGTGAACTCCCCGCCGTAAGGCAGCGTGGCAGGGATCTTGAGAACGAAGTCCTGGCGCAGCATCGGCAGGATGCGGCTGCTGTCTCGGTGCCCGAGCAACTCGGTGATGGCGTAGGCCATCTCGGCCTTCGTGTAAGTCTCCCGGCTGCCGGGGGCCTTCGCGGCTGCGTCGAGCGTCTCGGCGGCCGCGACGTCGGTGCCGGTCACCCCGTCGGCGAAGGAGAAGTTCTCCGGCGGCGTCACGGTCATCATGACGAAGACGTCGGCCGGCCGGACACCCGGACCTTCTTCGAGCAGCCGGACCAGGGTCTTGTAGAAGCGGCGCTTGGGCCGTTCGCCGCGGTCCAGGCCGTCGGTGATCGTGAACACGATCCAGTCGTCGGACCGGGGGCCGCCCCGGAAGTTGCGGTTGAACACCAGTTCGTCCGGTTCATGCTGGTGGATGAGCTGGAACTCGTCCTCCGGCTTCATGTGGAGCTCCGCGACCAGCGCGTCGTGTACTGCCCGCGAGACGGCTTCGAGGTACTCGCCCGACTTGCCGCGGGCCAGTGAGATGTTGACGAAGGGCATGAGGAATCCTTTCCGAGGCGGTCCGGGTTGAGCTGGCCCGAGTCCCCTGGGCCGGGTACCCAGCTGTAGTTACTATGTAGGGCATCATACATGGTATAAATAAGGAAAAAGGAAGGTATGCGCGATGGGACAGCGATCAGATGCCAGGCAGAAGATGGTGCAGGCGGCCAAGCAGCTCATCCGGGAGGGCGGCTACGGCGCGACCGCCTTCTCTGATGTGCTCACGCTCAGCGGCGCACCGCGCGGCTCGGTGTACTTCCACTTCCCGGGCGGCAAGGCGCAGCTGGGGATGGAAGCGGCCGAGGCGCACGCCCACGAGCAGGTCGAGATCATCGACCGCGCCGCCGGGGAAGCCAGCTCGGCGGCCCAGCTCATCGAGCGGTACGTAGATCTCGGCCGCGAGGGCATGGTGGCCGGCGATTACGGCCGGGGCTGCGGCGTTGCGCCGCTGGTAACCGAAGGCGCGGCGCAGGAGTCGGCCGAGCTCAGCGAAACCAGCCGCCGCGCATTCTCCGAGATGACCGACCGGCTTGTATTCCACTTCGTCGCTTTCGGCGTGGACCGGGCCGCGGCGCGCGTGCTTGCTGATGCCGTGATCGCCGGCGTGGAAGGCGCGATGATCACCTCCCGTGCGCTCCGCAGCCCGGCCCCGTACGACTCGGTGCGCGCCGTCCTGGTGAGCCACGCAGCGATCGTGTCCCCGAAGACGGCCAGCCGTACGAGGAGTTAGCCCTCGTGCGTCGCTAATGTTGCTGACGCGCGTGCTCGCAAAAATAGGTATGACGTAAGACATAGTTGTGCAGATCGTCGGGCGCACGATGTCCTCGGTTCGGGTCCTGGGCGCCGTCGGACCTTGGCCGTGACGACGCCGGCAGTCGCTCAGGCGGGGTGGGCACGCCACGACACCCTCCGCTCTCAGCTACCGTCGTTTTGTCGGTGGCAGGTGCGATGATTCGAATATGTGTTTACCAGAGCAGTCTGCGAGGGACGCGGCGCTGGCCGAGCTGGCCGGCCTCGACCCGACCGCGCTGGATGCGGCCGCGCTGATGGGCCAGATCACCGATCTGGCTACCTTCATCAGCCAGGCACAAGGACAGCTGACCCGGCTGGCCGCCACCCTGGATACGACGGGAGGGGCGGCGGAGGCCGGGCATAAGTCCGCGTCGGCGTTCCTGCGGACGCAGTGTGGCCTGGCTCCCGGGCGGGCCGCGGCGGTGGTGGCCACCGGCCGGGGGTTACAGGAGCTGGAGGCGACGGAGAAGGCCCTGCATGCCGGGGTGATCTCCTTCGACCAGGCGCAGATCATCGCCCAGGCGGCCACCGGCCTGGGTGACGCCGCGGGGCTGGCCGAGCAGGTGCTGCTCGATCACGCGCCGGGGCTGGACACCGCCCGGTTACGCCAGTTCGCTGACGAGGTCGCTTATCGCGCGGATCCCGGGGCGGCGGAGGAGCGGGAGAAGAAGCGCTGGGACAAGCGGCACCTGTCGTTCGGCCTGACTCTGGATAGCACCGGGGTGCTGTCCGGCTCCTGCGGCGACGCGGTCTCCTACGAGATCGTCCGGACCGCGGCGGAGGCGTTCAGCCCGCCCGCCGGGCAGCTGGACACCCGGACCGCGGCGCAGCGCCGGATGGACGGCCTGGTCGCCGCCTGCAAGGCCGCCCTGGATGGAGGATCAGCGCCGGAACGGCATGGCAGCGCGCCGCATATCACGGTGCTGGTCAAGGACGAGACCCTCGCCCAGGCGGCGGCATATGCGGCTGCGGCCCAGGGTTCAGGCGCGGCGCCCGGATGCGCGGCGGGTGCGGACCAGGACCCGGGCGGCGCGCACGGCACAGGCACCAGACCCGGCCACCTCGCAGCCGCGGGTCTGGGCACCGGCTGCGCGCAGCGCACCGGCCAGGGCGCGGGTACCCGGGTCGGGGCCCGGGCGGACGGCGGGGCCGGCGCGGCCGGCGCCGGCCGGGCATCCGGCCAGGCCGATCCTGCGACGCCCGGGCCGGCAGCCGACGCGTCTTCGGGCCTGGCCCCCGGGGTGTCTCCCAGCCTGATCACCGGGACGCCTGCGCCGATCACTGGGGCGCCGAGGCTCATCACCGGGGCGGCGCCGGGCCGGACCGGGCACGGCACGCTGCTCACCGCGCGGCAGGTCATGGCTCTGTGCTGCGGCGCTCAGATCGGCGCGATCCGCTGGGACGACGGCCTGCCGCTGGATGTCGGCCGCACCGCCCGCACCGAACCCCCCGGCCTGCGCCGCGCGCTGGAAGCCCGTGACCAGGGCTGCCGGTGGACCTCCTGCGGCGCCCTGGCTGCCTGGGCCACCGCCCACCACATCCGCCCCTGGAGCCAGGGCGGCGCCACCCGTCTGCAAGACATGGCCCTGTTTTGCCACGTCCACCACCACTACTACATCCACACCCTCGGCTGGACCATCACCGGCGACCCCAACGGCACCCTGCACTTCACCCACCCGGGCGGCTGGCTCACCCTCGACAGCCCCCTCCCAGGCCGTTGACCTGGGAGAGCCGCAGCCGGTAATCGCGGGGAGTCCACTCCCGGAACGCTCAGCTGGTGATGGTCAAAGGCAGTACTGGCGTGCACACGGCCGAGGCATCGCGAGTCCTTCACGGCAGTACCTTGCTAGTCCGAGAGAAGCTCAAGCAGCGTGTCACCCAGAACGCTGCGGTACGGCACGGCGTGGCGTGCGGCCGTCCGGATCTGGGACCAGCCCAGGCCCAGCCTGCTGCGAAGCTGCTCGTCCTGGCGCGCGAGGTCGGGCAGCACGTCGTCGTGGCCGAGCGCTGTGGACGAGATCGCCCGGGCTCGCGTCGGCCCGATGTGCGGCAGTTCCGCCACCCGCGCGATGGCCTCGTCACCGGGCAGCGCCCGCAGCGTGACCTCGTCGTAGCGGTCCGGTCTCGCGGCGAACGCGCGCGCCAGGCCGATGACGTTCGCCGCACGGTGCGGCGCCACTCCGTAGCCAATGATCCGCTGGTCTCCGCCAGTCAGCAGATCGGCCGGGTCCGGTGGCAACTGCAGATGGCCGACCTGGCGCCCGAGCTCAGCAAACATCCGCCGGACCGGGGGTGCATCTGGATCCCCGCCGCACAGGAAGGCCAGGCAGTACGACCAGAGCATGGCTGCGGCGGGACGCCGCACCCAGCCATGCTCCTTGAGCAAGCCAGCGAGCGTGCTCCTATCCAGCGCCGCGTCCACGGCGGCCTCGTCGAGGTCGAGGTGGAACCGGCGGGCCACGAACTCACCCAGCACGGGCGCGGACGGCGTCACGGTCAGATGGCTTCCCCCGCCGGTGACGGTGACGACCAGAGGCTCGTCCGCCACCAGGCACGCCGTGACGACCATGCCTTCGGCCGGCCGGACTTCCTCGCCGGCCACGCGGACTTCCTGATCCAGCACCCGCAGCGCCCAGGGCCAGTCAAGCCAGCCCGGGCAGTCAACCAGAAGCTGGTCCACCAGAACGTCCGGCCTGCCTATTGCCCCAGCAGCCAGCGCCCCGGTGCGATGAGCCCGCGGGCCTCGGCCGGCCCCCACGACCCCTGCGCGTACGGCGCGACCCGGGGCGGATTGGCCAGCAGCGGTCCAGCCACATCCCACACCGCGGCCAGGCCGTCCGGGCGGGTGAACAGCGAGCGGTCGCCCAGCAGCACGTCGTGGATCAGCCGGACATAGGGCGGCAGCGGATCCGCGTCCCTCAGATTCGCGAGCGGGATCGAGGTCTGCGCGGTTTCCAGGTCGAGCGCGGGACCGGGCTTCTTGGCCACCAGGCACAGGCCGATCTGCCCGTTGCCCGCCAGCGAGAACGACAGCACGTTGGTGTCGCCGGCCAACTGCCCGGCCAGGGGCCCGGACGGCTCGCGCAAGATGAGGCTGACCTGCTGCTCCGTGGCCGCCAGCCGCTTCCCGGTGCGCAGGTAGAACGGCACGCCGCGCCAGCGGTCATTGTCGATCCACAGCCGCGCGGCCACGTACGTGTCCTGGGTGGAGCCGGCGGCTATCCCCGGCACATCGCGGTACCCGTCGAACTGGCCCAGCACCACCTCGGAAGGGTCCAGCGGCCGGAAACAGCTGATCACCTTTTCCCGGGCGGACTGCAAGTCGAGCGCGCCGAGAGTGGCCGGAGGTTCCATGGCCACCTCGGCCGCAACCTGGAACAGATGGGTGACCAGCATGTCCAGCACCGCGCCGGTGGCGTCGTAGAACCCGGCCCGGTCGGTGACGCCGAGCTTCTCTGGCACGTCGATCTGCACCGACTCGACGTGCTCACGGCTCCACATCGCGGCGAACAGCTCATTGGCGAAGCGCAGCACGTGCAGGTCCTGGGTGGCCTCCTTGCCCAGGAAATGGTCGATCCGGTACACCTGCTGCTCGTCGAGCACCGAGTGGACGACCCGGTCCAGCGCCTCGAAGGTCGCCTGCGAGGTGCCGAACGGCTTCTCGTACACGGCGCGGGCCCCTGCGGCCAGCCCATGCTGGCCGAGCGCCTTGGTCACTTCTGAGAATGCGACCGGGGGAATCGCGAGGTAGTGGACGAGTTGCGCCTCGGCGCCGAGCGAGCCGCGCGCCTTGCTCACCATGTCAAGGAGACTGCCGGGACTTTCGGTGCTGAAGCCGCCGCCGGCGAAGAACACGCGCTCGGAAAATGACTTCCACGTCGCCGGCTCGGGCTTCGAACCGAACTCGGTGAGCACAGTGTGCACATGGGCACGGAAATCCTCGTGCGCGACGTCGCCGCGGCCGTTGCCTACCAGCAGCCACTCCTTGGGGAGCAGTCCTTCCGTAGCGAGGCTGTAGAACGCCGGCAGCACCAGCCGCTTAGCCAGATCGCCGGTAGCACCAAATAGCACGAAGATCGTCGGACCCGGATGGGAACGGGGCTGGGAAGAAGGCTTCGCAGTCGGCATGCCTCCAACCTACTGGCGGACGCCGCAGGGGAGGCGCCGACTGGACCGCCGGGGTCACGCGTGCCCACCGCCGATCAGGCTGCCGATCCCGAACGTCACCGCGATGGCCATTCCGCCCAGCAGGAACTGGCGGACGCCCGAGCGCAGCACCGACCGCCCAGTAAGCCGGCCCACGATCATCCCGCCGGTGAGCAGCGCCACGGCCGTGATGACCAGGGTGGCGGCCAGGTCGGGCAGGCCGACCAGGTAAGGCAGCAGCGGCACCAGCGCCCCGAGCGAGAACGCGCACAGGGACGCGAAACCCGCGAGCAGGGGCGAAGGCAGCTCGGCCGGATCGATGCCGAGTTCTTCCCGGGTGTGCACCCGCAGGGCCGTCCCCGGGTCCTTGGACACCGCGGCCGCCATCCGGCCGGCGGTCTCCGGGTCCGCCCCGTACTCGCGGAAGTAGCCCGCCAGCTCTTCTTGCTCGGCCACCGGGAACAGGGCGTGCATCTTCTGCTCCAGTGCCACCTCGGCGTGCACCAACTCGTTCTGGTTGGTGACCGAGATGTACTCCCCGGTGCCCATCGAGAACGCCCCCGCCACCAGCGCGGCCACGCCGGTCAGCACGATCGTGTGCGTGGACGCCTGGCCTCCGCCTAGCCCGGCGATCAGGGAAGCGTTGGTGACCAGCCCGTCCACCGCACCGAAGACGGTCGGCCTCAGCCAGCCCCCGGACACGTCGCGGTGCCCATGCGACCAGCCTGCCCCCAGCGCCGCCGTCCCGGTCGCCGAGGACGGGTTGTGGGTCTCCTCGTCAGCCACCTGCCCCCGATCACCTCCGGCCCAGGCTGGATCGAGTGGACCGGAGACCGCAGCCTCGATGCGGCAGTCCCGAATGGTGGCCGGAATCGATCGTTGTGGTGCTGGCCAGCCACTGTCGATGCTAGCCCAGGCCCTCGCCTGGATCAGCGGCATGACCCCGCCGGCCGGCCGGCCACACGAGGAGACTGAGGGCATGAGCGCTCCGCTGGCCGGGCTCGGCCTGGATATCCCGGTGATCGCTGCGCCGATGGCCGGCGGGGCCTCCACGCCGGCCCTGGTCATCGCGGCCGCGCGAGCTGGCGGGCTGGGGTTCCTGGCCGCCGGGTACAAGACACCACAGGCCCTGGCCGGGCAGATCGCCGAGGTGCGCTCCAGCGGGGTGCCGTTCGCGGTCAACGTGTTCGCCCCCAACCCGGTGCCCGCTGACCCGGCCGCGTACCGCCGCTACGCCGACGCCATCCGGCCCGAAGCGGAACGGTACGGCCTGGACCTGCCCGGCGACGACCCCGCCGAGGACGACGATCACTGGGCCGACAAGGTCGCGCTGCTGATCGCCGACCCCGTCCCGCTGGTCAGCTTCACATTCGGTTTCCCAGACTCGCGGGTGGTCGCGGCCCTGCACCGAGCCGGCTCCGTGGTCGCAATGACCGTGACGTCGGCGCAGGAGTCCCGGGGCGCCACGGAGGCGGGTGCCGACCTGCTGGTCGTCCAGGCGTCGGCGGCCGGGGCGCACTCCGGGACGCTCACCCCGCAGCGCCTCCCGCCGCCGGTCCCGCTCGCCACGCTGCTAGCCCAGGTCCGGGCCGAGACCCCGGTGCCATTGCTGGCGGCCGGCGGGCTGGGCGACCCCGGTGACGTCGCCGCGGCGTTCGATGCCGGGGCGGCCGCGGCGGTTGTCGGCACCGTGCTGCTCCGGGCCGACGAGAGCGGCGCTTCCCGGGCACACCAGGCCGCACTGGCCGGACCGGCCCGCCACACGATCGTCACACGGGCGTTCACCGGGCGGCCAGCCCGCGGCCTCCGGAACGTGTTCACCGACCTCTACGACGCCGTGGCCCCGGCGGGTTACCCGGCCATCCACCATCTGACCAGCCCGCTGCGCCGCGCGGCCGCGGCCGCCGGTGACGTGGAGCGGCTGCACCTGTGGGCTGGTACGGCCTACCGGCACGCCACCGCCGAGCCCGCCGGCCGCATCATCCGCCGCCTGGCCTCGGGCCTCTGACCCGCCGGGCCGCTTCTGATGTACTCCGCGCAGTGGCGGGCCACCCGCTTCGGTGATCCGCCGGGATGCGCCTTGTGGTTCGTTGAATGAACCGGTAGCTTGTCCCCAAGTCCGGGGTCGGGGCCTTGATCGATCATTCCGGTGTCGGCGAGATCATGCTCGATCTCCCCTACGACATCCGCGGCAACGGGCCTACATTCAAGGCCATGCAGCAGTTCCTCCATGACCGGCAGCCGCCGACTCTGGTCGCCGCCGGGGTCAACGATGAGATCTTTCCCGGGGAAGTCCAGCGGCAGATCCTCACCGGCCGGGTCCTGGCCTCCGGGTTCAGGTCATGACCGCGGTCGCGGTCCTCGGCCCGGGCGGCGTCGGTGGCCTGCTGGCCGCGCGGCTCGGGCAGGCCGACCACGAGGTGACCCTGATCGGGCGGCACCCCGACCGGGCGACGGCCGCGGGCCTGACCCTGAACGCGCCGGGGGAAGACCCCATCACCACCACGCCCGCTTCACGCCCGTATCTCACCCAGCCTGTCGATGTCCTGATCGTCGCGGTCAAGGCCACCCAGCTGGTGGACGCCACCGCCCGGGTGCCCGCGGCGCTGCTCGCGGGCGCGACCGTGGTTCCTTTCCTCAACGGCGTCGACCACGTGCCCTACCTCCGCGCGGTCTATCCGGGTGACACGGTGGCGGCGACCATCGTGGTGGAAGCCACGAAGCTGGCCGATGGCACCATCGAGCAGGTCTTCCCGTTCGCCCGCGTCACCGTGGCCACCCCGCCTGGGTCGCCGGCCGCCGCGGCCGCGGCGAAGCTGTTCGACGTTCCTGGCCTCCAGGTGGCTACCGGCCCGGGTGAGGCGCAGGTCCTGTGGCAGAAGCTGACCTTTCTGGCCACTTATGCGCTGCTCACCACGGCCGCGGGGCAGCCCATTGGCCCCGCCCGCGAGCAGTTCGCGGAGTGGATCAGCCCGCTGATCCGTGAGGCCTGCGCCGCCGCCGAGGTGCAGGGCGCCCGGATCGACCCGGCCGCGGTCGAGGCCCAGCTCCGGGGCCTGCCGGGCGAGGGGCGTTCCTCGATGCTCAAGGACCGCCTGGCCGGGCACGAGCTCGAACTCGACGCCATCGCGGGGCCCACGCTCCGCACGCTCGGCCCGTCAGAGGCCCCGGTCACGCTCCGGGCCGTGCAGACCATCCTGGGCGCCGGCTGACATTCGTCGGCGGCGGGGAGCGCGCCCGTCCACGGCAGTGAAGGCGATCGTCTGCGTCCACCAGGCCGGATCGGCGCAGTGGGCGAGGAACGCGTCGATCGAGCGATCATCGAGATGGCCGGAGGCCGCCAGGCGAGGGCGCAATTCGATGACCGTTTGCCTCCAGTACTGAGCCCAGAGCGAGCGACCCCGGTACAGCGCGGTTTCTGCTGTCGCCTCGACGTGCTCCAGTCCAAGCCTGGACAGCATCGCGGGCAGCCGGCGGCCGATGAAGTAGTCGATCCCCTGCTCGTCCGCCCAGGCCAGCCAGCCGGCCCAGAACGCGCGGACCTCAGGCGGCTCGGCCACGCTGACCGGCAGGAAATCCGGCTCGATCAGCAGGATCGCCCCACCCGGCCGCAGGCTGGCCAGGAGGTTCGCCACGGCCGCCTCGGCGTCGCCGACGTGGTGCAGTACGGCGCGGGCCGTCACCAGGTCAAAGCTTCCCGGTTCGACTGGCCCGGCCAGGATGTCGGCCTGGCGGAGCTCGAGCCCGGGCGAGTCCGCACCGGCCAGCGACAAGTCGAGATCCACCGCCACCGCCCGGCCACCGGGGGCGATCTGCTGGGCCAGCCAGGCCGACATGGAGCCGTTACCGCAGCCAACTTCGAGCGTCCGCGCCCCCGGGCCGATGCCCAGCCGGTCAATGTGCCGGCGGTGCATCGGATCGAGCAGCCGCGACATGAGGCTGAGCCGGCGGCGCTCACCATCTTGGTGATGATCAAGGACATACTCTGGCACGCTGTTCCCGACCGGTTGCGTCGTAGGTGGCCTGATCAGCAAACCCTGCGGTCACTCGCGGTACAGCTTACGTCTCCCCTGTCCAGCGGCCTGGCGCAGCGGCCTGGCGCAGCGGCCCGGCGCAGCGGCCCGGCGCAGCGGCCCGGGCTCAGTGGCACGGCGCAGCGGCCGGGCGCAGCGGCACCGCGCCCTGGCACCGCGCACTGGCCGGGGCAGTCCGGTCACCGGCCCGCGGGGGAGCCGGCGTGGGCCCGGGTGGCGGGCAGCTTAGGCTGAACCGGGTGGGGCCCCGGTTCGATGTCATCCGCACGGACCGCCTGATCATGCGGCGCTGGCGCGAGGCGGACCGGGAGCCGTTCGCGGCCCTGAACGCCGACCCCGAGGTGATGCGCTACTTCCCGGCGCCCCTCGACCGGGCGGCCAGCGACGCCATGGTGGACCGGATCGAGGGTCTCTTCTCGCGGCAGGGGTTCGGGCTGTGGGCACTCGAGGTCTCCGCGACCGGCGAGTTCATCGGGTTCACCGGCCTGAACCCAATGCCGGGCGGTGTCCCGGGCGCGGGCGGTATGGAGGTGGGCTGGCGGCTGGCCCGCGGCGCGTGGCATCACGGCTACGCCAGCGAGGCCGCGGCCGCCGCGGCGGAGGTGGCCTTCGGCGGAGCGGGCCTGGCGGAGCTCTGGTCCATGACCGCGGTCGCGAACGAGCCGTCGCAAGCCGTGATGCGGCGGCTGGGGATGACCCGGCACGCCTATTTCGACCACCCGAGGGTCGAAGCCGGTCATCCACTCCGGCCCCACGTCGCCTACCGCCTGCCCCGGCCGGGAGCGGTCGCTCTGCCGTCCGGGGCGCACGTCGCCTACCGCCTGCCCCGGCCGGGAGCGGCGGCCCAGCCAGCTCACGAACCGGCCTCAGAGCCGGCGCACGACCGCCCGGTGAGACGGACGCGCCCACGGGTCGCGCCACCGATCGCGGGTAGGGACCAGGGTGCCTTCTGGGCGCCAATCGTCGGGAGTATCAGGAGAAGTTGCGATGACCAGCGGTTTTTACGGACCGGAGGACTCCGGATCTAGCCCGTTCGATGACTTCCTCGCACGGATCTACGGCTCGGGCGGCCCGCGTCAGCCCGTGCACCGGGTCGACATCACCCGGCTGATGAGCGCCCCAGCCCGCGAACTCCTCAGCCTGGCGGCGACCCACGCCGCCGAACAGGGCGGCCGGGACCTCGACACCGAGCAGCTCCTGTGGGGCGCGGCCAGTATGGAACCGACCCACACCCTGCTGGCCCGGGCCGGCGCCGATCCCGACGAGCTGGTCGGCGAGATCGAAAGCCAGGAAGCCGGGGCCGGACCCAGCGGCGAGCCGCCGCAGCTCACCCCCGGCGCGAAGCGCGCCCTGCTGGACGCGCACCAGATCTCCCGCGTGGTCGGCTCGACCTACATCGGGCCCGAGCACATCCTGTTCGCCCTGGCCGCCAACCCCGAGTCCGGCGCGGGCCGCATCCTGTCCGGGGCCCGGGTCACACCCGAGACCCTGCAGCGGGCCCTGATCGGGCAGGGCGCCGGGGCGGGCGGCCCCAGCGGTCCGGGTGGTCCCGGCGGCCGGTCGGCCACGCCGACGCTGGACGAATTCGGCCGCGATCTGACCGCCCTGGCCCGGGAAGGCCAGATCGACCCGGTCATCGGCCGCGACGAAGAGATTGAGCAGACCGTCGAGGTGCTGTCCCGCCGGGGCAAGAACAACCCGGTGCTGATCGGTGAGGCCGGGGTGGGCAAGACCGCGATCGTCGAGGGCCTCGCGCAGCGCATCCTGGACGAAGACGTGCCTCAGACGCTGGCGGGCAAGCGGGTGGTACAGCTCGAGCTGACCGGCGTGGTGGCCGGCACCCGCTACCGCGGCGACTTCGAGGAGCGCGTCAAGCGGATCATCGACGAGATCCGCGAGCACCGGGACGAGCTGATCATCTTCATCGATGAACTGCACACCCTGGTCGGTGCGGGAGCAGGCGCCGAGGGCGGGATGGACGCCGGCAACATGCTCAAGCCGGCCCTGGCCCGCGGTGAGCTGCACATCGTCGGCGCGACCACGCTCGATGAGTACCGCAAGAACATTGAGAAGGACGCGGCGCTGGCCCGGCGGTTCCAGCCGGTCCTGGTGCCCGAGCCGACCGTGGACGACACGATCGCGATCCTGCGCGGCCTGCGCGACCGCTACGAAGCCCACCATCAGGTGCGCTACGCCGACGAGGCGCTGGTGGCTGCGACGGAACTGTCCGATCGCTACATCACCGACCGCTTCCTGCCCGACAAGGCGATCGACCTCATCGACCAGGCCGGCGCGCGGGTCCGGCTGCGGACCAAGATGCCGCGCCGGGATGTGCGCGATCTGGAGCGGCGGGCCGAGGAACTGCAGCGGGACAAGGACCAGGCCATCGCCAGCGAGCAGTACGAGCGCGCCTCCCAGTTGCGGGACGAGATCAGCGAGGTCCGGGGGCAGATCGATCAGCTGACCGGGGACCAGTCGGCGGTGCCGGAGGTCACCGTGGAAGACATCGCCGAGGTCGTCTCCCGGGCCACTGGTATCCCGGTGCGCCAGCTCACCGAGGAGGAGAAGGACCGGCTGCTGCGCCTCGAGCAGCACCTGCACGAGCGGGTCATCGGCCAGGACGAGGCGGTCGCGGCGGTGGCCGAGGCGGTCCGCCGGTCCCGGGCCGGGCTGGGCGACCCGAACCGGCCAGTGGGCAGCTTCCTGTTCCTCGGCCCGACCGGGGTGGGCAAGACCGAACTGGCCCGCGCGCTGACCGAGGCGCTGTTCGGCGCGGACAGCCGGATGATCCGGCTGGACATGAGCGAGTTCCAGGAACGGCACACGGTGAGCAGGCTGGTCGGCGCGCCGCCCGGGTACGTCGGCTACGAAGAAGCCGGGCAGCTCACCGAGGCGGTCCGGCGGCGGCCCTACTCCGTCATCCTGCTCGACGAGATCGAGAAGGCCCACCCCGACGTGTTCAACACCCTGCTCCAGGTGCTCGACGATGGACGGCTCACCGACGGCCAGGGCCGGACCGTGGACTTCCGGAACACGGTCCTGATCATGACCAGCAACCTCGGCTCGGACCTGATCACCAGGCGCGGCGGCCCGCTCGGCTTCGCGGGCAGCGCGGCCTCGAGCGGCTCCGGGACCCAGGACAACCTGCAGGAGCAGCTGATGCGGCGGCTCCGCGAGTCGTTCCGGCCCGAGTTCCTGAACCGGATCGACGAGATCATCATCTTCCGCCAGCTGGACGAGGCTGAACTGCGGCAAATCACCCAGTTGCTGCTCGAGGAGACCCGGCGGCGGCTGCACGCCCAGCACGTGACGCTGGAATTCACTCCGGCCGCGGTGGACTGGATCGCCGAGCACGGGTACCAGCCGGAGTTCGGGGCCCGGCCCATGCGCCGGACCATCCAGCGCGAGGTGGACAACCAGCTCTCGCGGCGGCTGCTGGACGGGCAGATCAGCCCGGGCCAGGTGGTGACCGTGGACGTCGCGGACGGCCAGCTGACCTTCACCGCACACGACCAGCAGGCAGCGGCGCCGGCCAGCTGAGCCGGGCTGGCCGACTCCGCTGGCTGATCCCGGCCAGATCAAGATCAAGATCAAAGGCACGCAACGAAAGGCGCGACATGGAACGCGGAAGCTCCAAGCACGGTCCAGAGCTTGACGAGCAAATGGAGGGGGAGGACGAGTCCATCCTCCGAACCGGTGAGCCGGCGCGCACCGAGGAGTGGCGGGAGCCCGAGCCGTTCGCCCCGGAGCACCTGGACCTGGAACTGCCTGAGGACCAGGAACCAGGCGTGCCGCGGGGGATGACGACCGGCGATGTGGAACTGCGGTCGGACATCGCCCGCTGGCTCCCGCCGCACAAGCTGCCCGAGGGCCGTCACGCCCTGCTGGAATTCCTGCAGCATGAGGGCGCGCCCGATGATGTGGTCGCCGCCATCGGCCGGCTGCCGGCCGGGCGGAAGTTCCACACGATCGGCGAGATCGTCCGCACGCTCGGCATCCACACCGAGGAGGACGACCCAGGCCACAAGGCTACTTGATCACGAAGGTACCCAGCCCCTCGGGCCGTTCCTCGCGCACGGTCACACTGGTTACCGTGGCCGAGCTGGGGCCCTGGTGAGCCCAGTCCACCAGCCGGTGCACCTCGTCGGGCGGTCCTTCCAGGACCGCCTCGACGCGGCCGTCGGGAAGGTTGCGCACCCAGCCGGTCACCCCGTGCTGGAGGGCCAGCCGGCGGTAGGAGTCACGGAAGTACACGCCCTGGACCTGACCGGAGATCAGCACCCGATTGCGGATCACAGGCCCACGTTAACCACCCCCCGGGGGTAACGGGCGGACTGACGCGGAACCCGGAATGAGCCGGGATACGTGACAGCATGAGCGGGTGACGGAGTTCGACGCGGAGCTGTACCTGCGGCTGGCCGCCGAGCGCACGCTGCTGGACGCGCCGGGCGGTGACGGCCACGCCGAGGACTCGCCGCTGGACGTAGCCGGGCACGCGCTGGCCGCGGTAGGGGCGATCACCGCGGACGCGGCCCAGGCGGTCGTGGACGACTACGACCTGGCCCTGGCCTACCGCCGGGGTGAGCACCCCTGTCGTCAGTTGCGAGCGCTGCGTTCGGCACCCGCCGGAGGCAGCCCGCTCCCTAGCCTGGCCGCGCTGCGCGCGGTGCCGTGCTGGCGGCTCATCGAGCAGCCGTGGGGCCAATTGTTCCTTCGCTACCTGGCCCTGCGGTCCGGGTCGACCTCGCTGCACGTGGAGATGCGGGCCGCGGCGGCCCCGCCCGGCCCGGCGAGCCTATCGACGCGGCCAGGGTTCGCGAGCGCCGTGTGCAGGACCCGCGTTGCCCGGCCCGGCCCGGTCCCGCTTGCCCGCGTCAGCGGCACGGGCTTTCCCCAGCAGCTCTCCCTCACGGACGACCGCGGGACGACGGTGTCCGCCGGCCTGTCTGGCAGCGGCAACGACAGCGAGTGGGACGGCGAGTTCGAGGCCAGCCCAGGGCTCGCCGAGGAGACCACCTGGATCGAGGTACTCGGAGAGCGGGTCGAGCTGCCGGCTGCGCCTTCCTCACCTGCCGAGGCCTGGGTCGAGCCCCTTGGCGGCCAGGATCCTGCCCTGGCCTACCTGTGGGCCAGGGTCGCGGCCATGAACGAGTTCCAGGCGGCCCCCAACGTCGAATCGTCCATAGAGGCCCTCGTCGCGGCCGGCTCGCTGGCTCCCGGTGACCCGGCCCTCACGGAGGTGCGGGCCGTGGCGGCCCAGTTCTCCCGCCGCGGGGGCCGCGCACCCACGCCGGGCCACCCGGGCCCGCTCCCCGAGCCGTGGCGGTCCCTGCTGGCCCGGCGCGGTCGCGCCGGAGGCCCCGAAGGGCTCGTGGTGGCGGGCGTGACCACCCCGGAGTTCGACGGGATCACAGTCGCGGTTCTGGCCGTTAGATCCGCGGAGGAGGGGTTCTCCGCCGACGTCGAGACCGTGCCCGGCCTGCGGTGCTGGCGGATGTTTCGCACGGTCGTCGACGAGCCGATTCTGGTCTGGTGGGCTGCGGACGACCGTGGCCACCACTATCTCGGCCAGCATGGCAGCTGGCACTCCGGCCAGGACTATGGCGGTGGGCAGATCGAGTTCTGGCCCGCGCTCGACCCTGCGGCGAAGGTGCTCGACATCATGCCGACCACGATGGCTGCGCGGGCCGTCATCCGGGTGCCGCTGGACTGGGACGAAGACCGATGAGCACCCCATGGTGGCGGGGCGTGCCACCGGCTGTGACCCGGGTGTCCTGTGACGGCCGGGAGCATCAATTGAGCTGGGCGGCCGGAGAACTGCGGGCCTCTGGCCACCCCGACCTCGAGAGTGAGAAGATCCTCCGGGCGCTGGCCGGGGAGAATTACGCCTGCCTGGACGTGCTGGAGGCCTGGGAGGTACACGCCGACGACCTGCGTGTCCTGGTCCTGGCCAGCCGCGGGCCGGCCGACCCGGTGGCGGTCCGGCTCGACGAGCCTGGGCCCACAGGCTGGACCGGCCGGACAGCAGCGGCCAGGATGCAGCGCCGCCGGTCGGCCGTGACCGCGGTGATGGGCGGCGCGGCGCCGGCGTCCCGGGAACGTGAGGACACTCTGGCCGTGCTGCTCAGCCTGGGTGGTCCGATGCAGACCCGGCTGACGGCCACGGTCGCCGCGGCCTGGGGGGAGCGGCTGCGCGACGGAGCCGCGCCTGCGGACACGGCGGCCCCGCCCGCGGATGCGGCTCCGCCCGCGGCCGTAGCCGAAGCGGCCCGGCCGGCGCTGCACGCTGCGCTGTACGGCCGGGTGGTGGCCACCCTGCGGGCCTGGACCGGGCGGCCGGACCTCCGGGTCTCGCTGACCATGATCGGAGAATCGGACCGTCCGGCCCTGGCCCCCGACGGCGACGGGATCGCGGTGGAACTGCCGTTCGGGTGGATCAGCGACGTATGGGCCCGGGGCCTGGGTATCTGCTGGGATCGGTTCGCCCTGGCCGCGGCACCAGCCGGAGATGGCTGGGCCCTGTCCACCGTAGCTCCCGACCTGGGCCCGCCCGCCCAGATCACGATCACCGGCCCCCTACCTGGTTAACCTCCCACTATCCGAACCCACCGGCGGGCCCGCCCGGCCATCCCTCCATGATCACGGTCAAAAAGGGGCCTGATAGGTCAGAAATTGCCCGTGATCAAGGAGGGAGCGGTCTCGGGCGGGGCCGACTTCGGGCCTTGCGCGACCGGCGGGCGTGCTTGCGGGCGCACCGCCGGCAGGCGGGCACGGTGCCCGCGATGGCCACGGCCGGGACGCCCAGTAACCAGTGACGGCGCTGGTAGCGGCACGGTTCCCCGGGAGCCGGCCCGGGCACGGGCGGAGCCGGGCACGACGGTGTGGCTCCCTGGTCCAGGTGCACCCACTGCTGCGGCTGGACGCCCGCCGACCACCGCAACGGATGGCCGGCCGGGCATACCACGCCGGACAGTTCGGGCACGACGGACAGGCCCCGCGGGAACCCGGCCGGGGCAGGCTGGGCCGCCTCGGTCGCGGCGCGGTAGTCCCGCTCGGACACCAGCGCCGCGGCCGCGGCCAGTTCCCAGCGGGCCAGGTGAGTGCCGTCGCAGGGGCAGTACTCGCCCCGGGGTGCCTGGCAGGCGCCGCAGGCCAGGCTGCGGACCGCCTCGGCCAGGTCGGCAGGCATCACTCGGCTGATCGCGGTCATAAGCCCCCCAGCCGCTGTCGTGCGCCTACCCATCGTAATTGCGCACGGGCGAGAGGTCACGCTGTGAACACATCCCACCGCGTGGCGGCCGGCCGGAATGCCGCAGGGCCAGGCGGAGTGCCTGGCGCCGGTCCGTAATCAGGAGCGGTTATCCGTGGTGCGGACCGGGCGGCCGTGCCCGGCGGGTCACGCCAGGCAGGTGAGCGGCGCGCCGCCGTTGTAGGCGACCATGTCGGCCAGCGCGGCGGGCACGTCGATGGGCCCGCCGCGCGGGGTCCCGGCGAGTTCGGCGCAGGCCCGGTGCAGGTTGCCGACGATCCGCTCGGGGTCGGCCCAGCCGGCGAACCGGCCCAGGTCGGTGTCCCGGGCCGCGGCGAGCGGGGTCACCCCGGCCGCCTGGGCGCGGGCCGCGACCTCGAGCACGAACCGGAGGTAGTCCAGCGTCGCGTCGAGCGGCCCGGTCCCCTCGAACACGGGACCATGGCCCGGCACGATGAGCCGGGCGCCAAGCGGCGCCACGACCTGTTCCAGGACCTCGACCGCGCCGGCCACCGAGCCCATCAGCAGGAACGGCGTGCCCCCGTTGAAGATCAGGTCGCCGCAGAACAGCACGGAGCGGTCCGGGATCCAGACGATCGAGTCGTTGGTGGTGTGCGCGGCGGTCCCGACGTGACGCACGGACGCCCGCAGGTCCCCGGCGTGCACGGCGATCTCGTCGGTGAACGTGACGAAGGGCGGGTCGAGGGTCAGCTCACCCCAGTCCGGACCGTCCCAGAAGGGCAGCTCGCGCGGCGGCCCGAAGGCGATGGCCTCGGCCCGGGCGCTCTCATGGCCGACGATCGCCGCAGCCGGGAACAGGCAGTTGCCGAAGGTGTGGTCGCCGTGGTGGTGCGTGTTGACCACGGTGCGCACCGGCGCGGGCGTGACGGCCGCGATGGCGGCTTGGTAGGCACGGGTCCGGCGGTGGGTCGCGCACGAGTCGATGCTGACGACGCCCTGCGGTCCGGTCAGGAAGCCGGCGTTGTTGATCCACCAGGTGCCGTCGGGCTGGATGTAGGCGTAGATGCCGGCCGACACCTCGTGCACCTCGGGCCGTCCGGGCACGGTGATATCGCTGGGCAGGCTGCTCATCGGCTCTCCTTCCGCGGGTCAACCTAGCGCCGCCTTGGTGAGGTGAGCGCTCGCCTGGGCCACTCTGTCCGGATCACGCGAAGGTGGGTCACGGCGATAATCATCAACCTTGACGTCTCCGGTCCGGTGCCCGCAATCGAGCGACCCGAGCCTGGGCCCGTGGCCTCAGCGGCGTGTGGCAAGGACGGTTTCCGGCTACCCGAGTGTCAGACCTTCCTGGCCGACGGACCCCCGGTGGTCGTACTTGCCGTTCTTGACGGTGGCGAGGAATTCGGCCCACTCCGCCGCCGAGGCGTGCAGCACCTCGTCCTCGGGACCGTTCTTGGGTGCTGCGGATGTCCACCGAGCCAGGGTGCATGCAGGCCAGCGCCTCAATCGCCATCGCGCTCGCGCTCTCCGTGTACCGCCGCGAAGTCCCCGCGCCTGGCCGGGGTGGTGGGTCTACCGGCAGCTAGCAGCGTCCGGCACAGCTCGGCGAACCGGACGTGGAGTTGGAGGAGTTGCTCGGCGTTGTCGGCCAACGCGCCGTAGTCGTCTTGGAATGCGGCCAGGGCGCACCGATGGTCAACGCCAACAAGATGGTCGGCCAGGGATCCCAGATCTCGCGCTAGGGCGTGCGCACGCCTGTCTCTGTCCTGCTGATTCTCGGGAGTTAACGGGCTCGCGGTCACGTGGTCCTCCGGTCGCTCCGGGACGTGTCCACAGTGTAGCGCGGCATAGAGCGCCATAAAGCGGTGTGCCGCGTTCTGCTTGTTTGCGCAGCTCACCGCTGTTCTAGGGTGATCTTGTGCCCAAGGTGCCCAGATTCGACCCGGAGGCGGGAGGCCCCGCGTACGTCTACGCGCGCGTCGCCGACCACCTCGCGGCCAGAATCGAGGCGGGGGAGCTGACCGAGGGAGCACGCCTACCAGCGGAGCGTGATCTCGCCGAGGAGTACGGGGTAGCGGTGGGAACCGCCCGGCGGGCAGTGGAGGAGCTACGCGAGAGAGGCCTAGTCATCACGCTCCCCGCCAAGGGCACCTTCGTGGCTTAGGCCTATGCCAGGCGCGATAGCGGTGACTTGGACAGCGCCTCGACCGGACCCGGATCAGAGCCTACGGGCTCGAGGCCGCCATGCGATCTCTTCGTTGACCTCTACCATGATTCTGGGGGCCAACCGAGCCGTCTCCCCACGGCCAGCGACGCGGCTGTCCCGCTGACCCGAGCCGATGCCCCAGCGTGACCGGATCCGGCAGGTCCGGCATGGGATAGTGCGACCGTTATGTCGGACGGGTGAGGGGCGTCAGATGAACGGTGGCAAGGTATCCGGGATCACTCTGCGGCGTGAGCTGATGGCCTTGGCCAGGCAGCGCCACAAGCGCGAGGACCGGGTCGCCGACAAGATCACGGCCTTCGCGGGGTCGCTGCAGTTCGTCTACATCCACATTGCGTGGTTCACGGCCTGGATCGTCGTCAACGTCACCCCCTGGGCGTTCGACCCTTTCCCGTTCGGGCTGCTGACCCTCATCGTCTCGCTGGAGGCGATCTTCCTGTCCACCTTCGTCATGATCAGCCAGAACCGTGAGTCCGCCCGGTCCGACACACGATCCGAGATTGACTTCGAGACCAACGTGCTGTCCGAGGTCTGGCTGGAGGCGCTGGCCAACCACCTTGGCCTGGACGTGGCCCAGGTGTATGCCACCGCGCACGAACGCATCAACCAGGCCCGGGCCCAGCAGGCCAAGGAGGTGTCAGCCGGTGCCGGGGCGCAACCGGACTCCCCGGGGACGCGCCCCGGGGCGTGATCACACCGGGTTCGTCACCGCGTGCCGGACCCGGCCGAGGGCTGACCTGACCCGGAACGCCGCCGCGATCTCCATCACCCCGTAGATGATCAGCCACACACCGAGCACCAGGGCCAGCGTCACCAGCGAGATGCCCGGGTAGGCCAGCACGACGATCCCGGCCAGGATGCTGAGCACCCCCATGAAGCCGGTCCAGCCGCGGTTCGGGTAGTCCCGGTGGGCCAGCGCGTTGAAGATCTCCACGAAGCCGTTGACCACCCAGAAGATGCCCAGCAGCAGGGCCAGCGCCACCACCGAGACCAGCACGTGGCGGATCGCGTACAGGCCGACGATGAAGGCGAACAACCCCAGCACGGCGCTCAGCACGCGGACCCCGCCGGTCAGGTCGCTGCCCGCGAATGCGTTCACGAACTGGAAGATGCCGGCCACGACCAGCTGGATGCCGAACAGCACCGCGATCGCGATGACCGTCGGGCCGGGCCAGGCCACGGCGGCCACGCCGGCCAGGAGCGTGAGGATGCCGAAGGACAGCAGCCAGATCCAGTGCCGGCCGATCGAGGCGACCAGGTCAGCGGCGTCAGTGCGGGGGGAAGGACTCATCCGGGGGCTCCAGCGGAAGTCAGGACAGGCACCACTCCAGCATCATGGACAACCCCCGTGCTGTCCATGTGCGGCCGCACAACACATGCGGCCCCAGCCGGCCCGGCCGCACAATACATATGGCCCCCGCCGGTGAGCGCCTGGCTCTGGATGCCGCCCGGCAGCTACCGGAATGGCCGGCGGCGAGCGATCGTATACCCCCGCTTTGACTGCTGTAGATTTGCTTGCCTATCTTCGTTCATCTCTACGTCAGCAAAGTGCCGGGTGACCGGGGCGGGGAGCGAGCATGCACCGGACGCCCGAGGTTTCGCGTCCTGCCTGGATGAAGGCGTTTTCACCGAACGGCGACGGGGTGCGCCGGTCGCCGGTCGAGATCGTGGCCAACATGGCCTCGTACGTGACCAGGACGCCCGTCGCGGACCGGTCCGGGCTGCGCGGCGGGTGGTTCGGCCGGTGGACCGACGGGGTGGTGGCCATGCGCGGCGATTGCGTCGCGTTCGCCAGCCACTGGGAGCTGCACAACGACCGCATCGCCGCCGAGTCCGGGCCGCTCTGGGTCGTGCTCGGTGACTCCACGGCTCAGGGCCTCGGTGCACCGGGCCCGGAGAGCGGCTACGTCGGGCAGGTCCTGGCCGAGCTCCGGCAGCGGACCGGGCAGCGTTGGCGGGTGCTCAACCTCAGCACGTCCGGCGCGCTCATCCGTGATGTCCTGAAGTACCAGCTGCCCCGGCTGCCCGCCGCCCCGGACCTGGTGACCTGCGGGATCGGTGCCAACGACATCCTGTACACCGCGCCGTCCCGGCTGTTCGCCGACCTGCGCACCCTGATCGCCACGTTGCCCGAGCAGGCCGTCGTCCTGGACCTGCCGCTCCCCGGGGGGCTGTGGGGTGTCCTCGGCCGGTTCAGCGTGCCCTACGTGGCGCGGGTCAACCGGACCATCCACCAGGCCGCCCAGGCGCGCGGCCTGCCGGTCGCCGAGGTGTCCGCGCATTTCCGCCCGCCGTGGCGCGGGAAGTTCGCCTCGGACTACTTTCATCCCAGCCAGGCTGGCTATCGCGACTGGACCCGCGCTCTGCTGGCCGCGCTCCCGTCCGCCCCGCTGTGGGCGGGGACGGTTCCCGTTCGCTGATTGGCAGGTAGTAATGCCGCCCATTGTTCGCGAAGTTGTCACGCTGAGTTACTGATTCATGAGCCTGGCCCCGTCAGGATCGGGGTGTGCACGTAGCGACCGTGCGGTGGGCTGAGGCGTGAGGCGGGCTGAGGCGTGAGGGTGGTGCGGCTCGCCAACTACGTGGCGCCGGCGTCCGGGGGCCTCCGGACCTCGCTGCGTGAACTCGGCGCGGGATACCTGGCCGCCGGGCATGAGCCGGTGCTCGTCATCCCCGGCGCCCGGCCGGGACGGCAGCTGACCGAGCAGGGGCTGGTCGTGACCGTGCCCGGATGGCGGGTGCCGGCCACCGGCGGGTACCGGGCCATCCTGGCCCGCCGGTCCCTGGGGCGGCTGCTCGGGCAGCTGGAGCCCGACCGGCTCGAGGTGTCCGACCGCACCACGCTGCGCTGGACCGGCGCCTGGGCCCGGGCCCGCGGGGTCCGGTCCATGATGGTGTCGCACGACAGCCTGGCCGGGCTGATGACCATGTTCAGCCCTCCGGGCGTGCCCGCGGGCTGGCTGGCCGACCAGTTCAACCGCAGTACCGCCCGCTCCTACGACGTGGTGCTGTGCACCACCGCATGGGCGGCCGCAGAATTCCGCCGGCTGGGCGTGCCGAACCTGCTCCAGGTGCCGCTCGGCGTGGACCTGGCCTGCTTTCACCCAGGGCGCCGGGACGAGAGCCTTCGGTCCCGGCTCGCGCCGGGTGGCCAGGCCCTGCTCGTGCACTGCAGCCGCCTGTCGCCGGAAAAACGGCCGCAGCGCGCGCTGGGCGCCCTGGCCGAGTTGCGCCGCCGCGGCCTGCCCGCCGTCCTCGTGGTCGCCGGGGACGGGCCGCAGCGCCGGTCGTTGCAGGCCCAGGCCCGTGGCCTGCCGGTCCGGTTTTTGCGGCACATCTCCGATCGCGGGGTGCTGGCCCGGCTGCTCGCGACTGCCGACGTGGTGATCGCGCCCGGGCCGGTCGAGACGTTTGGCCTCTCAGCCCTGGAGGCACTGGCCAGCGGCACGCCGGTCGTGGTCAGCAGCCAGAGTGCGCTGCCCGATATCGTCGGGCCGGCTGGGGTGACCACGAAGGACGATGACGCGTCGTGCGCCGACGCCGTCGCGTCCCTGCTGGAGCAGGACGTGACCGAGCGCCGCCGGCTGGCCCGGCAGCGGGCCGAGCGGTACGGCTGGCCCGCGGCGGTCCGCGGCTTCCTGGACGCCCACGGCCTGGCCCCCGGGCCGGGCCTTCACGGGCCCGGCCTTCACGGGGCGGCCGCGGCCAGCGCCGGGGCCCGCAGCCGGGGCGGGCCCCCGCCATGACCAGCACATCCGAGGCCGGTCCCCCGGTGGCGGGGGAGATCCCGGTGATGCGCTTCGCGGCGCTGGGTGATTCGGTCACGCTGGGCATCGGGGACCAGATGCCGCAGGGTGGCTGGCGCGGCTGGGCGGCCCTGCTGGCCGGCTCGCTGGCCCCGCCGGATCAGGTGGAACTGTGCAACCTGGCCCAGAGCGGCGCGCTGGTCCGGGACGTGGCCAGTGAGCAGCTGCCCCTGGCCCTCTCGGTGCGCCCGGCGCTGGCCTCGGTGCTGGTCGGCGTCAACGACACGCTGCGCGGGAAGTTCGATCCGGCCGCGATCGCCGCGGACCTGGAGAACACCGTCGCCGCGCTGCAGCACGCCGGGACGGTGGTACTCACGGCCAGCCTGCCCGACCCCGGGTTGCTGCTCCGGATCCCGGCCTCGATCCGCCGCCCGCTGGCCCGCCGGGCGCACCAGATCAACGCGGTCCTGGGCCAGCTCGCGGTGCGCTACGACCTCGTCCACGTAGACCTCGCGGCGCGCCCGGAGATCTACGACAAGCGGATGTGGGGAGTGGACCGGCTGCACCCCAGCGAGCGCGGGCACCGGATGCTGGCCCGGATGTTCGCGGAGCGGCTGGCGGAGCGGGGCATGCCGCCGCTGGCCCCGCCCGACCCGGAGCCAGCCAACCCCGAGCCGAGCGCCTGGCGCCAGGCTCACTGGATGGCCACCAAAGGAACCGGCTGGATGGTCAGGCGATCCCGGGACCTGCTGCCGGGGCTGCTCCAGCTGGCCCTGGCCGAGTGGTGGCACGACGCGCGCGGGCACCCGGCTGACGATGCGGACCGCCGACTCCGAACCGGACAGGGGACGTGACTGACATGAGCGATCCAGGCGTTCCGCGGACGGGCACGCTGGTCCCGGTGGCTGATCCCGCGCGTCCGGACTTCGCCGAGCTGCGCCGCCGGGTCCGGCAGGAGGGCCTGATGGACCGGCGGCCGCGCTACTACACCATCAAGATCACTGTCCTGACGGTCCTGTTCGCCGGGGGATGGGTGGCCTTCGCCGCGCTGGGCGACTCCTGGTACCAGCTGCTGGTCGCGGTGTACCTCGCGATCGTGTTCACCCAGATCGGCTTCCTCGGCCACGAGGCCGGCCACCGGCAGATCTTCCGCTCCCGCCGGGCCAACAACGCGATCGGCCTGGTGCATGGCAACCTGCTGATCGGCCTGTGCTTTGGCTGGTGGGCCGGAAAGCACAACCGGCACCACGCGTACACCAACCAGCCGGGCAAGGATCCCGACATCACCATCGGGGCGCTGGCCTTCACTCCCGATCAGGCCCGCCAGCGGCGTGGCGCGCGCCGGGCTCTGGCCCGGTACCAGGCCTACCTGTTCTTCCCCATGCTGCTGCTTCAGGGGCTGAGCATGCATGTGATCAGCGTGCGGGCGGTGCTGAACGGCACGGTCCGCCGCCGGTGGCTGGAAGGCCTGCTGCTCTTCGGGCACGGCGCCGGGTACCTTGCCGTGGTCTTCCTCGTCTTGTCCTGGCCCCAGGCCCTCGCGTTCATCGGCGTCCAGCAGGGACTGTTCGGCCTGTACATGGGCTCCGTCTTCGCCCCCAACCACAAGGGCATGCCGGTGCTGAGCGAGCAGGACAGCCTGGACTTCCTGCGCCAGCAGGTACTCACCTCACGCAACGTCAGTGGCGGGCGCCTGACCGAGACCGCGCTCGGCGGCCTGAACTACCAGATCGAGCACCACCTGTTCCCGGCCATGCCCCGGCCGGCGCTGCGCCGCTGCCGGACCGTGGTGCGGGCCTTCTGCGCCCAGACCGGCCTGCTGTATTGCGAGAAAAGCCTGGTCAGCTCCTACACTGAGGTGCTGCGATGTCTTCATGCTGCGGGCCGGTGAGCGGGGGCCGCGGGCCGGCTGAGGCGGCTGGCCGCGCGGGCCCGGCATCGCGGAAGACCAGCCAGCGCATCGCGGAGTACATGTAGACGGTCTCACACGCGGACGCCGTGAGCCGGGCCAGCTGATACTGCAGGCCCAGAGCGGCCAGCGCGGTAGTAATGCCGAGAATGATGGCCAGGAAGTTCACCGTCACCACGGCGGCGTAGACGGTCAGCTGGGGGCCCACCGCGCCGTGCGAGCGGAAGTTCAGCGTCCGGTTGAGCAAGTAGCCCAGCCCGGATGCGAGCACGTAGGCCACGGTGATGGCCGCCGGCAGCGGCCACCGGAGCCCGCCGTGGAACGCGGTGAGCAGGGCCAGGTCCGCGGGGAAGGTGATCGAGCTGATGACCGCGAAACCGAGCAGGCGCGCCGGCACCAGCCGGCTCAGGCCGAACGGGAGCCGGCCCGCGACGGCGGCCATCACGGCGCTGAACCGGGCCCCCGGTCCCACCCGCGTCGCAGACATGAGCATCAGCCTCTCAACCCCGGGTGACAGGCAGTCGACCTCCGGCCGGCCAACCGGCCAATTGCCGGCCGGGGACGCGCTCTGCTGCGTGGCGGTCAATCCCGTTGCGATGCGGTTTGCCGCGCACGGCCGGGAAGAGGCGCGCCGCGGGCCGCGGCGTCATCAGCCGGGGCCGGCCTCGCGATCCGGTCGCGGTTCAGTCGCGGGTCAGCGCTGGCCGGCGCTGGTCGGCGTCTACGCTGACCCCGCTGGGCCCGCGGGCCGGGACGGGTTCTGGTGCAGCGCCGGTCTTCCTGGCCCGCAGCCGCGCCGGGAAGGGCCGGACCGGCAGCGAGATGGCCGCCTCCAGGGTGGCCAGGCGGCGCAGGAACGCGAAGATGAACCACGAGGGTGACCACAGGATGCTGCGCCAGTACCGGTACTTGACGGCATACGGCACGCTGACGGCCAGCCCGATTCCTCCGCCGGCGATGTACAGCAGCGCGAACGTGGCCACGTTCTGCCGGTAGGTCGGGTTAGTGAGCACGAGTTCCAGCAGGAAGATGGGCGCGACCAGGCCCGCCTGGATGGAGAACCAGGAGAAGCCGCGGCGCACGGTCCAGAACCAGACCCGCGGGCCGGCTGACCCGGCGCGCAGCGGCACGTGCCGGGCGAAGACGTGGTAGCCGGCCCGGGCCCAGCGGGTGCGCTGCTCGACGAATTCGCCCGGGCTGCGCGGCACGTCCTCGTAGGAGCGGATCCTCGGGTCGACCACCACCCGGTAGCCCAGCCGGCCGATGTGCATGGTCAGGTCGGCGTCCTCGCCGTTCATGCCGACCGGGAAGCCGCCCGCGGTGACCGCCGGGCCGCGCCGGAAGGCCGTGAAGGTCCCGGGGATGACCACGATCCCGTCCACCATGCTCTGGCCGAGCCGGGCGAACCGGAACTGGAACACGGTTTCCAGCTTGCGCATCTCGTGGAACCAGGTGCGGGTGTCTGTGCGCGGCTCCTCCATCGCGCCCACGCTGCCGACGTCGGGGTCGCGGAACCACGGCACGGAGTAGACGAGCGCGTCCTCGCCGAGTACGCAGTCGGCGTCCACCCGGATGATGATCTCGGCCTCGGTGATCGCGATGCCCCGGTTCAGCGCGGCAGCCTGCCCGCCGTTCTTGTCGGTGAGAATCTCGCCGTGGGCGTACCGGAACTTCGCGAGCTCGGCCTCGGCCAGTTCGGCGGTGTCATCGGCCGAGCCGTCGTTCGAGACCACGACGCGGACCGGGCCGCCGTAGCGCCGGGCGGCGATGTCGATCGACTTGAGCAGCCGGACGATGTTATCCCGCTCGTTGTAGGCCGGGATGATGATGTCCACCGGCGGCCGGTCGGGGCCGGGCCGGGGCAGCGTCCGGTTGCCCCACCAGATGAGCCAGAGCGGCGCGAACATCAGCAGGAACAGCATGCTCACCGCGTACAGCGGGACGAAGACCTGCCACACCGAGCCGAGGTTGGCCTGCTGGGAGATGAACGCGTACAGGCCCACCAGCAGCGTGATCACGGTGATCAGGGCACACCAGGTGAGCAGGTTGTCCCAGCGCCGGTCCCGGCGCACCAGGGGGACAGTCGTCGACCGGGGCATCGCGAACGCGGTGAACGTCATGCGCATGATCACCAGGCCGCCAATGAGCAGGTTGGCCAGGGTGGCCTCGATGCCGAACGGGGCCACCAGCCAGCCAGTGGCGATCCCGATGGCGATCATCAGGGCCTGGGTGAGCAGCGTCATGGCCAGGTAGAGCGCGACGTGGCAGAGCATCGCCAGGCGCCGGCCCAGCCCGGCGCGCACGACCAGCGAGATGCTGATGATGAAGGCGACCGCGAAGAAGGCCAGGGCCGGCCTCAGCCGGGCGACGTACCCATTTACGCTGGCCGGATCGTGGGTCAGGGCCACCGCCACCCCGCGCACGCCCTCGGAATACAACTGCGGCAGCGAAGGCCGTTTCCAGCCCAGGAAGAGCAGGCCGAGTACGGCGGAGATGGCCAGGAACGCCCAGGTGCGCGGTCGGTGGTTCGGTGTGCGGACGTAGCCCGGCATGATCACGTCGGTCCGCCCGTCGCCGCGGTCGTCCGCGCTATCCGCGTAGACCGGCAGCAGACACGCGACTATAAGCGCAGTCAGCAGGACAGCCGTCACCAAGAGCGCTGGTATATCCATAAATTCTGCGGGACCTCAGAAGGGTTTAGCCGACGTATGGAGTGCGAAGATATCAGACCGAGATGTCCAGGGGCAAATAGGGGTAAGGGCTCATGAAGCGACTCGGATCCGCACCCCAGCTGGCCAGGAGTCTTAACGATTGCTTTGGAATTAATTACAGGGCACGACCGTAACGTAATGGTAAATGTGTTATCAGGCTTATACGCAGCGTGGCGAACGGGCTGGTCAGAGGGCTAAGTCGGCCGTGACCGGCATCATGACCTTTCCTACATTGTATGTCGAGAATATCTAAATACGAGCGGGTTACACGGAATTAACCGGACCGTCATGTTTACTATGCATTAGCTGCGGTACTTCATTGCCTGAGTCCGGTATGCTCCTGATTCGGCGGGGAATAGGAAGGTATTCGCGGGGATAGGTGGGTCCCGGTCCGGGACTACCGCGAGCCGGCCTGATTAGTAAGGTGCTTGGTGCCCAGACATGGCGCCAATTGATGCCTGCCGTAATTCGGGTGCATGTCGGCCTGGTTGGCCTGCCGGCCGTTGGATCTCGCCGCGCTGATGCGGGCGACGTCCGGTGGGGGGAACTGATTCTGAGCGGAGGACCATTGGCTCTGACGGGGAGAGCGGGCACCGGCACGTCCAGCATCGGCACGTCCGGGACGCACATGACGCCTGGCCGCCAGGCCCTGGACTATTCCCAGGACGCGTCGACCCAGGACGAGGTGCTGGAGCAGGAAGCTCTTCAGGAGGCTGAGGAAGAGCGGGCGGGCAGCGCACCGGCCGCGACGGAGGCCGAGACCCAGGCGGAGGCCGAGGCCGAGGCCGGGGATGAGGAACCACGGCGGCGGCCGGTCACCGCCCCGCAGATCGTCGGCGGCATCCTGATCCTCGCCATCGTGGTGGCTGCCGCGGCCTGGTACGTGCCGCGGATCGTGCGCTCCGACGCACGGTCCTTCACCGGCACGGTGAGCAGCAGCGGTGTGACCAACCTGAACTTCGCGAACTCAGGGCTGGTCGGCAAGGTCGCGATCCAGCTGGGCCAGGCCGTCAAGGCGGGCCAGGTCCTGGCCACGGAGACGTCCCCGTCCACGACCGCCGCGATCAGCGCGGACCGCGCCTCCATCGCCGCAGACAAGGCGAGCCTGGCGGAGCTGAGAGTCAGCGGCACGCAAGCCAGCATCGCGGCGGCCGGTGCCCAGCTGGCCCAGGACCAGGCCCAGCTGGCCTCGGACAAGGTCAAGCTGGCCGAGACGCAGATCATCGCCCCCTCGGCCGGGACCGTGATTGCGATCAACGGCCAGACCGGTGAGACGGTGACCGCGGCCGGGATCCGGAGCTACGCCTCGCAGTCGCAGACGGCGGGCACACAGTCCCCGCCGTTCTCGCTGCTTCCCGAGGGCCCGGCCGCCAACGTCAAGAGCAGCTCGTCGCAGTCCGCGCTGCCCATGATCGCGCTGCGCACCTCGAGCAGCTGGCAGGTCACGGTGCTGGTCCCGGAGAGCGGGATCCAGCAGGTCCACGCGAGCCAGGAGGTGACGGTCGCGGTGCCGGCCATCGGGCTGAGCGGGGTCCGGGGCACCATCCAGCAGGTCTCGCCGACGCCGGTGAGCACGTCGATCGGCACCGCCTACCAGGCGATCGTGCGGATCAGCGGCCATCAGCGGGTCACCCCGCTCGGTGGCATGACCGCGAATGTGCAGCTAGCTTCTTGACCGTTCGCGGGGCGCGGATTCTCGGCCTGGCCATGGCCATGGCCATGGCTATGGCCATGGCCATGGCCGTGACCTGCGTGCTGGCTGGGTGCTCCGCGCACTCCGGCGCGGGCCGACCGGCTTCGTCCGCGCCCGCCTCGTCCGCGCCGGGGACCACGGGGCCGGTGGCCACCGGACCGGGGGAGCGCTCGACCTGGATGCTGACCCGGGGCGCCCTCGGCCAGGTGCTATCGGATCCTGCGGTGGCGGCCCGGCTGGAAGCGGCCCGGGTCTACGAGATCCTCACCCCCGGGCAGCAGCCGCTCGCGGCGACCGGGGCTGAGCCGGTGGTCACGTTCTCGGCGGTCAGCGCGCTCCGGCAAGCCGTGGACGGCGGCCAGCTGCCGGCCGGAACCCGGGCCGTCCTCTACGACCCCGAGGTCTGGCCGTACACGCCGGTCACGGAGCAGCGCAATCCCGTCCGGGCCGCGCAGCAGGCCGCGGCTGTGACCCGGGCCCACCATCTGACCCTCATCGTGGCGCCCGCGCTCGACCTGGCCACCGCTCAGCCCCGCTCGCGCGGGCCGCTGTGGCGGCAGTACCTGCGCCTGAACCTGGCCGGCGCGATCGCCCGGGTGGCCGGGGTCATCGAGGTACAGGCGCAAAGCCTGGAGCGGGAGCCGCAGACCTACCGGGCCTTCGTCCGGGCCGCGGCGGCGCAGGCCCGCGCGGCTAACCCGCACGTGAGCGTGCTGGCCGGGCTGTCCACGAACCCCCCGGGCGCGGCGGTCAGCAGCCAGCAGCTGGCCGCGGCCATCCGGGTCAGCAGCGCCACCGTGTCCGGCTACTGGCTGAACATCCCGGGTCAGGGCCCGCGCTGCCCGGCCTGCCACGCTCCCCGGCCCGACCTGGCCCGCCAGACGCTCGGCCAGTTCGCGTCCTGATCGGCAGCTCAGCCGGGATCAGCGGCTCAGCCGGGATCTTCAGGTCAGCCGAGATCGACCGAGGGGTAGAGCGGGAACGCCTCGAGCAGTTCAGCCGCCTGCTTGGCCACCCGCTCGGCCACCGCGTCGTCCAGCACGCAGGCCGCCTTCGACGGCGCGCCGCTGGACGTGGTCCCCGGCCGGGCCTGGCTCAGCACCTCGTGGATCAGGCCGGCGATCACATCCATCTCCCCGGTGCCCAGCCCGCGGGTGGTCAGCGCCGGGGTGCCGATCCGGATCCCGGACGTGTACCAGGCGCCGTTCGGATCCCGCGGGATCGCGTTCCGGTTGGTCACGATGCCCGAGTCCAGCAGGGCCTGCTCGGCCTGCCGTCCGGTCAGCCCGTAGCCGCCGACGTCGATGAGCGCCAGGTGGTTATCGGTGCCGCCGGTGACCAGCCGGGCGCCGCGGAGGATCAGCCCGTCCGAGAGGGCATTGGCGTTGGCCACGATGCGCTGGGCGTACTCGCGGAAGCTGGGCTGGCGCGCCTCGGCCAGCGCCACCGCCTTGGCCGCCATCACGTTCGGCAGCGGGCCGCCCAGCACCAGCGGGCAGCCCCGGTCCACCGCCTCGGCCAGTTCAGGCTGGCACAGCACCATGCCGCCCCGCGGTCCGCGCAGCGATTTGTGCGTGGTCGTGGTGACGATGTGCGCGTGCGGGACCGGGTCGAAGTCGCCGGTGAACACCTTGCCTGCGACCAGGCCGGCGAAGTGCGCCATGTCCACCATGAACGTCGCGCCGACCTCGTCCGCGATCTCGCGCAGCACCGCGAAGTTGACCCGCCGCGGGTAGGCGGAGTAGCCGGCCACCAGCACCAGCGGCCGGAACTCGCGCGCGGTCTCGCGCACCACGGCGTAATCGATCAGGCCGGTCTCCGGGTCGGTGCCGTACGAGCGCTGCTCGAACATCTTCCCGGAGATGTTCGGCCGGAAGCCGTGGGTCAGGTGGCCCCCGGCGTCCAGCGACATGCCGAGCATCCGCTGGTTGCCGAGCTCGTGGCGCAGCCGCGACCAGTCCTCCTCGGTCAGGTCGTTGACCTGCCGGGCGCCCGCCCGTTCCAGCGCCGGCGCCTCGATCCGGCGGGCCAGGATCGCCCAGTAGGCGACCAGGTTGGCGTCGATGCCCGAGTGCGGCTGCAGGTAGGCGTGCGGCGCGCCGAACAGCTCGCGCGCGTGCTCCGCGCCGATGGTCTCGATCGTGTCCACCTGGGCGCACCCCGCATAGAACCGGCGCCCGATGGTCCCTTCGGCGTACTTGTCGCTCAGCCAGTTGCCCATGGCCAGCAGCACCGCGGGCGAGGCGTAGTTCTCACTGGCGATGAGCTTGAGCGAGGCCCGCTGGCTGGCCAGTTCGGCGGCGATCGCGTCGGCCACTCCGGGCTCGACGCTGCGGACCACGTCCAGCGCGCTGCGGAAGGCGGCCGACTCGGTGCTCGGTGACGACATGGAAACCTCCAGGGTGCTCACGGAGACGCCCAGGCGCCCGGCATGCGTCCGATGACGGGGCCGCTCCCCGATGGTTACCCATCCCAGCGCGCCAGTCACGGCCCGCCCGCAGCTTACCGGGACGGGGATGACGCTGTCAGCGGTCGCCCGTACCGTGGGACCCGTGACCACCGTGTATCTGCCCGACCAGCTCAGCCCCGCGATCGTCCGGCCCCGCCCGCACGTCGAGGCGGTTCTCGCGCAGAGCCTGCGCGAGATGGGCCCGCGGGGCCGCACCGCCCTGGCCTGGCAGTGGGCGCTGACCGGAACCCGCCCGTCGCCGGTGACCCTGTCCCTGGCTCCCGGGTGCCCGCCGTCACGGGAGGAGATCCTGGCCGAGGCCGCAGCGGAGCCGGAGGGCTCCACGGCCCCGCCCGGCGTGCCGGCCGATTTCCGCGACCAGTTCCGCGAGACCCGGGCGGTCCTGGCCTGGCTCGCCGGGGGCAGCGACGAGATCCCGGTGCACGCGGACAACCGCGGCCGCTTCATCGGGGCCCGCGGCGATTACGTGCGCACCGACGACGAGATGCGCCAGCTCCGCGACCTCACGCGGGATGCGCTGCACCACGCCGACCTGCCCGATCCCATGTCCGCCTCGGACGCCCGGCACCCGTGGCGCTGGGAGCCGGGCTGGATGAACGCGGCCTGGCTGCGCGGAGTCCGGGATCTCCTCGACTGGGTGCTGGGCGAATCCCCGGCGGCGCCGCTGTGCGGGCAGGCGGTCGGCCTGCCGAGCACCTCGCACCTGCACCATGAGGACGCGGCAGCCAACCTGGTCGTGTTGCAGGGCCGTCCCGGCGGTGTCCCGGTGGACCCGGACCGGTACCCGCCCCCGCAGTACGGCGAGGGCATCCAGGCTGCGATCCGCTGGCTGCGCGGCGAAACCGCGGCCTCCCCGGTGGACCCCGGTGGCCGCGGCCCGTACCTGTATTCCGCCGACCGCCGCTGACATCAGCGCCTAACAGAGAAGGAGACGCCCGTGGACAGCGACGGACTGCGCGCCGTGCAGGAGCCGCTCAAGGACGCCTACCGCCAGGATCCGACGCAGGCGGTGGTCACCCTGCGCGCCCGCGGTGAGCTGGGGGACGAGGGCATCAGCTGCTCGGTGGACACGGGCCGCGCGCTGGCCGTGGCCGGGCTGCATCCGGCCACGGGCGGCGATGGGTCGCTGCTGTGCTCCGGGGACATGCTGCTGGAGGCGCTGGTCGCGTGTGCGGGGGTGACGCTCCGGGCGGTGGCCACATCGCTCGGGATACCGATCAATGGCGGGACCGTGCACGCCGAGGGCGACCTGGACTTCCGGGGGACGCTCGCGGTCGACCGGGAGGCGCCGGTCGGGTTCACGTCCATCCGGCTCAGCTTCGAGCTCGACAGCGACGCCAGCGAGGAGCAGATCGCGACGCTGCTCCGGCTGACCGAGCGTTATTGCGTCGTCTTCCAGACCCTCGCCCACCCCATCCCGGTGAGCGCGTCAGCCGGCGTCACCCGGTAAGCCGGCCGCGAGCAGGCTGAGCAGCGCCTGGGCGGCCCCGGTGGGCGGGCGCCCGGTCCGTAACTCACAGCGCGTCACAGTGCAGCGACCCGTCCGCCACACCTCGAGGTGACGGCCGGCTAACAGCGTGGACGGCGTGTGCCCGGGACTGGGATGTCACCGCTCCGTAATGAGTGAAATGCCCTGATTGCGTCGTTTCCGCCGTGCGTCCCGGGATAGCGTCGTCCTGAACTCTGGCGGCGGTAGGCGGCCCGCAGTAGCGGGCGCTGGGAGCACGGCTGATCCGACCTCGGGAGTGTTGAATGCCAGCTCATGATGGACCGCACGGCGAGCCGGGGGAGGACCTGGAGGCCTTTCTCCGCGACCTTCGCGCCCTGCGCTCACGCGAAGGCCTGAGTATTGCCGAACTCGCGGCGCGGACTGGCTTACCGCAGGACACCATCGCGGCGGCAGCAGACGGCCCGGTCCGGCCAACCCTGCCTGTCGTCGAGGCGTACGTCCGCGGCTGCGGTGATTCCCTGGAAGCGTGGGAGGGCCGATGGAAGGACCTGCCGCCAGCTACCAGCAGCACCCAGATAGTGCCACGCCAGAAGATCACCGGAATCACCGGCCAGCCCGAGTTCTCCATCAAGCGCCTGGGGCCCCGGCCCGCGCCGCGCCCCGTCATCCGCCGCGTGGCCGCCGGCCTGACTGTCGCTGGCTTGGCCCTTGGGGGAGTAGTGCTGCTTTCGCGTCCCGCGGGCCACTCCACCCCCAGCACCGCGGCATCGCGGCCGCCCGGAAGCGGCAACTCGCCGACCCGAGGCGCCACACCGTCGCGGGTGCCAGCCCCAGCCCCGGCATCGCCCGGGCCTGGCGCGACGCGGACCCCCGCCCCGCGCTCGGGCCCCCGGGCCGTGGCCGGCCCGGAAATCGCCGGGGTCGGCTGCCCGAACAGCCCACGTGCTGGCGTAAACCTCGATGACGCCGCCAGCGGGCCGGGCTGGACTGCCGAGGCCGGCGGCTGGACCGGCAACGGCTGCACCGGCCGCGCCGTCTGGACCATGGATCCGAACGCCAGCCAGGCGATCCCGTCCGCGCTGGCTTGGTTCTTCGACCCGGGTGCCGGGGCTTCGCACTGCACGCTGGCCGTCTTCGTGCCCACGCGGAACGCCCTCGGCATGGTCGACTACGCCGTCTACAACGGGACCACGAGCTTCGGCGCGGTGTCCGTGGACCAGGCCGCCGACGAAGGTCAGTGGGTCACGCTCGGCAGGTATCCGGTGACCGAGACTTTGCTGCAGATCCAGTTCATGCCCGCGACCGCAACGCTCACCGCAGCGGGTCCAGAGCCCCAGGGCGCATCGGGTCCAAAACCCAAGGGCGCATCAGGTTCAGGGCCCAAGGGCGCATCAGGTCCGGGGCCCATGGGCGCTTCGGGTTCAGCGCCCAAGAGCGGGGGCCCCGGCCAGACGCCGCCAGCAAGACCCCGGCCGCCAGGGCACAATGCCGCGGTGGCCGCCTCCGCCGCCACCGCAACCTGCTCGGGGTAAGCGTGGGCGGAGACGCGCCCTACAAGGGCAGCGTGTACTTCAAGATGAAGTTCAGTGCGACCGCGAACACCAGGTACAGCAGCCACAGCCCGGTGCCGAGGTGGAAGAAGCCGAGGGCCTTCTCCGCCGGGCGGAAGGCGGGCACGTCCGGGGCCAGGGTGGCGAAGAACTCCGACACATACACGCAAGCCAGGCCGATGAACAGGCCGCCCACCGGGTCGTCGCCCGCCTTGAAGAACACGATGATGCCCAGCACCGATATGGCCAGGAACGCGACGGTCATGCCGATGTTGGCCCGGGCGTCGGCGCGGCGCAGCCTGATCCAGCCCAGCGCGAACCAGTGCACGCCGTACGCGGTGAAGGCCAGGGCGGCCATGTACAGCGGCGGTGAGGCGGTAAACGTGCCGAACAGGGTCAGCCCGGCGAACAGGTAGACGCCGGTGAGGAACTGCATGAAGCCCGGCATCCAGATACCCCAGATGCCGGTGGCCACGTCCACCCGCTCGTCGCGCGGGGGGTAGCCGAAAAGCTCCTGGGTTCCGTAGACGAGATAGCCCGTCCCCAGGCCCATGAAGCCGACGGCCAGCGGGGGAAAGGGCGATTGCGGAAACGTGAGCTGGATACTGGCCTGGGCTAGCGACATTCCTGCCTCCTCAGGGTCCCCCCCTCGGTCAGGGTCCGGTCCCGTAGGCCCTGAACCAATTGTGCCGGTATGGGTTACGCCGCGCGTCGTCGGGGTGGTTGGGGACAGGGACGCCTGGGCGCGGAACTGCAACCTGGCTGCAAGCCAAGGTCCGCACCATGGGGCTGACCCGTCAGGAGGCGACCATGACCCAGAACCCAGTGGTGCAGAACTCAGTGGCGCAGGACCCGGTGGCCCAGAGCCCGGTGGCCCAGAGCCCGGTAGCAGACAACCCGGTGATCGGGAAGTTCCTGCAGGCGATCGAGACGGCGACCATCCCGGGCTGCGACGCCTGGAGCCCCGACGCCACCCTGGACGCGACCGTGCCGGGCTGGCGGCTGCACGCCGCCGGGCCGGACGCGATCCGCGCCGAGTACGCCCGGTGGTTCGCCGACCCGGGTCACTTCGACGAACTGCGCCGCTATCCGGTCTCCGGTGGGGCGAGCGAAGTGGTCGAGTACACCCTCACCTGGACCGAGAATGGGGTGCCGCACGCCGGGCACCACATGCACCTGATTACGGTCCGGGGCAACCGTATTGCCTCCGATATGGTGTTCTGCGGGGGCCGCTGGCCGGCCGCCTTGCTGGCTGAAATGGAAGCGGCTGATGCATGATCCGGGGGACGGCCGCGACGGTGCCGTGGCGTCGCTGCCCGCACGGCACTACCGCGATGTGGCTGAGCTGCTCGCGGGCATGACCCTGCGGGCCCCCCTGGACGGGGTCCCGGGCAAGTCCGGGGCCCGGCTGGAGCGGGTCGTGATCGACGGCCAGGACTACGTACTGAAGCACCTCGACCTGAGCGGGGACTGGACCTTGCGGACGTCCGGCTCGTTGCGGGGGGCAGGGGTGGAACTGTGGGAACGGGGCATCCTGGCCCGGCTGCCCTCCTGCTTCAACCAGCCGATCGTGGGGGCGGCCCCGGACGAGCCCGGCCCCGCCCCGGAACCGGGCGGGGGGCCGGCCTGGCCCCGGGGCTGTGTTCTGCTCATGCACGATGTGACACCCTGGCTGGTCCCGGCCACGGATGAGGTCATCCCGCTGGCCCAGCACGTGCGCTTCCTGCGGCACATGGCCGCCCTGCACGCCGCGTTCTGGGACTGCGGCCCCGAGTTCGACGTGATCCCGGAGATGCACCGCTATCTCGAGCTGTCTCCCTGGATGGCGCAGGCCGAGGCGGCCACGGAGGCGGTCACCGGGACGGCGCACCTCGTGCCGCAGCTGGTCGGCCGGGGCTGGCCGCTGCTGGCGCAGGTCGCGCCCGCGGCCGCGGCCGTGGTGACCCCGCTGGCCTACGACCCGGGCCCGCTGGTGGACGCGCTGGCCCGGACGCCGCATACGTTCGTGCACAGCAACTGGAAGCTGGACAACCTCGGCACCGATGACGCCGGGCGGACCGTCGTGCTCGACTGGGAAACGTCCGGGCTGGGCGCGCCACTCAGCGACCTGGCCTGGTACCTGGCCATCAACTGCCGCCGGTTGCCGCAGCCCAAGGAGACGTCGATCACCGTCTACCGGGAGGCGCTGGAGGACTGCGGCGTCGATACTGGGCCGTGGTGGGACCGGCAGCTGTCCCTGTGCCTGCTGGGGGCCCTGGTCCAGTTCGGCTGGGAGAAGGCGCTCGGCGGCTACGACGAGGAGCTGGCATGGTGGGAGGCCAAGGCGGTGCAGGCCGCACCCCTGCTGGGCTGAGCGGGACTGGGCTGAGCGGGACTGGGCTGAGCGGGACCGGGCTGAGCAGGACCGGGCTGAGCAGGACCGGGCGGTCCGGGGAGGTGCGGGCGGCCTATGACGCCGCGGCCGCAGACTGGGCCGGCGGCCCAGAGCAGGTATATGCCCCGCTGGCCCGGGCCCTGGTCGCGGCGGCGCCGCTCCCGCTGGCCGGCGGCCGGGTCCTCGACCTGGGCGCGGGTACCGGCGTGGCCGGCCAGGCCGCGCTCGCCGCGGGCGCCGACCGGGTGGTGGCCGCCGACCTGGCCGTGGCGATGCTGCGCCGGGGCGGCCCGGCGCAGCACCCGGTGGCGGCCGACGCCACGGCCCTGCCGTTTCGCGACCAGGCCTTCGACCTGGTCGTGGCCGCGTTCTGCCTCAACCATCTGAGTGGGCCCGGGGCGGCCCTGCGCGAGGCCCGGCGCGTCGGCCGCGGTCTCGCGGCCAGCACCTTCGCTCCCGGCTGGACTCACCCGGCCAAGCTGGCTGTGGACGAGGCGCTCCGCCCATTCGGCTTCCAGCCCCCCGCCTGGTATCTGTCGCTGCAACGGGAGGCTGGCCCGGCTGCGCAGGATCAGGCGCGGCTGGCCGCCCTGGCGGCCGACGCCGGATTCACCGACGTGCAGGTACACACAATGACGGTCCCGACCGGCTTGTCGAACCCGGCGGAGCTGGCGTCGTGGCGGCTGGGCATGGCCCAGGTGGCCCCGTTCCTCCAGTCGCTGGACGCCGGGCAGCGGGCGACTGCGCGGCGCGCCGCCGAGCAGGCCGTGGCCGGAACCGGGCCGCTGGCCGTCTCCATGCTGGTCCTCACCGGGCTGGTCCGCACCGTTCGCTGAGCCGGGGCCGTCCCCGCGCGCTGGGGCTCCGTCGGCCAGGCTCAGCAGGCCAGGGCGGCCTACCCGGCCAGGGCGCGCCAGGCGGGCAGGCGCTGGTCCACGTACCGCCGCAGTCCGTCCGCGTACCCTTCCGCGTGCCGCGCCAGCCGGTCGGCGCGGTCCACGGCCCGGTCCAGCCAGGCGGGATTGGCGAAGTCGGCGGCTACTTCGCCGGTCCACCGCCACGCCTCCACCGCCACCGACGCGTCGAGCAGGTCCAGGTCGGCCTCGACGCAGGCCAGGTCGACGGGCTGTCCCAGGGCCCGGTCCGCCCGGTGGCGGAGCAGGCGGGCGACGCTGGCGTAGCGAGGGACGCCCAGCGCGGCCGCCCGGGCCTCCAGACCGGCGGCCGCGGCCCCGGCCTGCCCCGGGTTACCGCTCAGCAGGGCCAGGCGCCCCGTGACCAGCTGATGCTTTAGGTCCAGCCGCCAGCCGAAAACCAAGTCGCCTTCCAGCAGCACGGCGGCCTCCGCCAGCCGGGCCCGCGCGCCATCCGGGTCGCCGGCGTCCAGGCACTGCTCGGCCAGGTCCTCCAGCGCGGCGATGGTGGTCTCGGGGGAGGCATGGTACTGCGCGATCTCCAGCGCGGCGGCGTGCTGGTCGGCAGCCTCCCCGGCCGCGCCCAGGTTGCGCAGCACCCAGCCGGTGAAGTTCACCGCGCGGCCCGAGAAGCGCGGCACCTGCCGCCGCTCCACTTCCTCGGTGTAGCGCCCGAACGCGGCCAGGGCCAGGTCCGGATAACCCGCGAGCGCGTGCGCGTGCCCGGTGAACAGGAGCGCGTGCAGCATGGCCGACGTGTGCTCCGCTCCCACGTGCCCGCGGGCGGCCGGGCGCAGCAGCGGCAGGGCCTCGGCCGCCCGGCTCTGATGGGCCCGGAGCACCCCCAGCCACGCGGCCGCGGTCACCCGGTCCGCGCCCTCAGCGAGCGAGAACGCCTCGCCCAGCAGCCGCTCGGCCCGGTCCAGGTCGCCCGCGGCGTGGAGGGTCCGGCCCCCGACCGCCAGGCACCGGGCGCGGGTCGCCGGGTCCACTGCGGCCAGCGCGCCGTCCTCCGCGAACTGGGCCGCCTGCCCGAACCGGCGGCTGAAATACGACGCCCACGCGCCGACCTCCAGGGCGGCCGGGCCGGCCGCCCCGGCGCGCTGGACGTCCTCCAGGGCCTGGGGGTAGCGGCCGCGGCGAGTGCGGACCCGGGCCCGCGCCAGCCACCCCTCCTGGTCGGAATGCAAGACCAGCGCATCATCCAGCAGCGCCTCGGCCGCGGCGTGGTCGAAGCGCTCGCCGGCCCGCGCTGAGGCGTCCCGCAGCGCACGCGAGGCCAGCGTGAGGTCGCCGCCCAGCCGGGCGTGGTGGGCCACCATCACCGGGTCCGCGTCCGGCCGCCGGCCCAGCACCCGGCCGGCCTGCCGGTGCAGCAGCGCGGCCCGGCCCGCCGTGGCGCTGGCCGCCAGGGCCTCTCGCAGCAGCTCGTGCCGGAACCAGAGGGTCCCGTTCTCGTCGGCCAGGAACTGCCCGGCGACGGCCCGCTCGGCGTCATCCAGCAGCTCGACCGCGCCGCGGCCCAGTATCGCCGCCAGCAGGTCGATGTCCAGCTCGGGGCCGATCACCGCCGCGGTCCGCAGCAGCGCCCCGGCGCTGCCCAGCTCGTCGCAGCGCGCGGACACCGACTCGACCAGGGACGCGGGCAGCGTCCCGCCCGCGGCCTGCTGGGCCAGCTCGGTGAGGAACAGCGGGTGCCCTTTGGATCGCTCGTAGAGCTCGTCGACCCGCGCCGGGCCGACCAGTTCCGCGACGGCGTCGCGGCCGAGGACGCCGACGTGGATGACCCCGGTGGCCGGCAGCGGCCCGCCCGCGCCGGGCCGCACGGCGGCCACCACGGCCAACGGCACCGCCTCACGGCGCACGAAGCGGAGCCAGTCCGCGAGCGCGGGTCCGGCGAGATGCGCATCGTCGATGACCACCACCACCGGCCCGCGGGCGGTGAGTCTCCCGAGCACCCTGACCAGGGCCGCGTACAGGATGGCGGGGCCGAGCATGTTGCCGGCCAGCACCGGCCGCGCCGGGCCAGCGGGGCCCGGCTCGAGCACCGGTCCGAGCACCGGCTCATCGCCGCCCAGCAGGTCCGCGGTGACCTCGGGCCCGAGGCGGCGCAGCAGCGCGCACAGCGCCGTGAGCAGGGCGTCCAGCGGCAGGACCCGGTCGAGCTGCCCGCACGTGGCCATCAGCACCGTGTCCCCGGCGGACCCGCGCCGGTCGGCCCAGGTGCGCAGCAGGGTGGTCTTCCCGATTCCGGCCTCCCCCTCGATGACCAGGACCTCGACGGCGCCGCCCCGGGCCCGCATGGCCACGGCGTCCAGGTAGCCCAGTTCCTCGTCCCGGCCGACCAGGCCCAGGGAGGCGGGAGCCGGGGCCGGTCCTGCCGGGACCAGCTCTCCGCGCAGGATGGCCAGCTGCAGCTGCTCGGTCTCCGGTGACGGGTCGGTCCCCAGCTCGTCGGCGAGGCGCTCCCGGGCGCTGGCGTAGGAGGCGAGGGCCGCAGCCACCCGGCCGCCCATCACCTGGGCGCGCAGCAGCACCCGGAGCGCCGCCTCGTCGTAGGGGTCGCGTTCCAGAGCGGTAGAGGCGGCGTCAGCGGCGGCCATCCAGTCCCCGGCATCCAGCAGCGCGGTGGCCGCCACCTGGCGGGCGTGCCGGATCAGGCGTTCCAGGTCAGCGCGCTTCAGCTGGGCCCACTCGCCCGGCAGCGGCACCGGGCCGTCGCCGCGGATCAGGGAGAGGGCGACGCGGGCGGCGGCGGCCGCCCCCATCATGTGGCCCGCGCCGCGCCGCCGGTCGATCTCATCGGTGAGCCCGGCCAGCTCGGCGGCGTCCAGCCAGTCGCAGCGCAGCAGGTATCCATGGTCACGATGCTCGATCCGGTCCCGGCCGAGCACCGACCGCAGGCGGCTGACCAGCACGGCAAGCTGATCGTCGGGCCTCGCGGGCGGGCTGTCACCCCACAACGCGTCTGCGAGCGCGGCCGAAGACACCACCTGGCCACCGGCCAGGGCCAGCAGGTGCAGCGTCAGGCGCGCCTTCCGGCTGCCCAGCGACTGCGGCTCGATCCCGTCCACGCCGAAGTCGTTGAGCACCCGCACCGCGAGCGACCTCATGCCCGTATCCAACCCTGCTGCGGCGCGTACCGCCAGCTCAGCGGCTGCAAAGTGGCTGCAACCCGGGCCGGCCACGCTCACCGCAAAGAGGTCGCGAGCCTACGGGCAAGGGAGAAGTGAGTGTCATGACCGGAAAAGCGAGAGTTGTGACCGGAAAAGCGAGAGTTGTGACCGGAAAAGCAGAGCAGAAGAGCTTCGAGACCCCCGACGAGACCCGCACGTTCGGTCACGGAGCCCTGGACCTGCTGCGGATCGGCGGCGGGGAGGTCGGCCGGCTGACCCTGCAGCCCGGCTGGCGCTGGTCACAGGACGTCAAGCCGATCGCCGGCACCGAGCTGTGCGAGGCACCGCATTTCCAGTACCACGTGCAGGGCACGCTGCACGTCGTGATGTCCGACGGCGTGGAGTTCGACGCCCGGCCGGGAGACATCACGGCGCTGCCCCAGGGCCACGACGGCTGGGTCGTGGGGGACGAGCCGGTGGTCCTCGTGGACTGGTGCGGGGCCAGCAACTACGCGCGCAGCTGATTCACATCAGGCGCTCAGGCCATAGCCAGCGGCCCGCGAACGGGATACTTTGCCCCCGTAGAACAACTCAGGGGGGCTGGCAATGGCCGATGCGCCGTTTGAATGGGACGACCTTGGAACGTACAAGGCCGAGGGCCGGTTTCTGGATGGCTATCCGGACGACCAAAGGACGTTCTTCGCTCCGCGCGACAATGTGCACGGCCTGCTGGTCGCCCTGCTCGGGACGGCCCAGCACTCCATCGTGGTCAACATGTTCGGCTACGACGACGACGAGCTGAACACGATCATCGAGGGCAAGCTGGCCGACGAGCGGGTCTACGTCCAGATGAGCCTGGACCGGAGCCAGGCCTCGGGAGTGCACGAAAAGGCCATCCTGGCCAAGTGGAACAACAATGCCTTCGGTAACAGCATCGCGATCGGCACCAGTTCGGTGCACAATGCCATCTCTCACCTGAAGATCGTCATCGTCGACGGCGTGTACACGGTGAAGGGGTCGACCAACTGGTCGTTGTCGGGGGAACAGCAGCAGGACAACGAGCTGAGCCTCAGCCGGAACGCGGTGATCGCCGCCGAGACCCGCGCCATTCTCGACCTCAACCACGACTTCATGCTCAAGCAGATGGTCGGATCGGGGCTCGACGTGGCCAAGTTCCTGGCACCCAAGGCCCCGAGCGCTTCGCCCCCGCTGCCACCCCAGCCGGCCAGCGCGGCGAAGGCTGGGTAAGCGCCGCACGGTCAGCAGAGCGGCCGTCCGGAGCGCGCCTGCCGGTCAGGAGAGCGGCCATCCGGAACGCCTGCCGGTCAGGAGAGCGCGGGGCGAGGCCGGCTGGCGAAGGTGGTGTACGGGGCCACCTCGCCCGGCAGGATAAGGCCGTCCTCGATGGCCCGGGCCAGCAACGCATCCTTCGTGTGGGCCGGCCGGCCGAGCGTGGCGTACTTCACCCGGGCCCGGTCGATGTACTGCCGGACGGTGTTCTCGGAGATGGACATCCGGCGGGCGACCGATGCCTTGGACATGCCCTGGAACCAGAGCAGCAGCGCCTGCCGTTCCTTGCCCGACAGGGCCGGTCGGCCCGGGCGGGGATCGGCGAGGATGGCCTTGGCCTGGGAGCGGGTCACGCAGGGCCGGTCGGCCGCGGCCGCCAGCACGGCCTCGAGCAGGTGCTCACGGCCCTCGTCCTTACTGACGTAGGCGTGGGCGCCCGCGTCCAGGACATCCAGGATCAGGGCCGGATCGACGTGCGCGGAGAAGGCGACGATCCGGTAGCCGCTGGCGGCGAGCTGGGCCACCTCGTCGGTGACCATCCGGCCGCCGAGTTCGAGGTCGAGGATGAGCACGTCCGCGACGCGGGGCCAGGCCAGCCCGGTGATGTCGCTGACGACCTGGGTCACGGTGATCCGCCGCTGGGGATCCGCGCTGATCCAGGAGATCACTCCTTCGACCACGACCGGGTGATCGTCCACGATCGCGACCGTCACGCCGTGTTCCAACGCCCCTCCACCCACAGACTCTGTCCGTCCCGCTGACTGTCCACGACCAGCCCGGCCGCAGCGCTGGGCAGGTCCGGATCAGCAGGCGAGTCGCAGACCAGGCTGACGATCACGCCATCGACCGTCCCAGTAACAGTGACGCGCACCCGGGAGATTGCGTTGACAAGGACCGCAATGGCCAGGTCTGTGATGGCCCGGCGGCCCTCGGGCGGCACCGCGGGGAGCTGTATTCCGGAGAGCTGTGCTCCGGGGGGTTGTGTTCCGGAGAGCTGTGCTCCGGGGGGCTGTGTTCCGGGGAATTGGGCCGCGGTCTCGATGTCCACCGCCACCCCGCGCCGCTGCGCGATGTCCGCGCAGGCGTGCAGCTCGTGGACCAGCGGGTCCGGCGTGTCGTCCGCCTCGGCGAACAACCGCCGCAGCCGCGCCGCCTCGACCGCGCAGGCCCGCTGGACGGCAAGATCCGCGGGGTCAGCGGTCCCGGCCGCGAGGCCACTCAGCAGCGGCTCGGCGGTCGCCCGCAGTTCGAGCCAGCGGGCCTGCCGGGCGCCGCGGATCTGGTCGGCTACCGCCTGCCGGGCGGCGATGTCCGCTTCCCTGGTCGCGGCCTGCTCCGCCTGCTGGGCCGGAACGTCTAGCGTTCGCGCGGCCACGGAGATGGCCACCTGGATTCCGGTCGATCCGGCCAGGACCGTGATGAACGCCGCCACGTTCGGCTGGTGCAGGCCGTCCCGGGCCAGCACGGCGAACATGGCCAGAGCCTCCAGCGTGAGGAACACGCCCAGCTCGGCCAGCGGCCGCCGGAGCAGCACCAGGACCCCGACCCAGCCCGCCGCGCCCCAGGCCCAGTTGGTTTCGAGCATCTGGGCGGGCGGGCAGGCCACGGCGGCCGCCGTGCTGATCACCAGGGCCGCGGCGGCCAGCGCCCAGCCAGTCTCACGGCGGCTGGAGCCGCGCAGCAGGAGGACCGAGCCCGCGGCGATGATCAGCGCGATCGCGCACCACGCCGCGACCTGGAACTGATCGGATGAGTAACTGCCCAGGTGCGCCAGGAGCAGTGGGCCCGCCCCGGCCAGCTGCCATCCGGCCGCCGCGACCACCACGGCGATATCGAGCGCGCGGGCGTACCGGGCCGCGAGCACCGCCGACGGCCGGGGACCCGGCACCGTGTGCGCGGTCATCCCGGACCCGGGGCCGCGGCCGTACCCGGGCTGGGCCACTGCTGTGTTCCCGCGGTGCCCTCGCCAGGCCACAGCTGTTCTCCCGCAGTGCCCTCAGCGGGCGACCGCTGTGTCTCCGCGATGCCCTCAGCGGGCGACCGCTGTGTTTCCGCGGTGCCCTCGCGGGGCCACCGAAGAGTCACCGTGGTACCCGCGCCCGGGATGGCGGAGATCTCCGCCGTGCCGCCGATCGCCGCCATCCGGCCGTGGATGGATTCGGAGATCCCGCGCCGCGACCGGGGCACAGACCAGGCGTCGAACCCCCGCCCCTGGTCGATGATCTCCACCACGACCTGGCCGTTCCCGTCGCTGACCCGCAGCTCCGCCGTGCCTGTCCCAGCGTGCCGGGCCACGTTGCGGAGCGCCTCGGCCGCGCAGTCCGCGATCCGGTCGACGGCCGTGGCGGGCACGGTTTTCGTTGCGGAAAAGAAGGATGTGGCCACCCGCAGCGGGGCAGCTTCGGCGGCCACCGCGGCGAGACGGTCCGGCAGGGCCACCGCGCCCGGGGGACCCGGCTCGGGGAGTGTGGGCCAGCTGTGCAGCACCTGCAGGTCGCGGGAGGCCTGCGCGGCGAGCACCGGCGAGGACATGTCCAGCGCACCCGAGGCGACCATGGTCAGCGTGGACAGGATCGTGTCGTGCAGCCGGCGGTCCTGTTCCCGCTGGTCCGCCCGCCGGGCCGCCTCGACCTTCAGGTCCTGCTCCAGCTGAAGCTGGCGGCCGATGGCGGCGTCAGCGTTCCGCCCGCCCCGCCGGACCAGGACCATCAGGGCGGCCGTGGCCAGGGCCTGGAAGACCAGGTATAGGGCGCCCGCGGGATGCGCCACGGTGGTCACGTAGGCAGCGATCACCACCGCGGCCACGGGCAGGCCCGCCGGCGGCGGGATGCAGAGCTGGGAGATGTAGATCGCGGTACTGGCCAGCGGCAGCATCCAGGTGGTGCCCGCCGAGATCAGCGCGGCCGGCACCACCAGGTGATGCACGACGATCAGGGCCACGATGACCGCGGCGTCCGCGAGCACGAGCGGGCCGGTGACGCCGCGACGGCCGACCCGGACGGCGAAGAAGACCGACCACGCGGACAGCGTCACCAGCGCGGCCGCGAGCCATGCCCCGGACACGGCCGCGGTCGCCGCCAGCGGCGCGGCCACCACCACGGCGACCGCGATCCACAGCCGGAACCCGACCGCGTACCAGCCCACGAGCCGGTGCAGGGCACGGTCGGACGGGCTGCCGGTGCCGCGCAGCGGCCGTATCCAGTAGCGGCCCGCGCCGGTCCCCCTCATCGTGATCTCCTACAACCCCCTAGTCCCGCCCACCGAGCAGTATGCGTCGGGGGGTCGGGAATTGCGGCGCGAATCTTAAAGAAACACACTTCGTGGCGGATTAGCCGGACAAAGTACTAAGAGAGTTAGTCGAAAGGCCGCGCCTGTGTGGCCGCTGCGCTAGTTGGGCCGTTGTGCCCGCCGGGCCGCGTCGCTTAGTCCAGCAGCTCCACCGTGGTGAACCGGATCGGCGTGTCGCCGGCGTTCTCGAAATCGTGGATCGTCGGATCGTCCGGTGAGTGGTCGGAGTAATTGGTGTCGCCGACGTGATACTCACGGGTGATCATCGTGCCGTCCGCGGTGCGCTGACGGCCGATCCCGCCGTCCACGACGGTCCAGAAGTAGCGCCGGGTGTGCGCGTGGAACGGGCCACGCTCACCCGGCATGAGCCGCACTTCCCACACCCGGATGTGCTCGTTCTCGAACCAGAGCCGGGTGCCCACATCCAGGTTTTCACCGGCCGCGTCCAGTTCTCCCCGGTAGTCGGCAGGATCGAAATTCTCCTCGCGGATGATCGTGGCGGCCATCCTGTTCTCTCCTTCGTTGGTCGGGTCGGTGCCGTGCTACTGGCCTGGGCCGTACAGCCCGAAAATGAGCCGCGGATCCCCGGGCCGGAAGCTGCCCAGGAACTGCGAGCTGTCGCCGATCTCCCGGCAGCGGGCCAGCAGGTCGCGGCCGAGCGCGAGCTGGCGCCGCTCCCAGGCCGCCAGCGCGGCGGGGACATCGCCGCCCGCCGC
>DASQRM010000048.1:0-40350 GCA_035642895.1 Streptosporangiaceae bacterium | reverse complement strand
AAGGACGCGCCCCGCGACGAGTTGCTGCGTGCCGTCCGGGCCGCCGCCCAGGGCCAGGCGGCGCTCTCGCCATCGGTGGCGACCAGGCTGATGAGCCGGGTCCGGGCTCCCGGCGCCGAGCCGCTCAGCCAGCGCGAGCTCGAGGTCCTCTCGCTGGTGGCGGCGGGCACCACGAACCGGGAGGCGGCGGCCAGGCTGTTCATCAGCGAGGCCACGGTCAAGACCCACCTGCTGCACATCTACGCCAAGCTCGGTGTCGGCGACCGCGCGGCTGCGGTCGCCGAGGCGTTCAATCGGGGATTGCTCACACCAGCGGCGCCGGAACAGCCGTGAACCCTGGGCCGCCGGCCAGTAACCGGGAACCTTGCCGATTCAGCTGCGGGTGAGCACCGCGGTGCCCAGCGCGTTCTGATGGCCGGCGGGCGTCCAGGTCATGGTCAGCTGGCCGGGGGCCGTGAGGGTCAGCGTCACGTGGGCCAGCAGCACGCAGTCTCGATTCAGCAGGCTGGTCGTAGCGGCCAGCGCGGTCATCGAGGAGCCGCTGCTCGACTGCACGGAGACGTTCCCTGAGCAGCCGATCGACGGCGCGCTGTAGCTGCCCTTCGAGGCCGACGCGGGGGACACTCACCTGGACCGTTCAGGTGGGCACGGTCCAGGCCGGCTGGCTCACCGTGCCGGACCAGGTGCCGCCGAACGCGGCCCGGCCGGACAGGGTCACCTCCGGGGTGGGGCTGGCCGTGGTGGGGCTGGCCGCGGACGGCGCCGGATGCGGGGCTGCGTGCTTCCCGCGCGGCAGTCGTGCCGTCGCGGCCTTGGCCGGGTCCCGCCCGGACGACGGCGACGTAGCGGAGGTGCCCCTGGGACTGCTGGTGCCCGCCTGGGCGCCCGGGTTCGGGCGGGCCAGGCCGCCGCCGGCGGCCCGCGGCTGTTGGCCACCCTGGCGGGCCAGCGCGACGGCGCCGCCCGCCACGATCAGCAGCAGGACGGCTCCGGTCACCGCGGCCGCGATGGTTTTCGTTTTCTGCCGTGGTTTGCCGGGTACCGGGTGCGGCGAGGGCGGGGGGTGGGGCGGTTCAGGCTGGACCGGCCGGGCCCCGCGGTCCACGCTGGGCGAGGTCGTTTCCGGGCCGGCCTCCCCAGCACCAGTCACCCCAGGGCCGGCTTCCCCAGCGCCGGCTTCCCCAGCGCCAGTCCCCTCCGCGCCGCCAGCATCAGTTCCGCCAGCATCAGTATCGTCAGGACCGATCCCGCCGGGGCCAGTTACCCGGGGCGGGACGGCCGCTGATGTGGGCGTGACCGGGATGGCCTCCAGCGCGGCGCTGTCCGCGGGCGCCACGGACATCTGGCCCGGCAGCCAGGAGAGCCCGAAGGCCAGCCCGCTGCTGGCCCGGTCACGGCAGGCGCTGACGATGTCCCGCGGCCGGGGCCGCAGCCCGGGGTCTTTGGCCAGGCAGCGCTCGATCAGGGAGTGCAGGTCCGGCGGGCAGCCGTCCAGGTCCGGCGGATCGTTGAGCACCCGGTTGAGTACCGCGACCGCGCCGTCGGTGCCGAACGGCGGATGCCCGGCGGCCGCGTAGACGGCTAGCGATCCCAGCGAGAAAACGTCCGCGGCGGGTGTCGCACACCGGCCGCGAGCCTGCTCGGGAGCCATGAACCAGGGTGAGCCGACCCACGAGCCGCTGCCGGTCAGGGCGGGAGCCGCGTCGGCCCGGGCGATCCCGAAGTCGATGACGCGGGGGCCGTCCGCGGCGAGGATCACATTGGACGGTTTGAGGTCCCGGTGGATGATGCCCGCTGCGTGGATGGCCTGGAGGGCCTCGGCGATCCCGGCCAGCATGAGGAACACCGTGTCCGGCGGCAGCGGCCCGTACCGGGTGACCGCTTCGCGCAGCGACAGGCCGGGCACGTACGAGGTGGCCAGCCACGGTCGCGGGGCGTCCGGTTCGGCCTCCAGCACCTGCGCAGTGAACAGGCCGTGGACCCGCTGCGCGGCGGCCATCTCCTGCCGGAACCTGGCCCGGAATCGCTCGTCATTGCCGAACTCGGCCCGGATCATCTTGACCGCGACCTGCCGCCCGCCCGGGGTCAGCGCCAGGTAGACCTGCCCCATCGCGCCGGACCCAAGACGCCCGCGAAGCTGGTAACCCCCGGCTTCGCGAGGGTCGTCCCCGGTCAGTGGCTCAACCAAGGGATCCTCCGAGTCCACGGCCTGCCACGCGTTGCGGGCCCGGTCGCGGGTGCCCGCGGGAACGGCCGCCGCCAGAAAGGCGCCGATACGCGGCTGCGGCACTCTCTGGTGCCGGGACGACAGATTAGCCCCTTTAGTTTCCAGAGCGCCAGATGAGCGGTCATGGTGATGTACGCCCGTGATCTGACTGAGTCTGGCATTCCCGGCTAATTGGCCGCGAAATGCCCATTAAATACGAAGGCGCCTAGTGCAAATCGGGAGTTCCGCGGGCTCAGCTAAAGGCGGCGCCACGGCTAAAGGCGGCGGCGGGCCGCGCGGGTTCGCCGCTCAGCTGGCGAAGAGGCCGAGGCGGTGTGCCGTGGCCGCGGCCTCGCCGCGGCTGGTCACGCCGAGCTTGCCGAGAATGTTCGACACGTGCACGCTGGCGGTCTTCGCGGAGATGAACAGCTCGCTGGCGATCTCCCGGTTGCTGTGCCCGGCCGCAACGAGCCGGAGCACTTCGTACTCCCGGGCCGTCAGTCCCAGCGGGGGCTCGCCGGGTGCCGGGGCCGGCGCAGCCATCCCGGCCGCAGCCTCGTGGTCCGTGGCCTCCGCCTCGCGGGTGAGGGAGATCCTGCCCCGCCGGGCGAGCTGGGTTATGTCGCCGCTCAGCGGCCGGGCGCCCAGCTCCTCAGCGAGCAGGCGGGCCCGCCGCAGCCGCCGTCCGCCTGCGTCGCGGTCACCGGTGCTCAGCGCCACTTCGGCCGCGCGCAGCAGGGCGGCGGCCAGCGGGTAGGGCTGGCTTACCGCCTCCCAGGCCTGGGCCGCGTCATCCCAGGCGGCCTGGACGCCGCCGGATGGCGGAGCCTGGCCTGACCCGGGGTCCGCGGCTGAACCGGCGCTCATCAGCTCGGCGGCCACGGTCAGCTGGTGGGCCCGCTGCGCCTGCCCTTCGGTGGCGAGCTTGCCGGCCGCGGTGCGCAGGCGCTCGCGCAGTTCAGCGGCCCGGGTGGTGAGGGCCTGGTCGCGGGCTGTGGCTGCCGGAGCGCAGGCCCGGGCACCCGCGGCCAGCAACGGCCACGCGTAGCGGGGGTTGCTCAGCAGGTCAAAGCGGTCGAGCGCGTCTTCGATGACGGTCAGGGCGGCAGCGGGCCTTCCTTGCGCCAGCCGCAATTCGGTTTCCAGCCGGGCCAGGGGCAGCTGATGCTCGCCCTTGAACCGGGTGCGGTCGAGAGCGGCCCTGATCAGGTCCACGGCTTCGGCCGCTAGGTCCAGGTCACCGCGAGCCAGGGCCATGTCGCCAGACAGGCGCCACAGCGAGGACCTGCTCAGCGGCGGCGGGAGGAGCTGCAGTGCCCGCTCGATGACCTCGCCGGCCTCGTCCCACCGGCCCAGCGACACGAGCGGCTCGGCCAGGTTGATAGCCAGCACCGCGCCCGAGGTCCGGGCGAGCCCGTACTGCCGGGCGTCCGTGATTCCGGCCCGGGCTACCGTGGCGGCGAGCTCGTGCTGGCCGATGCCTTCCAGCATGTCGGACTCGGTGATGGCGGCGCGCAGCAGGGGCTGGTAGGCGTTCGCCTTCGTGGCGAGGGCGCGGGCCTCGGCCAGCAGCGACCGGACGCGTTCCATGCCCCCGGTGAGCGGCTCGGCACAGGCCAGGGTGATCAGCGCGGCCGCTTCGGTGGCGGCATCACCGGTTTGCCGCGCCACGGCCACGGCCTCTTCGGCGTGCGTCCGGAACTCGGCGTCGTCCCAGCCGCCCGGACGGTGGTGGATGTCGTGGGCCAGCGCTTCGAGCACCCGGGCCCGGGCCGGGCTGGGCGGGTCGGCGGGGACCAGCCGGGCAGCCTCTCGCAGGTCGGCGGGATAGTCCTCGCGGCCGAGCTGCTTCTTCAGGTGACCGCGGGTCTCCAGCAGGAGCGCCGCCCGGACCGGTTCCGTGGCGACGTCGATCTCCCGCAGGGCAGCCTTGGCCAGGATGATGCCGCGGTCGAACTCCCCGGCCAGGTCGGCGGCCCGCACCGCCGCCTCGAGTACGCCCACCTTGCTGGTATCGATGCGCCGCTCAGCTCCCGGGACCTGCTCCCACAGCTCCAGCACCCGCGACAGCATCGCCAGTTGCTCGGCGTAGGCCAGCGCACGGCCGGACTCTTCCGCGGCCTGCCAGGCACTGATCAGTGCCCAGGTGGTGTCATGGGCCGAATACCAGTGATGAGCCTGCTCGGCCGCGGCACGGCCGGGCGGCACCAGCGCCGGATCGGCGCTGATCACCTCGGCGAACCGGCTGTGCAGCTGGCTGCCCTCGCCGGGCAGCAACTCGTCGTGCATGGCCTCGCGGATGAGCGCGTGCCGGAACACGAAGCCGTCGGAGTCGGTCAGCAGGACGTTCGCGGCCACCGCGGGCCGCAGCCCCCGGGCGAGCCCGGCGTTGTCCAGCCCGGTGACCGCGGTCAGCAGGGCATGGCCGACCCGCTCGCCGCCCGCGCTCGCGACCCGGACCAGCTCCTGCGTGTCCTCCGGCAGCCGCCGCACCCCCGCGACCAGCAGGTCCCGCAGCGACTCGGGCAGCCCGGATCCCAGCTCGCCCTCACTGAGGAGTGCTTCCACGAACAGCGGGTTGCCCTCGGTGCGGCGGTACACCGTCTCGAGCACCTCCTCGCCCGGCTCGTGGCCGAGGAGCCGCGCTACGAGTTCGCCGGTGTCTAGGCGGGACAGCCGGCCCAGTTCCATCCGGGTGACCCAGCCGATCCGGTCGAGCTCCGCGAGCAGCGGCCGCAGCGGGTGGGAGCGGTGCAGCTCGTCGGACCGGTAGATCACGACGATCAGCAGTCCGTCCAGGGCCCGCTGGTTGCGGATCAGGAAGGCCAGCAGATCCCTGGTCGAGCGGTCGGCCCAGTGCGCGTCCTCGATGACCATGACCACTGGGCTGGCGTCGGCCAGTTGTTCGAGCAGGACCAGCACCTGCTCGAACAGCCGGGCCCGGGCCTCGCCCGCGTCACTGGTCCCGGCCGGCTCACCGAACTCCGGGAGCAGCCGGGCCAATTCCCTGGTCGTGCCGCCGGGCAGCAGCGCGGCGATGCCGTCCGCGCCGAGATCGCGGGCCAGGTCGCGGAGAATCGAGGTGAACGGGGCGAACGGCAGGCCGTCCACGCCGAGTTCCAGGCAGCCTCCGGCCAGGACCCGCGCGCCCTTGCCGCGGGAGCGCTCAGCGAACTCGCTTACCAGGCGCGATTTGCCCACCCCGGCCTCGCCGCCGACCAGGACAGCGGACGGATGGCCCCCGCAGGCCTCGGTGAGCGCCGTATCCAGCACCGAAAGCTGGCCGGACCGGCCGACCAGGACTGGGATCGATACGCGCATCGCCACAACACCAAGCATGCCAGGCGCCACCGACACACGGCCACGCCAATAAACGCCGGGCCCGCAGGCGGTGGTCAGCCCGTCAGCCCGCGTACTTCAGCACCAGGTCGCCGACGCGCGGGAGCGCGGCCCCGACGTGCTTGACGGCACTTCCGCGGACGCTGCCGTACGCCTTGATGACCGTGGGCCGGTCGGAGGCCGCGGCACGGGCGTCGGTCACCGAGAGCAGGGCCTCCGTCACCTCGTCGCCGCGCTTGACCAGGTAGTCCCCGAACCCGGAGCTGCCCGACGCGCAGAAGTCCACCCAGAACGGCTCCAGCTGGCCCACCATGTCCGGAAGCAGGACCCCCACCATGTGCCGGACGTGGCCGGGCATGAAGGCGTTCACCGTCTTGTAGGCCAGCTTGACCGCGGTCCCGGATATCCCCGACTTGTCCGAGAGCTCCTGCTCGATCAGCGTGTAACAGTCGGCCATCACCTGCGGCTGCGTGTCCGGCGCGAGCAGGATCTCCTGAAGCGTGGCTGCCATGGGTATGTGGTCCCTCCCCGGTGCTGGGCGCGGCCCGTTGGATCCCGCATGCCTGGTGCGGTGCGCCGTCCGTCACTAGACGGCGAGCGCGCCGCGATGGTTTACCGCTTCCTGGGTCATGATCGAAGACTTTGTCCCGGATCAGCCGGTACCGTCGGGACACGTGTGGATGCACGGTCATGACCTCGGGGTAACCGTCGCGGAGAACTACCGGGCGTTCGCCGAGGACGCCCGCGGCCGCAGCCCCCTTTATGAGTCGCTCGCCGGGGCGGTCGCCGGGGACGAAGCGATTCTCTGCTTCCTGGGCTCACTGCCGCCGGAAAAGCGCCAGCCCAACCTGCTGTTCGCGGCGGCCCGCTACCTGCGGGGCGAGCCGGCCAGCCTGGACCGGATACGCGAGCTGGTCAGCCAGGACCCGGACGTGCTGGCCGGGGTGATGCTGGCCCGGCGGACGCAGACCAACGAGGCGGCCCGGTGCGCCACGCTGCTGCCGGCCCTGGCCCGGCTCCCGCCTCCGCTCGCGCTGATCGAGGTGGGCGCGAGTGCCGGGCTCACCTTGCTCATCGACCGGTACTCCTACGACTACGCCGGGCGCCGGATCGCCGGCCTGGACCCGCTGGCGCCCACCCTGCGGTGCGAGCCGCGTGGCCGCGTGCCCGTGCCGGACCGGGTTCCCGAGATCACCTGGCGGGCCGGGCTCGACCTCAATCCGCTCGATGTCGCCAGCGACGACGACGTCCGCTGGCTGTCGTGCCTGGTCTGGCCCGGTGAGGGCGACCGCGGTGAGCGGCTGGCCGCCGCGGTCGCCACCTCGCGCCGCGACCCTCCTGTCGTGCATCGCGGTGACCTGCTGACCGGCCTGCCCGCCCTGGCCGCCCTGGCGCCCGCCGACGCGACCCTGGTGGTGTTCCACTCCGCGGTGCTGGCCTACGTCACGCCAGAGGACCGGCAGCAGTTCGCCGCCATCGTCCGCGGATTGCGGGCGGTCTGGCTGGCCAATGAAGCACCCGGGGTCGTGCCGGGACTGGCCATACCGCCCTACCACGGCGCGCCCTTCGTGCTCGCCCGGGACGGCAGCACGCCGCTGGCCCTGGCCGACGGGCACGGAACCTGGCTGCAATGGCTCCAGTGAAGGGCGCCGCCGCCGGGCGGACACCGCCGGGGTCTGCGGCTCGTAGGGGCAGCCCGCAGCTGGCTGCGGGCTCAGAGCGGTTAGGCGGCTCCCGCGACGGGGCATGACGCGGTCATGGGCTCGCACCCCATCACGATCACCCTCCGCGCCGGGCCTCCGGGGCCGGCGATTCCGGAAGATTTCGCGGGGCTGAGTTTCGAACGGGGGCCGCTCAACCCCGGCAACGCTGGCGTGCCGGGGTACCTGTTCGACCCGGCGAACAGTTCACTCGTCACCCTCTTCCGCAATGCCGGGCTGCGTAATCTCCGGGTCGGCGGCGGCTCGGTGGACCAGCTCATCCCGGCCGGCACCGGGCGTGATGGCTTCACCGGAGTCGACCACCTGTTTGCGTTTGCCGCCACGGCCGGGGTGCAGGTCATCTACACATTCCGCCTGCTCAACCCCCGCGCCAAGCCCATTCCGGGGCTGAAATCGATCAATGCCCAGGCGGCGGCGCATATCTGGAGCCGCTACCGGGAGAATGTGGCCAGCTTCGCCATCGGGAACGAGCCGGACTGGCATGACTTCCACTCCTACCGGGGCCGGCCGCTCGACCCGGCGATCTACGAGGACGTCTCGGGTGTGCCGGGCAGCGCGTATTCGTCGTACCTGGCCACCTGGCACAGCTTCGCCGACGCGGTCGCTCAGGCGGCGCCGGGTGCGCCGCTGACCGGGCCGGACACCGGGGCCTACAGCCCGATGACCTGGACCCCCGACCCTGACCGTGGCGTGTCGTGGACCGAGCGGTTCGCCGCCGATGAACGGGGCTCCGGCCGGCTAGCGGACATCACCCAGCACTACTACGTCGGGGGAGGGCCGGGGAAGACCGGCGCCCGCCAGGCGATCAGCAACATGCTGTCGCCCGAATGGGTGCACGGCACCGCAGTGGGGACTCAGCCTCAGGGCACCACGTACACGCCGTACCCCTGGTTCTACGAGAACCATCTCGCCCCGGTGGTCGCCGCGGGCCTGCCCTACCGGCTCACCGAATCGAACGACTACCTGGCGGGAGTCCCGGGAGCGAGCGATGCGTTCGCGTCGGCGCTGTGGGCACTGGATCATCTGCACTGGTGGGCCGCGCACGAGGCCAGGGGGGTGAATTTCCACAACAAGCAGTGGCTCTATACCGACACGATCGTGCCGGGTCCGGCCGGGCCCGGCGAAGGGTACGCGGTCACCCCCAAGGGCTACGGCATCAAAGCGTTCACCGTGGGCTCGGCGGGGCGGGTCAGGCCCGTGGCGATCGAGAATGCGGACGGCGTCAACCTGACCGCTTACGGCGTTGAAGGGGCCAGCTGGGACTACGTCACGATCATCAACAAGACCCAGGGGCCGGAGGCGGCGGATGCGGCCGTGACGATCGTCGCGCCCGGGCCAGGGGGGCCGGGAGCAGGCGGGCCGGGGGCGGAGGTGATGACGTTGGCCGGAAAGGAGCCAGGGGACGCCACCGGGGGCAAGGCCACGCTCGGCGGTGCCGCGATCACCGGCGACACCTCCTGGGACGGCACCTGGAGCGCCCTGCCCGCTGATCCCGGGACCACGCTCAGCCTGACCGTCAGGGCCAGCACCGCCGCCATCGTCAGGATCCCCGGCGCGAGCTGATCAGCCCGCCCCGGGGGGAGCTGATCAGCCCGCCCCGGCGAGCACCTCCCGGGCCGCACGCTCGCCTGACCGCAGCGCTCCTTCCATCAGGCCGGCCCAGGCCCCGGCGCTGTGCTCACCGGCGATGTGGACCCGGCCAGCCGGCGCAGCCAGGAGCTCCTCGTCACCATCGGCCACGGCAACGGTCAGCGCGGAGTACGACTCACCCGCCCACAGATCGTCGTTCCAGGTGGTGAGCAGAGCCCGGGTCACGTCCAGGCCCAGCTCAGGACGGAGCGCGGCGGCACGGGACGCCCAGGTCGTGGCACCGTCCGGTCCGGTCAGGGCGGCCAGGCCCGCCTCGGTGCCACCGAAGCAGTGCAGCACCGGCTGGACCCGGCCCGTCGCGTCGGCCGCGGTCCAGGTCCAGAACTTCCCCGGCACGCTCTGCACGGCCGAAGGGGCGCGGCGGCCGCTACGTCGGCGGAGCGGCGGGTCACCTCGTCGGGTGCGGCCACCGCGCCGCCGCGGTACTCCCGCTGGTAGTACGACATGACCGTGTCGGCCAGGCCCAGGCCCAGCTCGGCCAGCACCGCCCGCATGACGTCGTAGCCGTCCAGCACGAATTCAGCGCCACGCTCGATCACCGTGCGGGGGTCACCAGGGATGAGTTCTTGTGACCACACGCGGCCGCCGACCCGGTCGCGTGCCTCCAGGACCATCACCTCATGGCCAGCCTGCACGATCCGGTACGCCGCCATCAGCCCCGCGAACCCGGCTCCCACCACCACGACCCGCATCCCGCTCCTGCCACTAGTGCCCGGACTGGTCCGCATGCCAGGAGGGCCGGCGGGTTTCGTTTTCGAAAACCGGGCGTACGTCAGCACTGAACGGTACCGACACGGGAGTGGCCGGCCTGGGGTGTGCCGGGCAGGTCCGTGAGCCTCTTAAAGTGCGGGTATGGGGCAGGTCCAGGTAGGCACGGCGTCGTGGACTGACCGGACGCTGCTGGAGTCGGGCTGGTATCCGCCGGAGGCGGACACACCGGAGCGGCGGCTGCGCTACTACGCCCGCCAGTTCGGCCTGGTCGAGGTGGACGCCACCTATTACGCGCTGCCTGCCGAGCAGACCGCCGCCGCCTGGGCCGCGCGGACCCCGGCCGGGTTCATTTTCAACGTCAAGGCGTTCAGCCTGTTCACCCAGCACCCCACCCGGGTCGCGGCGCTGCCGAAGGATTTGCGGCCGGCCGCGGAGAAGACCGGCAAGGACCGGGTGTACCTCAAGGACATGGACCCGGGGGTGGTCGATGAGGCGTGGCAGCGGTTCCTGTCCGCGCTGGAACCCCTGCACCAGGCGGGCAAGCTCGGGGCGATCCTGCTGCAGTTCCCGCCCTGGTTCCCCATCTCCCGGGCCCGCAAGGAGTACATCCTGGCCTGTGCCCAGCGGGCGGCACCGCGGCGGGTCTGCGTGGAGTTCCGCAACCACACCTGGATGACCCCGGACAACCAGCGCGAGACCCTGGACTTCCTCGCCGATCACCGGCTGCCGTACGTGTGCGTCGACATGCCGCAGGGGCACCGGGACTCCATCCCGCCGGTCCTGGCCGCCACCTCTGACCTGGCCGTCGTCCGGCTCCACGGCCACTCCGAGAAGTGGGACAGCAAGGACATCCACGAGCGGTTCGGTTACCGCTACACCGACGGCGAGCTGAACCAGTGGGCGCCCAGGATCGCCGCGCTGGCCCGCGACGCCGAGGACACCCACGTCCTGTTCAACAACTGCTACCGCGACTACGCCCAGGCCAACGCCCGGCAGCTCGCCGACCTGCTCAAGGCCACCCCGCCCGCCCCGGACGCTTGACCGTGCTCACCGATCAGGGGAAGGTCTGGCCCTTCCAGCGAACGCCGTTGATGTCCGGGTCGGCCCACAGCGCGAGGGCGAGTTTCGACAGGGTTGGGTGGTTCACGATGCGGTTCAGGTCAACCTGGGGGCCGGCCGCATAGGCGCAGATGGCGTAGCCACCGCGCACCGCGCAGGTGATCACCACCTCGAACCTGACCGGGGTGGCGTCGGCGCTGTTCGGCGTGGTCTGGAACGCTTCGCCGTACCCGGGCACGTAGCCGACGCTGGGCCCCGGCAGCACATAGTCAGGGACGGCGTTGGGCGCGTTGGCCCGCTGCAGCCCACCGACGATCTCGGCCGCGCTGCGGCCACCTGCGGGGATGCCGACGAACACGAGCTGGCCCTCCTCGGCGGGCGAGGCCGCGGTGGTGAACTCGAGCCGCAGCTGGTCAGCCGAGGCCGAGGACGAGGTCGCCGGAGGATGCGCGTTGAACACCGCGTCCGCCGGGTACCACCGCACGCTCCACCCCTGCGCGGCGGTATACACGCGCGGCGGATGCACCGGCACCGGGCCGAAGGGGGCGAAACACCCTAGTGACGTGCATGGCCTCGCCGCCGCCGGGGGAGCCACGAGCGCGATCACGACCAGCAGGGCCGTGAGTGCCCCCAGGCCGGCGATCAGGGCGGTGAGGACGTGGCGGTGGCCGAGCTGGCGGCCGGCGGCCGAATCCCGCCCGGAGCGGCCCGGACTGCGGGTCCCAACCAGTGGCAGGGGGTTGAGCGTGGTCGCCTGCTCGGCCACCCCGCAGTTGGGGCAGAACGGCATCGCGGGCTCCACCTGGTGGCAGTGCGGACACCTCCGCGGCGGCCCGATCCGCACGTCACGCTGCTCATGCAGCAGCACGTGGTGCAGCCCGACCCGGACCACCAGCAGGGCCAGCGCCGCCGCGGCCAGGTGCACCGCCAGCAGGGTGATGTCCGGCAGCCCAGCATCGTCGGCGAAGCCGAGCCCGACGGCCAGGGCCAGCGCCACGGCCAGCGCCAGCAGGGGCGAGGTGAGCCAGCGGCCGCCTGCCGCCGAGCCGCGGCCCCGGCGCTGCCAGAGCGTCGCGCCCACGTAGCCCGCGGTCGCCGCGGCCACCACCGGGACGCTCACTCCGCGCACCACGGCCTGGGTCAGCACGGCCAGCACCGAGGAGCCCGGCACCACGTTCCCGTGGCGCAGCAGCGGCGCCAGTTCGGTCAGGGTGGCGGCCAGGGTCAGGCCCAGCGCCCCCGCGGCCCCGCCGGTGAACCCGTCGAGCGCCTCGCTGGGTTCGGACCGCCACAGCCGCGCCACCGCCACGGGCAGCACCATGAGCAGCAGGCCGGCCGCCGGAACCACGACCGCGGACACCAGCACCCCGCCGCTGAGCAGCGACGGCGAGTAGGCGGGCAGCAGGGAATCGGCGGCCAGCGGGCCCAGCAGCAGGCCCCAGCCCACCCCGAGCGCGGCACCAGCCACGAAGAGGAGCGCGGTCGGCACCGCGAACCGTATCTCCAGCGGGTCGATCTCGAACACGTAGACCAGGAAGAGCAAGGGCACGGCGAGCGCGCTGACCGCGATCACCGGCGCCTGGAGCCCGGCGACCGCCACGATCACCAGAACCCCCACGGCCAGCGCGAACGCCACCCGGAACGGGGCCCGGGAGTGGCCGGAGAGCTGGGGGAACAGCGAGCTCACCACGGTCACCCGGGCCATGCTCTCGTCTGGGAACGCGGCGTAGGAGTGCGCTCTCCGGGCGGCAGCGCCCGGCCGCCCGTGCGCCAGGTGCGCGCCGCAGGAGCCGCAGAACGGCGCGTCCGGGACGGTGGATCCGCAGAACGGGCAGGTCACCGCAGGCGGGACGGGCGGCTTCCGGTGCCCGGTACGGGTCGCGGGGTCATGGGCGCTGGTCACGTGATCACGACCGGCGGCCGGTGAGCGGGGCGAGGTCGCGGGCCAGGTTCCAGGCATCAGGAGTACCCAGGCCGGTGACCATGTCGTATCCCGGCCCGGCGGGAAAGAAGTCGTTGGTGCCGGCGGTCACGTCATGGATGGCAGGGAACGGCGGTGACCCGCTGGACAGCCGGTACAGCCAGGGGTTGGCGAACCCGACCGGCGCGCCGCCCCGGCCGCGGAGGTACTGATCGATCAGGGCCGTCAGCGCGGCCCACACCGGCGTCGCGAGCGACGTCCCGCCCTCACTGAGCCACCGCCCGTCCACCCGGACCGCCGCGCCGCTGGACGGCGCGGCGTCCGCGGACACGTCCGGCACCTCGCGGCAGTACCGGCCGCCCGGCTGCCCGCACGGCGAACCGTCCGACAAGGAGCTGATCACCCCCGGTGCCCGCTGCCACGGCGGCTGGCTGAACAGCGTGGACGGGCCGCCGGTCGAGCCCTGGGACAGCAGCGGCTCGGTCCAGGCCGCCGTGCCCAGCACCTGCCCGGCGGTGGTCAGCTGCAGCGCGGTCCCGCCCACGCTGGTCACCTGCGGGAGGTCCCCGGGGAAAGAGACGCCTGCGGCCGGGATCCGGGAATCGCGGGAGTGCACGCCGAGGCACTCGAGCCCGCCGGAATCCCCGCTGGCGACAAAGGCCGACGTGCCAGCCTGCTCGGCCACCTGGACGGCGTTGTTCACGGCGGCCGCGTCGGTCCGGGAGAAGATGTCCTCGCACTGGCCGAGGCTCGCGCTCCAGATGGCCCCCGGATACTCCCGGGCCACGGTCGAGAAGGCCTTCAGGAACTGCGCTGCGGGCGAGGAGTTCTTGCCCCCGAAGCCGGCCAGGTTCACGTAGACCAGGGTGGCGCCGGGCGCGATCGCGTGGGCCACCTCGAGGTCCATATCGCTTTCGCCGAGCACCTTCGCGTTCAGGGGGCCGAGGTGCGGCAGCGGGTCGGCCACCCTGGGCAGGCCGAACCGGGCCGCGTACGCCGCCAGGTCGGCGGGGTGGTACCCGTCCACCTCGAAGAACACGATGGTCTCGCCTTGCCCCTGATCACCCGGTTGCCATAGGGGCCGGACGTCATAAGCGTTCAGGAAGCCTCCCGGGCCCAGGCCGCCCGTGGCCGGACCCGGGGGATCTCCCACGGACTGGACCGGCCCGAAGGACGTGATCCGGCTGACCGTGGCGACCTCGGCGCCCAGCGGCGCCGGAACGTGCCCGGCACGCCGGGATGCGTAGAAGACCCGGTACCCAGGCAGCCGGAAGTCGTCGATGCGGACCCCGAGGGCCCGGCCGAGCACGGCTGGGCGCGCCGCGAGCATCGCCGTGGGCTGGCCGCGGAACCAGGTCGCCCGCAGTCCATGGCGTGCCGCCCAGCCCAGCAGCGACGCTGGCCGCCGGGGTGCGCGCAGCGCCACCAGGACCTCGGCGGTAGCAGCCCGGCTGGGCCCCAGATCATGCGCCTGGTCCAGCAGGCCGGTCCAGCCCGCGGACCGGGTCCCGCCGGGCGCGGGCCCGGCCGGCAGCACCATGAGGGTAGCGGCGACACCAAGCACGGCCAGCGCCAGGGCACACGCGAGCCTGGCTGTTCTTGCCGCCACCGTCGGCACCTTTCCTCTCTAACGAAATGCTGCCGGTCACCCCGGCCCGCGGAACCGTGTCCCGTTCTGACCAGGTATGCCATTGTCCCGCTGCCGCCCGGATAGAGCCAGCCACGGCTACCCTCACCGGCAGGGACCACGCTGACCGGAGCCGGGCACCAGCGCTCTGGCGGGGAGGGGAGGGGCGGATTGGTGAGTTATGACCCCGAGGCTGCCGGGCGGGTGCGGCGATTGCTGTCCGGGCGTGCCGATGTGGCGGAGAAGAAGATGGTGGGCGGCCTCTCGTTCCTGGTCAACGGCAACATGTGCTGTGGCGTGACGGGAACGGCGCTCATGGTCCGGGTCGGCGCCGGCGACCGCGAGCAGGCCCTTGGCGAGCCGCACGTGCGCCCCATGGAGTTCGCCGGCCGGGCCCTGTCTGGCTTCGTCTGCGTCGATCCGGCCGGGTTCGCTGCCGACGATGAGCTCGCCAGGTGGGTGCAGCGAGGGCTCGATTTCGCCTCCGGACTCCCGGCGAAGCGGACTGTCTGATCCCCCGGGTAGGTTCCGATCATGGACTGGAAAATTGAGCTCGTCGCCATCCCGGTCACCGATGTGGACCGCGCCAAGGCGTTCTACGTGGACCAGGTCGGCTTCCACGCCGACCACGACTACCAGGTCAGTGAGACCCTGCGGTTCGTGCAGCTCACGCCGCCCGGTTCGGCCTGTTCCATCGTGCTTGGAACCGGCGTCACCGAGATGCCGCCGGGCTCGCAGAAGGGCGTGCAAGTCGTGGTCGCGGATGCCGAGGCGGCCAGGGCGCAACTGATCGCGCAGGGCGTGCAGGCCAGCGAGGTCGACGTGCAGCCGTGGGGCTCGTTCGTCACCTTCAGCGATCCCGACGGCAACACGTGGGCGTTGCAGCAACCACCACCGCGGACCTAGCACCCGCGGCGCTCTCCCCGGGATACTGGCGGTCATGCCTGAACTGATCAGCACGCCGAGCCGGGTCGCTGCAGCTGGCGAGCCGCCGAAATTGATTGATGAGTACGCGGGAAGGGCCAGCACCGGTGAAAGCGGACTGAGCATCGCGCACATGCGCAGCCCGTCGGGCTGGGCGGAGCCGGGACAGCGCCCGGAGTTCGACGAATTCACGATCGTGCTTCATGGGGCACTGGTCGTGGAGTCAGACGATGGCCAGATGACAGTGCAAGCTGGCCAGGGAGTGCATACGAGACCCGGCGAATGGGTGCGCTACAGCACACCAGGAGCCAGCGGTGCGGAATACATCTCGGTCTGCGTCCCCGCCTTCGACCTTGGCACCGTCCACCGCGACTGAGCCGGTTCTACGCGGACCTGGGCTCGACGAGTTTGGTCACGACCCAGCGATGCTTGCCGATCTTCCGGTCCCGGGCGAACCCCAGCTTCTCGTAGGTCGACAGCGCCCCGTTGTACAGGAACCCCGCGGGCACCGAGTCGGCGTTCTCGGGGTAGCCCTCCACGGTTCCCCCACCCAGGCCGGCGATGAGGTCCAGCGCGCCGGCGAGCGCGGCGGCCGCCACGCCCTGACGCCGGTGGCCCTTGCCGACGTAACAGCATGCGATCCGCCAGTCCGGTGGGGCCGCCTGACCTTTTTCATAGGCGGCGCGGCTCTTGATCCGCGGCAACTCCCCGGGCGTGCCGAACTGGCACCAGCCCAGGCAGTCGCCGCCGTCGAAGACGAGCGCCGCGTGTGTCGTATCGGCACGTACGCGGGCCAGCTTGCGGTCACGGTTCAGCTCCGCCGTGGTGCCCTTGCCGACGCCCTCGGGATGGAATCCCATGCACCAGCAGCCGCCGAAGATGCCGTTGTTGCGCTCCACCAGCGCCGCGAACGCCGGCCACGTCGACTCGTCGAGAGGCTGGACGCTGTAGGTGGACGCTCCCATGAGAACAACGTAGCGTCCCGGAGCAGGATCATCGATCACTGCCGGCCCGGCCGGCCTGGGACACCGGTCGCCCAGGGCTGGTGTCGGCGGGCTCCGGCCCGGGGATGATCGCGATCGTGCGCTTCCTTTCCCCGCGCGTAACCAGTTCCTTAATCGCATCGACCCAAAGGAGTCTCGGATGACTTCATCAGCGGCTTTCTCACCCGAAGAGTGGAAGGTAGTGCTGGAGGGCCCAACGAGCGCCGGCATGATCGTGGTCACCGCCGCTCGGGGCGGAACGATCCGCGAGTCAATCGCGATGTCGAAGGCCTATGCGGAAGCGCGCGCCCAGCACGGCGAAAGCGAACTCCTCGACGACATCGTCGCGGCGAAGCCCGAGACGGACCACACGAGGTATCACTCCGCCGAAGAGCTCAGGGAGCACGGACTGGAGCACATCCACGACGCGGTCGCCACGCTGGAGAGCAAGGCAACGACTGAGGAACTCGACGAGTACCGGCGCTTCGTCCTTACTCTCGCGGGCAAGGTCGCGGCCGCGCACAAGGAGCATGGGGAGAGCGTGAGCCCTGCCGAAACCGAGGCGATCCAGCAGATCACCGCGGCGCTCGGAACTACCAGTTCCTGATTGGGATTTCCGCTTGGCTGCCGGGGCTAGCCTACGGCCATGAGTGGTGAGGTTTGTGTGGTGACGGGCGCCACGTCGGGCATCGGCAAGGCGACGGCGGCCGCTTTGGCCGGGCGGGGTGCTCACGTGGTTCTGGTCAGCCGGGACCGAGGCCGCGGCGAGGCGGCCGCCGCGGAGCTGGCCGCGGCGGGCGGCCCTGCGCCGCGGCTGGAAGTCGCCGATCTGGCCTCGATGGGGCAGGTGCGCACGCTCGCGGACCGCCTGGGCGCGCTGGAGCGGATCGACGTGCTGATCAACAACGCGGGGTTCATGGCTGGCCAGCGCCGGGCCACCGCGGACGGCTTCGACGAGGTCTTCGCCGTTAACCATCTGGCGCCGTTCCTGCTGACCAATCTGCTGCTGGGTAAGCTCGCCGCGGCCGGCCCGGCCCGGGTGATCACGGTGACCTCCGACGCGCACACTGCGGCCCGCCTTGATCTGGATGACCTGCAGCTGGAGCACGGCTGGCAGAGCTGGCGCGCCTATGCCAACAGCAAGCTGGCGAACATCTTGTTCACCCGGGAGCTGGCCCGCAGGCTCGAAGGCAGCGCGGTGACCGCCAACTGCGCGCACCCCGGGCTGGTACGGACCCGATTCGGCCGCGAGGCCCGGCTGCCCATGCGTGCCGCCGTGACCCTCGCGCGGCCGTTCATGCTGTCACCACGGCGCGGTGCCCGCACTGTCGTCTACCTGGCCACCTCCCCTGAGGTGGCAGGCGCAACCGGCGGCTACTACGTCAAAAGCCAGCGGCGCGAGCCAGCACCGGCCGCCCGCGACGCGGCCGCCGCCCGCAGGCTGTGGCAGCTCAGCGAGGAACTCACCGGCCTCAAAACCGGGTTTACGGGAACCGCCGATGATTCGTGGGGTCGGCCTTGAGCAGGGGAGCGCGCGCGTGGATCAGCTCAGCCTCGGAGTGATATCGCGATCACGGAAGGAGGACGAGCGGCGGCTGGCCATCCATCCGCTGCACGTCGAGCGGATTGATGCCGGGCTGCGGGAACGTGTCTATCTCGAGCGGGGCTATGGCGAGCGGTTTGGCGTGCCCGATGAACAGCTGGCGTCGTGCGTGGCCGGGCTTCGGACCCGTGAGGAGCTCCTCGCGGAATGCGATGTCGTCCTGCTGCCTAAGCCGCAGCCCGCGGACCTCGCGCAGATGCGGGTCGGCCAGGTCCTGTGGGGCTGGCCGCATTGTGTCCAGGACGCGGAGATCACCCAGCTGAGCATTGAGCGGCGGCTGACCCTGATCGCGTTTGAGGCGATGAACTACTGGAATACCGACGGCTCGTTCAGCTTGCATGTCTTTCACAAGAACAACGAACTGGCCGGTTACTGCTCGGTGCTGCATGCCCTGGAGCTCATCGGGACGACGGGCGACTATGGCCGACGGCTCCGGGCGGCCGTCATCAGCTTCGGGGCTACCGGCCGGGGCGCGGTCACGGCCCTCAACGCGCACGGCGTGAACGACGTTGACGTCCTGACCCATCGGGACATCAACGCCGTCGCCTCCCCGATCCACTCGGCGCGCATGGTGCACTTCGAGCAGGACACCGGCGACCCCAGCCGCTGCCATGTGCTGCGCGGGACCAGCCGGATACCGCTGTCGGACTTCCTCGCCGAGCACGACATCGTGGTCAACTGCGTGCTGCAGGACACCGACAGACCGCTGATGTTCGTCACCACCGGCGATCTGGCCTCGTTCGCGCCTGGCAGCCTGATCGTGGACGTGTCGTGCGACGAGGGCATGGGCTTCAGCTGGGCGCGCCCCACAAGCTTCGCCAAGCCCATGATCACGGTCGGCAATAACGTTCACTACTACGCCGTGGATCACAGCCCGTCGCACCTGTGGAACTCCGCTACCTGGGAGATAAGCGAGGCCCTGCTTCCGCACCTGCTCCCGGTGCTCACCGGCCCCCAGGCGTGGGAAGCGAACGAGACGATCCGGCCGGCCATCGAAATCCGCGACGGGGTCATCCGCAACCCGCGCATCCTGTCCTTCCAGCACCGTTCACCGGACTATCCGCACCCACCGGAACGCCGATAAGGCCACGACTGATCCTGACAAGGTCAGCGACTGTACTGGGCCGTTGAACCAGTGACCACGTGGGCACCGGATCTTGGCGCTTTCCAGTGGCCCATCCGATGACCGGATGACATACCGGTGCTCCACCTCGGCGGGAAGCCCGCACCGCACCGCGCCATGCTCATCCATATACGCCGGGCAGTCCATGAAGATCATGCCGGTATCCATTGACATCCCCCGTTCACTCAATGCCTGCCGCGCCGCGTGCGACGGGTACCTGGCCGCAGGCACGCTGCGGGTAGCGCAGCTAGGCTGCGTTACCTGCGGCAAATGTCGTGCCGCACAACAAGCCCTCGGCAGGTAAGTGCGCTCACCAGCGCATCTGATACAGATCCGGATGTTGGAGGGTGCGGGCGATGGCCGAGTTCGTGGTGAGACCGGCGTCGGTGGACGATGCGCGGGCGACGGCGGAGCTTTTCGCTGCGGTGGCTGAGGAGCGCGAGGCAATCGCGACCGAGCCGCCAGTCGACGTCGAGGAGCGGACCGCGCTGTTCGCGCGTGCTGCGGCCGGGACGGTCGTCGCCGTGGCCGACGGCCGGGTCATCGGGATGCTCCACGTCGATGTCAGCCGGCACGGCTTCGGCGAGTTCGGCATGCTGGTCGACCGCGACTGGCGGGGACGCGGGGCCGGCTCGGCGCTGGTGCAGGCGACGGTCGAATGGGCGCGCGATCATGGGCTGCACAAGCTCTGCCTGGAGGTGTTCGCGCACAATTCGGCCGCGATCGCCCTGTACCGCAAGTACGGCTTCATGGAGGAAGGGCGGCGCATCAAGCAGTACCGGCGAGACAGCGGTGAGCTGTGGGACTCGATCGTGATGGGCCTTCTGCTTTAGCAAGGCCAACCCGATAGGTCCCGCTATATAGTGTTTCGTGCTTGACTATATCAGTTTCTACGACGCATATTTCGCCTAGGCCACACCTTTTCCTATTGTCTATAGCTATAGACAATAGAGTTACCGGCGAATGCCCCGGCCAGCCTTTGAGGCAAAGATAGCCAGGAAGCGATTATCCATCCGGATAACGGGAGTTCAAGAATGATCTTCCAGTATAGTTAATGTTCTGGTTGAGGTATCCAGACGAGAACGAACCGAAGAGCGAAAGCGACGCAGATGCCATCACGGGTGAGCCGGGCCGAGACTTTCGGACTGGCCGCCCTGGCGCTCCTGGGAACCGCGGGCGGCTCGGTGTTCGGGGCCCTGGCGAGCGAGGGCGGCGAGGGGCGTCTCCTCTTTATTATCCTGGGTGTCGTATGCGCAATCGTTCTGGTCAGCGTGACGGCTATCAACCGATTTATCGATATCCGGTTTCTCCGGGGCAGAGGCGTGGCACGGGAACGCGCGGTTGCGGCACGTGAGCGCGCCGCGTTCGATAAGGAAGGGGCTGAACGGCAAGCTGCCGAGGTCCAGGTCGACGCGGAGACCCGTGTCATCATCGGGTTGCGGGCGCGGCTGTCACCAGTGTTGTACTGCCTGGGGAAGATCGCCGCGGCGTCCTCCGGAACGGTGGAGGCCCCGCTGATCGGAAGCCTGACGCAAGCGATCGTGGCCGCTGCGGTTGAACACCGCGACCATGACGAGTTCCGGAGAAGTATCTTCTTTGCCGTCAAGGGCGACGTCATGGAGTGCGCCTGCTACGCAGGTTATGAGGGACAGCAGGATGCCGGGCGCAGTATCTTTAGTAATAGCCCAAACGACCCAGTCGGTCAGTATATGTTCCGCCTGCTCGGCGAGCGCGAAGCGTTGCTGATACGGGACGTGGACGCCCCTAACCTTACCGTAAGATTTCCGCAACGCAGGAGCTATCAGACCATAATTGCCACCGCAGTAATGGCCGGTGACTCCCCGGCCGGCATCCTGACCCTCGACGCCCCCCAAGCAGATTCACTGGGTCAGCCTGACCTGGAAATCATGAAGACGCTCGCCAGCCTGCTCGGGGTGGGGCTGGCGCTGGGCGCGCACACCAATATGCCAAGACTTCAGGTCCCGGCCCAGAGCAACCGTGAACTACCTTAGGCGCCAGTACGATGACGGCTATGACACAATCTGCACCGGCCGCAACGGCCGCGTTTCCGGTCACCACCGCGCTCGCGCTGGAGGGGATGGCCGTTGAGCGAGATCTTGGCGTGGCCTTCGGCCTGGTCGTGCGCAGCATGGGGGCGATCAAGTCGATCGGCGCTGGATTCAAGGCGCTGCGCCAGGGCGAGGTGACCCAGTACACGGAGCTGCTCGAGGACAGCCGCAGGCACGCGATCGACCGGATGATCGAGAACGCGCGGTTGCTGGGGGCGAACGCCGTCGTTGCGATGCGGTTCGACTCTTCTGAGATGGGCCAGCAGCTGACGGAAATCGTGGCCTACGGCACGGCGGTCGTCGTCCATCCCGCTGGGTAGCCGTGTCCCAGACGCCCCCGCACGGCCCCCGGTCCCGGCTCAGCGAGGCTGACCGGGAACAGCTGCTGGGCCTGCTGCGGGAACACTACGTCCAGGGGCAACTGGACCTGGAGGAGATGAGCCGGCGGGTGGGCGTCGTGCTGGCCTCGGCCTACTCCGACGAGGCCATGGTGGCGGTGACCGACCTCCCGCTGCTGGGTGCGCCGGGTTCCGGCGGATCATCGCCTGCCCAGGCCGGGCGCGGCCGGCCTGGGCAGCGGAAACGTCACGCGCAGCAGGCCCAGCCAGGGGCCGGGTGGGTTCCTACACCGGAGAGGTTCCGTGACCCGTCGACACGCGCGATCATGCGGGTCTGGATCGACCCCGCGGATCTGAGCCGTCACTACGTGCCCGAGGCCGGCGGCTGACTCGGAGGTGAGTGTCGCGATGGAGGGCTGGCGTCCGGTGCTCAAGCATCTCGCCCTGGTCGAGGACGACATGTTCTCGGTCAAGCTGCACGGCCGGCCTCCCCATCCGCCCTGGGACACCGTCGACTGGGACGCCGACCCCGACTGGGAGTGGCGTACGGCGGCCGAAGACAGCAGGATCAGCTCACGGCGCAGTGGCAGGCGGCCGTGGACTGATCCCGCACCCTGGTCGCCGAGGCCATCGCCGACGGCGGTCTGGGCCGGCTCGCCTCCTATACCTCGCCAGGCGGCCAGACCCCCAGTCTGCGGCGCCTCCTCATGGACATGATTAAGGAGTACGCGCGGCACGTGGGTCACGCCGACCTGATCCGGGAGTCGGTCGATGGCCTGGTCGGAGAGGACCCCGAATGACCGCGCCCGGCACCCCCACCCTAGATCCGATTACGCCGCCCACAGCCGAGCATCATCCCGCGAGCCGGACCTCGCGGGCCGGCGCGGACTGAGCCGGCTCTAGCGGGCCGGGCTCAGGTGGGCGGTGGCCACATTGCTGCGGTCGGCGGAGTCCTGCCAGGCCATGTCCATGCCTCTGGCCCCGGACCGGGTGAGCCTGATCAGGCCATTGGGCGCGCACAGCTTCCGCTGATTGCGGGTGACGTGCTCCCGGACGGATGCCGTAGTGCGAGTGGTCCCGGTCACGATCAGTTTCCCGGAGCAGCCCAGCGTGGGAAACCGGAACGTGCCGGTCCGCCCCGGGCTCGGGAAGCTCAGCTCGGCCGTCCAGCGCGTCACGGTCCCGGTCGGCTGATCCGCGGCTCCGACCCAGGTCCCGGCCAGCCACGATGTGTGCGCCACGGCCGGGGGCGATCCAGACGCCCCGGTGGGCGCGCTGCCTGGATGATGCGCCAGCAGCCACGCACAGGCCACAATGGCGGCCAGGATCCCGGTTCCGGTGCGCAGCCGCCTGGCGGAGGAGCGGCGCCGCGGTCTGCGCGAGGCCGGGGGACCGCCAGGCGCGGCCGCGACAGTGGGCGGCGATACCGGCACGGGCCGCGGTGCCACGTGCCCGGGCAGGGCCCGGGTCAGCGCCGGAGGCAGCCAGGGCCGGGTGATCTGCTGGGTCTCGTCAGCGGTGTGGTTCTGGCACCAGCCCAGGACCTCAGCTGGCGAGGGCCGGCCCGCCGGGTTCTTGGCCAGGCACCGCTCCGCTATCGGGCGCAGCCCGGGCGGGCAGCCGTTGAGGTTAGCCGCCTCGTGCCGCACCCGGTACATGACCGCTAGCTCCGGGCCCTCGCCGAAGGCGGCCCGGCCGGTGGCGGCATAGACCGCCAGCGCGCCGAGGGCGAACACATCGGCCGCGGCCGTGACCGGCTCGCCGGCGACCTGCTCGGGGGCCATGTAGTGCGCCGAGCCGACCCGGATGCCGGTGCCGGTCAGCTCGGTGTCCTCCGCCGCCCGGGCAATGCCAAAGTCGATCACCCGGGGCCCGCCGGGAGCGAGGAGGACGTTCGACGGTTTCAGGTCACGGTGGATCAGCCCCGCCGCGTGGATGGCCTTCAGGGCCTCGGACACCCCCGCCATCAGGATGAGCACCGTCCGCTCCGGCATGGGCCCGTACTCCTGGACCGCCTCACGCAGCGACGGGCCGGGCACGTACGCTGTCACCAACCACGGCGCTGAGGCAGCCGGATCGGCGTCCAGCACCTGCGCGGTGTAGCGGTCATGCACCCGCCGGGCCGCCGCCACCTCGCGCTCGAACCGGCGTCGGAACGCACCGTCGCCCGCAAGCTGGGGATGCATCACCTTCAGGGCCACAGGCCGACCGCCAGCCGTGAAGGCCAGGTAAACCTGCCCCATCCCGCCCGCACCGAGCCGGGACCGCAGCCGGTACCCGGCTACCTCACGAGGATCGCCACTAGTCAACGGTTCCAGACTCAACCGGCTTCCCTCCCCCGCGACACGGGCCACTCAGGCCGTATCCACTACCCCCGTCGGCGGAGATACTCAGGCCCGCTCCGCTGGCTGCACGCGGCTATCACGCCGCAACACTGGAGCTGATCGCCGACGAGGCGGGTGGTGCCGGATGTGCTGGTTCAGGCGGTGGGCTGGGAGAGCGCGGTATTGCGGAAGGGGTAGACCCCGACGGTGATGCCGCTGACGGCGGTGGTGCGGCGCCCGTCAGCATTGCCAAATCCCGCGCTCCCGGCGTGACGGCCCACCTCTTGGCGTTCTTGAACACGTGATCCCTGCCCAACGTCGGCAAGACGGAGCGTACTGAGGAGATGGCCCCGGTATCGGGCATCACAGTACCCAGAATCCACGACCCGGACCAGGTCCCTTTGCGGGCCCGGGACCGGCAGACTGAACTCACGCGTCCCAACGAGAAGAGCAGCCATGAACGACGCTGGCGTCACCCGTGTCGCTGTCTACATCGACTTCGACAACATCGTTATCTCACGCTACGAGCAGGTCCACGGCCGGGGCCAGTTCCAGCGGGACAAGGTGCGTGGGTTCGACAGCGACGACAAGTCTTCCGATCCCGAGATCGCGGAGAAGGTCCGGCGGGCCACCGTGGACGTCGGCGCGATAATCGACTTCGCCTCGTCGTTCGGCACCCTGGTGCTCACCCGCGCCTATGCGGACTGGTCGGCTCCCATGAACGCCGGGTACCGCGGGCAGCTGGTCAGCCGCGCGGTGGACCTGGTGCAACTCTTTCCCACCGCCGCGTACGCCAAGAACGGCGCCGACATCCGGCTGGCCGTGGATGCGGTGGAGGACATGTTCCGCCTGCCCGACCTGACCCACGTGGTGATCGTGGCCGGGGATTCGGATTACATAGCTCTCGCCCAGCGGTGCCGGCGTCTGGGCCGCTACGTCGTGGGGGTCGGGGTCGCCGGATCAACCAGCCGGGCGCTGGCCGCGGCGTGCGATGAACTCGTGATCTACGACGCACTTCCCGGCATTACCCCGGCCGATGCCCCCCGCCAGCCCGCCGCCCGGACGGCCGGCACACCGGCGGACGAGGAGGAATCAGCCAGCGCGCCGCCCGCGCGCAGCTCACGGCGGAGCAGGCGGTCAGCGGCCGTCGTGACCGACGAGGCTGATCCCGAACCTGAAGACCCGCAGGAATTGGCGACCAGGCTTCTGGAACGGGCGCTGCGGCTCGGCCAGGAAAAGGATGACGCGGACTGGCTGCACAGCTCGGCGGTGAAGAGCCAGATGAGGCGCATGGACCCGTCATTCAGCGAGAGGGCACTCGGTTATCGCTCGTTCTCAGACTTCGTGAAGTCACGGGATGCGGTCGCCGAACTCGACGAGACCGACCCGGTGCGGCTGGTCAGGCTCAACCCCGCCATCGCCGCTCAGTAGGGCACGGTCCCGGCGCACCATGGCCATCCGGAGTGCGACTCGAACCGGGTCAGTACCGGTCTGGTTTGGCGTAGCCGAAGAACGCGCGGCGCTTGATGAGCTCGGCGACCTCAGCCGGGACCATGCCTTCCCAGGAGTCGTCGTTCGCGGCTATCCGCCGCAGCACGTCACGGCTGAAGATCGGCAGCCACTCGGGCCGGTAGTTGTCGAGGTGGACGAAACTGCCCCGCCCGGCCAGATAGTCATACAGCGGCTGCAGCTCAGTCCGGACCTTGATGTCATTCACGGTCTTGAGCTCGTCGTCCGGCGAGGACTGGAGCGGATAGACGTAGAGCTTCAGCTCGTTCTTGAACAGCCGCCCGAAGCTTTCCAGGATCCCGCCGGGAAGCTGCACGTGATTCTTCTCATCGAACAAGTCGATCAGGCTCGGCACCCCCATGACCATGCCGATCCGCTCGCTGGTCCGCTCGGCGATATAGGCAGCCAGGCGGTAGTAGTCGAAGTAATCGCTGATCAGCACCGTCATGCCGCACGCCGCGAGCAGTTCGGCCCGGGCGAGGAAGTCGCGGCGGTCCACGTCCGCGGCTCCGCCCGCGAGCAGGTTGCGCATCGTGATCTCGGTCAGCGTGAGCACCGGTTTGCCCGCGACATCCGGATCTTCCTCGAACTTGGCCTTGGCCGTCTCAAGCATGTCGAGGTTCACATGGGTCGGCGGCCGGAAGCTGCCCCGCTCGACCAGGATCGCTTTCTTGCGCAGTACCTCGCTCGGCTGCAGGACCTCGCGGTCGGGGCCGAACATGGCCACGCCGCTGAGCCCAAGCTGCACGAGCTTGAGCGCCATCAGCCGGTTGTCCACGCCCCGGAACTCGATGCCGCGGAACTGGATCATGTCAATCTCGATGCGGCCGGTGGTCAGCCGGTCGAGGAGGCCCTCGATGAGCTTGTCCGGCTCGTGGTGCTGGAAGAACGCCCCGTACAGCAGGTTCACCCCGACGATCCCGAGCGCCTCCTGCTGTGCGAACGCCTCGATATCGAGCATCCGCACGTGCATCACGATCTGGCTCGGCTCGTCGTGCGGCTGGGCCTGGAACTTCACGCCCATCCAGCCATGGCACTCGTTGCCGCCCCGGTAGCTGCGGGCCACGACCGTATCGGCAAACGCGAAGAAGCAGTTGTCGTCACCGCGCTCGTCATCGAGCCGGTCGACGTTGAGCTGGAACTCCTTGTCGAGCATGCCCTGGAGCCGCCCGGCGGATACGTACCGGTCTGCCTTGCCGTAGACCGCGTCGCTGACGGCCATGTCGTATGCGGAGATCGACTTCGCGATGGTGCCCGCGGCGCCGCCCACCCGGAAAAACCACCGCGAGACCTCCTGGCCGGCGCCGATCTCGGCGATCGTCCCGTACCAGCGCGGATCGAGGTTGATGCGCAGCGACTTCTGATGCGTGTCAGATTCATGAGTGCCGGTGATGAGCTCGGTCATCCGTCCCCCTGCCTGCCCACCCGCACTGTTGCTGCCGCCTGCCATCCTCATCCATGCAGCGGGCCGGCACCAGCCTTCGGAGCTGAATTTGTACTTATCCCGCGCGTCAGCGCCCGGAACTCGCGAGCGTTCTCAGGGTGGCGTGAGGTACGGTCCGGCGATGGACGAAGACGCCTACTTCAGCGAGCCGGTCGCGGCGCGGTATGACCAGTCGGTCTCGGACATGACCGGAGCGGACGTGGTGGACCCAGCCGTCGACTTCCTCGCGGGGCTGGCCGGCGACGGACCCGCCCTGGAGCTGGGCATCGGGACAGGACGTATCGCGCTGCCGCTGGCGCGCCGCGGTGTGCCCGTGCACGGGATCGACCTCTCGCGGGCGATGGTGGCCCGGCTGCGGGACAAGCCGGGCGGCGATGCGATCGGCGTGACGATCGGCGACTTCGCGACCACGGCGGTGCCGGGCCGCTTCTCCCTCGCCTACCTGGTCTTCAACACGATCATGAACCTGACGGCGCAGGACGCCCAGGTGGCCTGCTTCCGCAACGCCGCGGCCCACCTGCAGCCCGGCGGCTGCTTCGTCATCGAGGTCATGGTGCCCGAACTGCGCAAGCTCCCGGGCGGGCAGAACGCCGTCCCGTTCCAGGTCACGTCCGGCCGGTGGGCCTTCGACCTTTACGACACCGCCACCCAGGCGATGAGCTCCAACTACGTCGAGGTCTCCGGCGGCCGCGGCGAGTACCGGTCGATCCCCTTCCGGTATGTGTGGCCCGCCGAGCTTGACCTGATGGCCCAGCTCGCCGGGATGCGCCTGCGTGATCGGTGGGCTGGATGGACCCGGGAACCGTTCACCAGCGACAGCCACGAGCACGTCTCAGTCTGGGAGAAACCGGGGTAGCAGGGCTGCTCACAGCGGGCGGAACATGACGTGCAGGCCTACCAGGCCGTCCTCGGGGTGGTCGAAGGCTCCGGGGACCGTCCCGATGATCTGGAACCCGAGCGACTGCCACAGGTGCACGGCCGGGTGATTCGACTCGACCACCGCGTTGAACTGGATGCCCGTGAAGCCCGCCGACCGCGCCCAGTCAACGACGTACTGCCCGAGGGCGCGGCCCACGCCCTGGCCCCGGTGGGCCGGGTCGACCAGGAAAGAAGCCGTCGCTATGTGCGACCCGCGGCCCGGCCGGTTGGCGCCCATTTTCGCTGAGCCCAGGATCGTGTCGCCGCTGGCAGCCACGACCGTCTGCCCGGGCGGCTCTTCCATCCACCAGGGCCGGGCCTCGTCCAGCGTCTGGCCCGCGGGAAAGGGATACGTCTTTTCCTCAGCCATGATCGCGGCATAGAAGGGATAGATCAGCGGCCAATCTTGCTCGGTGGCCGGTCTGATGATCACCGCTGAAGGATAGCGCCGGAGCCACTGGGGCCGGGTGTTGCACAGCCCGGCCCAGGCAACCCCGCGTGCCGGCTCAGCTGGCGCGCCGGACGGCGAAGGTGCGCCGGTAGGCCTGCGGGCTGGTGTGCACGGCGCGGCTGAAGTGCTTGCGCAGATTTGCTCCCGTCGAGAAGCCGCTTTTCTGCGCGACGGAATCAATGGGCAGGTCGCTGGTTTCGAGGAGCCGCTGGGCCAATTGAGTGCGCTGCTGGATCAGCCACTGGTAAGGGGTGGTGCCGGTGGCGGCCAGGAACCGGCGCGCAAATGTCCGCGGGCTCATGGCGGCCCGCGCCGCGAGGTCTTCGACGGTGACCTCTTCGTGCAGGTGCTCCTGGAGCCAGTCGACCGTCCCGGCGAACAGGCTGGAGCGGTCCAGGGCAGGCATCGGTGCGTCGATGTACTGGGCCTGGCCCCCTTCCCGCTGGGGCGGGACCACGAGCTGGCGGGCGAGCTGGGTCGCGATCTCGGTGCCGTGGTCCAGCCGGACCACGTGCAGGCACAGGTCGATGCTGGCCGCGCTCCCGGCTGAGGTCAGGACGTCGCCTTCGTCGACGAACAGGACTCCGGGGTCGACGGACACCCGCGGATACCGGCGCGCGAGCGCGGCGCATTCCGTCCAGTGCGTAGTAGCGCGGCGGCCGTCCAGCAGCCCCGCATCCGCCAGGGCGAAGGCTCCGGTGCACAGCGAGACGATGCGGCCGCCGCCGGCATGAGCCTCCCGCAGCGCGTCCAGCAGATCCTCCGGGACCTGCGTAAAGGAGACGGTCGGAAGCACGATGACCGTGCCCGCGCTGCGGATGGCTTCGGGCCCGTGACCGGGCAGGATCTGGAAGCCGCTGTCGGTGGTCACCGGTCCGGGGGCGATGCTGCACACGAAGGAGCGGTACCAGGGAACGCCGATCAGGGCGGCCCACTCGTCGCCGAAGACGTCGCAGGCGACCCCCAGCTCGAACACGGTGACCCCGTCGCAGACGACGATGGCGACATCGTGGTTGGCAGGATAGTTGCGCACAATGACAATACTGACACTTTTCTCGGGCAGTGTCGAGGCAGACGATGAGAACATGACCACCGATCTGCTGCCCCGATCCGCTTCCCGCGGTCACCGGTTCTGGGATCGCTGGCTGGCCCGGGCGTATGCCCCTTCTCTGGACAGCCAGCTCGCGGCCGGGTGGCCGCCCGGAACCAGCCGGCTCCTGGCCATCCGCGCTCAGGAGATCACCTCGCCAGCAGGACGCGGGGAACTTGTCCGGGGTTGGGGGTACGTCCTGAGTCGGGCTCGCCGGCCAGCGGTACCGCGCACACCCCGCGCACCGCTGTGCCGTGACCGGATCGCCGCCGCCGAAGGCGACGTGCGGACGATGCTCGCCGTCCTGGCCTGCCCGCTGCCGATCAGCGCCCGCGGCGCGGCGATGGCCAGCGTCCTGCTGGGCGACGGCACCGGGCCGTTGCACAACCATCACTCCACCCGTGACCTGACCGCTGCCGTGCGGGACGCGACCAGGGAGATGAAGGCCTCCTTCAGCCGGCTCTAATTGATAGCGTCCGGATACTCGTCCTGCGAGGTCGCATGCTGTCATACGCCAACGGCACGGAGCTTGATGCCGCCGACGCGCATCTCGCGGCGGCGGACCCGGTCATGGCCGACCTGATCAGGCAATTCGGGCCCGTCGATGAGGATCTCGACGTGCCGCTCGACGATCTTTACGGGGCGCTGATCCTCGCGATCACCAGCCAGCAGCTCTCCACCCACTCGGCGCGGGCCATCTACGGACGGCTGACCGCACGGTTCGGCGGCCGGACGCCGGCGCCCGAGGACCTGCTGGCCGATGACCCAGACACCCTCCGCACGTCGACCGGGCTGTCGCACGCGAAGGTGGCCTCGTTGCGCTCGCTCGCCGAGCACATCGTGGCGGGCGATCTCGACCTGGACCGGCTCCGCGAACTCGGTGATGACGAAGCCACGCAGGCGCTGGTGGCCATCAAGGGCATCGGCGAGTGGACCGCCAGCGTGTTCCTGATCTTCACCTTGCACCGGCCGGACGTACTGGCCCGGGGTGACCTCGTCGTCCGCACCGCCGCCATGCGGGCGTACGGCCTCGGGACTGTCCCTGATCCCGCCACCCTGACCGGGATGGGCGAACGATGGCGCCCCTACCGGACCCGCGCCTGCCTGTATCTGTGGCGGAGCGTGCAGGCCGTACCCGTGCCCGCCACGCCAGGGAGGGCCTGATGCCGACACCGCAACGCCTCGTCCCGCTGCTGGAGCAGTTCGACTGGGGGTGCCAGCGTCTGCACGATCGGATGACCGGCCCGGCAGGAGACAGCGGCACCGGCACACCGGTCGAGATTCCCGCCCTCACCGACGACGAGTACCGGTGGGAGCCGGTGCCGGGCTGCTGGTCGATCCGCCGCCGGGCAGCGGGCCCGGGACCGGCCGCGACCGTCCTGGTCGGCGCGGGGGAGTGGGGCCGCGACTCCGCGCCCTTTCCTCACCCCTGGCCACCGCCCTTCACCACCCTGGCCTGGCGGCTGGGTCATCTCAGCGAGATGCTGAACCTGCGGGCCGACCATATGGCCGGCAGCCATGCCCTGACCCGCGACGACTACCGCTGCGCCGGTGACGCCGCGGGTGGGATCGCGGCCTTCGACGCTGGGGCGCAGGCCTGGCGGGCGGTCCTGGTCAACGCCGACGACGCGGCGCTGGACGCGGCAGGCCGCAGCACCTATCCCTATGGCAGTGACCCGGAGGATCCTTTCATCGAGACGGCCTGGTGGGTGAATCAGGAAGTGCTGCACCACGGCGCCGAGATCGCCCTGCTGCGCGACCTCTACCGCGCCCGGAACGACTGAAGCAGCCGGGGCGCGCGGCGCGTCCCTGTTCACCAGCCGAGCATTATGGTGCCATGCGAGGGCATGATGAGGGCCCTGCAGGACGCCCGTGCCGAACTGAGGAGGCATCCCCGTGGCCACCGTAAGCGTCCGTTACATCGTCAATGATGTCGATGCCGCGATCGCGTTCTATAGCCAGAATCTCGGTTTCACCGAGGTGATGCATCCCGCACCGGCGTTTGCCATGCTGTCCCGGGGCGACCTGCGCCTGGTGCTCAGCGCACCGGGTGGCGGCCCGGGCGGCGGCCAAGCCCTGGCGGACGGCACGCTGCCGCAGCCGGGAGGCTGGAACCGGTTCTGCGTCGAAGTCACCGACCTGGCCGGCACGGTCGAGAAGCTGCGCGGGAACGGCGTCCGGTTCCGCAACGAGATTGTCACCGGGGTCGGCGGAAAGCAGATCCTGGCCGAGGACCCGTCGGGCAACCCGGTGGAATTGTTTGAACCAGTCCTGCCCGAGGCCAAGATCTCATAGGTTCCGCGAAACGAGGGCAGATTGTGCCGGTCCTTATCGACACGGTGGCGTGGGTGCGTGTAGAGAACGGCCTGATCCTCTGCGCCCGGCCGCGCGGGAAGGACGTTTTCTACATCCCTGGCGGGAAGCGCGAAGGCGCGGAAAGCGATCTGCAGACCCTGCTGCGCGAGATCAGCGAAGAACTGGCGGTCACGCTGGTCCCTGGGACGGTCAGGCCCGCAGGCACCTATGAGGCCGAGCAGCCCGGCGCCCACCCGGACGGCGCGGTCGTGCGGATGAGCTGCTACACCGGCGACTACTGCGGGACGCTCGCCCCCAGCAGCGAGATTGACGAGTTCGCCTGGTTCTCCTATGCCGACCGGCCGCGGATACCGCTCGTCGATCAGCTGCTCTTCGACGATCTCAAAGCCGCTGGCCAGCTCCGGTAACGGCAGTTCCGATAACGCCCGTGGGCCAGCTGGTCAGCCGAGCTGGGAGACGGGAATCGTGTGCCGGGGGACGGCGATGTGCTGGGGCTGGCCGATCCCGGAATAGGTCAGCGTGACCTCGGTGACGGCGATCTCGCGGCGTATCTGGACAGCGTTCTGCTGGGCCGCCACGACGCGGTCCCGGGCGGCGTTCCACACGCTGGCCGGGCCCCGCTTCCCCGTCCGCAGGTATCGATGAAACAGCTTTCTCCATGCGCTCTCCGCCCGCCGCAGTTCCCGCGTCGCGGCCTTGCTGACCGGCTTGCCGGTGTCGACCCTCTCGGTGCTACGGAACGTGATGGCCATCCGGTGCACGACCTGATGCCGGTCGGCCCACACTTCCAGCGACACAACCAGCCCTCCGGAGTGCACGCCGGGCAGGAAGCGGAAGCCCCTCACGCGGCCCGGATCGGTGGCCCGCAGCACGCTCAGCCGCACGCCGCCGCGCATCCGGTCGCCGGCGGCCCGGAACCGGGCCGCCGGGGCCAGGCGGCGCAGCAGGGTGCGCGGGTCAGGCAGCTCGGTGAAAATGAGGTCGGGCAGGTCAGGGTGCGGGTCATGGACCCAGACCCACCGGCCGTGCACGTTGGCGGTGAAGTACCCCTGCCCGTCCACGATGCGGTTGGTGACGGCGTCGCCGGACTGGAGCCCTCCTTCGGCAGGAACGGTCGTGGCCAGGTCCTCACTCCAGTTCTTCCCCGAGAACGTGATGCCGCCGCCGCCGTAGGCCTGGAGCACGCCCTCCAGGCTCGCCCGCCAGGTGACCTGCGCCTGGCCCGAGAGCGGCGGCCGGGCTGCGGCGTGGGCCCCCGCGGACCGCGCCCCGCCCTGAGCCGCAAAGGGATCCCAGATTCCTCCGCTAGCCACAGACATGACCACCAGCCAGACGACTATGACCGCGGCCAGTTCAAGACCGATCATCCGGCGCCTTCGACGCTGGCGCCGCCTGGCCTGCTCGATGATCGCCTCAGCCTCGTGCGGCGCCAGCGCGGTGGCCACCCGGTCTCTCGTCTTCATCGTGGGCCGCCCCTACGACACTTGCCGGATGACCTGGACCAGTTCCTCGAGGCCGAGCCCGTGCCAGCGGGCGACCTCGACGAGCTCGCGCGCCTTGGCCACCACGGCGCTGCGCTGCGGCGCCGTGCCCGTGACCGTCACGCCCCGGCCCCGGCGGAATTCGAGCAGTCCTTCATCCCGCAGCGCCCGGAAGGCGCGGAGCACCGTGTTGGCGTTGACCCCGAGGACCGCGGCGAAATCCCGCGCCGGGGGCAGACGGTCACCCGGCCCGGCCTCACCAGCGGCGATAGCCCCCCGGATGGCCGCCGCCACCTGCTCGTGCAGCGGGACCGGACTCGACAGGTCGACCCGGATGACCGGAGTGGTGCTACTCATAATGGCATCATAAGCGTCACGGCGGTCCTGGCAAGTCCCTGCCGTGGGTCACGCCTCTGGCCAGTGAAGAACGGCGGCTACGCCACTCGTCACAGGTCAGCGCGGCAAGAAGTCGAGCAGCAGCTCGTTGACCTGGTCGGGGGCATCGAGTTGCATCCAGTGACCGGGTCCGTCCAGGCGCTCGTACCGGAAGGGGCCGGCGGTGCTCTGGGCGGAGTCGGTCATCTGCACTTCGCTGAGGGCCATGTCGCCCGTGCTCCAGATGCCCATGGCCGGGGCCTGCACGGGCGGGAGCCGCGGCGGCGGACTGGCCCATGCTTCGGGTCGCATATTGGCGCGGTACCAGTTCAGGCCGGGGATGAGCGAACCGGTGGCTTCCAGGTCGGCGATCACCTGCTCGGCGTCAGGGTGGCGCGCCCAGCTGCGGAAGTTGGCCCAGTTGTCCTCCGTCAGCCACCGCTCGGCGACGCCGGGGAACAGGAACAGCAGCATGTACCACGACATCTGGCGCTGCTCGAGCGTGCGCAGGAACGTCGCCGGATGCCCGACGGCCAGGACGGCCAGGTGGTCCACCTGATCCGGCGCGAACGTGGCGAGCCCCCAGGCCAGGGCGGCACCCCAGTCGTGTCCGACCACGTGAGCGCGGCTGACCTGCTCGGCGGCCAGGACGGCCTGGACGTCTCCGGCAAGCAGGGGCAGCGAGTAGGCGCGGACGGCATCGGGCCGGCCGGATCTCCCGTATCCGCGCAGGTCCGGGACGATGACCTGGAATCCGGCGGCGGCCAGGGCCGGCACCTGGTGCCGCCACAGCCGCCCGGAATCGGGAAAGCCGTGCAGCAGCACAACCGGGCGACCGTGACCCGTGACCTGATACTCGATGCTGACCCCGTCGACGTCTACCCGGCTCACCCGCCTACCCCCTTCCGTGGATCTTGTCCGCGGTGTCGACCCAGGTCTGGGTCATCTGCGGTGCGCCGTCGGGCATCAAGGTAGTCAGGAAGCAGAGACTGGGCTGGTGCAGCAGGGAAACGAGGCCCTCGGGCAGGTTCACGCTTGATCAGCTCCCGTCTGGTCCGCCGGGGACCGGTGAATCCCCCGATGAAGCTACTCCCCACGATCAGCAAGGAGCCAAGCGATGGGTGAAGTCGCGCTCGTAGTAAGCGACGCCGGCGATGGCCTGCGCGAACGCCTGGACGAGGAGATCAACTCGTTCAACGCGGCGGTCACCGGGTGGACCGACGGCCGGCTGCTGAGCATTTCGGCCCGTGGCCAGGATGGTGACTTGCACGCCGGGCTCTTCGGGTGGACGTGGGGTGGATGCGGCTACATCGATCTGCTGTGGGTGCGGGAGGACTGCCGCGGGTCTGGCCTGGGTACCCGGCTGCTCGCCACGGCTGAGGAGGAGATCAGGCGGCGTGGCTGCGATCAGGTGGCCCTGAGCACGCACTCCTTCCAGGCACCCGGCTTCTACGCCCGGTTCGGTTACCGGGAGTGCGGGCGCACGCCCGCCTACCCGCGCGGGCACGATCAGATCCACCTGGTCAAGCGGCTCCGCTAACCAGGCTCTAGCCGGGCAGGTTGAACGTGACTGCGCGGTCCACCCGGTAACCGGGCCAGAACAACGCCTGTTCGTCATGGCCGGCTGGTGAAGGGTCAACGTTCGCGGGGTAGGGGGGTCCTGGCGGGTTCGAGAGGGGGGGAGCCGGTTGCGCTTACCTATCGCAGGACACCGGGGACATCCGACGGCCAGTGGCGGTGGGGCGGCACTGACAACCCGTGATTGCCAGTGTCGGCCCGCAGCGATCTAGAGGAGGCAGACCATGGGGACGATCACCACTACAGACGGCACGGAAATCTTCTACAAGGACTGGGGAAGCGGCCAGCCCATCGTTTTCAGCCATGGCTGGCCCCTGTCGGCCGATGACTGGGACACGCAGATGATGTTCTTTCTCCTGCACGGCTATCGGGTCATCGCTCATGACCGGCGCGGTCACGGGCGATCGGCCCAGACCAGTGACGGCCACGATATGGACCACTACGCCGACGACCTTGCCGCGGTGACGGCACATCTCGATCTCCAGAACGCTATCCACGTCGGCCATTCGACCGGGGGCGGCGAGGTGGTGCGTTATCTGGCCCGGCACGGCGAAAGCCGGGTAGCGAGGGCGGTGCTGATCAGTTCCGTACCGCCGCTGATGGTGAAGACCGAGGCCAATCCGGGCGGCCTGCCCAAGGAGGTGTTCGACGGCTTCCAGGCCCAGGTTGCGGAACATCGCTCAGAGTTCTACCGCGATCTGGCGGCGGGGCCGTTCTATGGTTTCAACCGCCCAGGTGCGAAGCCATCGGAGGCAATCATCGAAAACTGGTGGCGCCAGGGCATGATAGGCGGCGCGAAGGCGCACTACGACGGCATCGTGGCCTTCTCGCAGACCGACTTCACCGAGGACCTCAAGGGGATCTCGGTGCCCGTACTGGTGATGCACGGCGATGACGATCAGATCGTGCCCTACGCCGACTCGGGGCCGTTGTCGGCCAAGCTTGTCCAGCACGGGACGCTGAAGACCTACCACGGCTTCCCGCACGGCATGCCCACGACGGAAGCGGCGACCATCAACGCCGACCTGCTGGCCTGGCTGAAAGAGTGAGGCTGGCCGGTCTGCGAGGGGCTGAGGCGTGAGACAGGCCCGGCCGGTGTACGCCGGCCGGGCCAGCGCCGATGAGTTGTGTTCGTGCGGGCCGTCTGTCTGTACATGACTGTGCTGATGAGGGATGCGACATGACTGTGCTGCGCGACATGACTGTGCTGATGGAGGGGATCGCTTTCGGTGAGTCACCGCGGTGGCATGACGGACGGCTCTGGTTCTCCGACTGGGGCGCCCACCAGGTGATCGCGCTTGACCCCGACGGTGGCCACGAAGTCGTGGTCAGCGTCCCCTCGTTTCCGATGTGCATCGACTTCCTGCCCGACGGGCGGCTGCTGGTCGTGGACTCGCCGCGGCGCCGGCTGCTGCGCCGTGAGGCGGACGGGTCGATGGTCACCCATGCCGACCTGGCCCCAATCTCCGGGAAGCCGTGGAACGATCTCGTGGTCGACGCGGACGGTAACGCCTATGTCAATACCATCGGGTTCGACTTCCCCGGCGGCGAGCCCGCACCGGGCAGCATCGTGCTCGTGACCCCCGGCGGGGTGGTCCGCCTGGTCGCCGGGGACCTCGCGTTCCCCAACGGCATGGCGATCACGGCCGACGGCGCCACGCTGGTCGTCGCCGAATCCCACGGCAACCGGCTCACGGCCTACGACATCGGCCCGGACGGCGGCCTGGGCAACAGGCGAGTGTGGGCCGACACGGGGGATGACCATCCCGACGGGATCTGTGTCGATGCCGAGAGTGCCATCTGGTACGCCGACGTGGCGAACCGGCACTGCGTGCGGGTACGTGAAGGCGGCGAGGTGCTGGCGACGGCCGAGCTGGACCGGGGCGCCTTCGCCTGCGCCCTCAGCCGCGGCGACCAGCCGCAGCTCTACGTCGTGGGCCAGGAGTACGGCGGCCCGCAGGCCACGGAACCCACGGGCCAGGTCGTCGTGTTCCCGGCCCCCGCGCCCGGCGCCGGGAAACCGTAGCCCCTCGTGGCACTATGCGCTGGGGTCACGGAGACCGACTAGGTCGTGCCGCCAGAACGGCTCTGCGTAGACCAGTGTCCCCGTCATCCACGGCTCATACTCCGGGAGCTTGATGACCTGAAATCCGCCGTCTGGAATGCGCAATGACGGCTTCCGGAAGCCCTGGCCGCATCCGGGCGCAAAGCCGAAACGTGAGTAATAGCGTGGATCGCCCTCGAGGAAGACCAAGGGGACGGCCTGCTCAGCAAGTGCCTTAAGCCCCTGCCGCACCAGCGCCGAGCCGATACCACGCTTTTGATGTTCCGGCATGACGGCCAGGGGGCTGAGCACTTGCACCTCAACCAGCCGCCGGGGGGCATCGAGCAGACTCCGGGTGAACATGACGTGCCCGACGATCTGCCCGTCGTCCTCGGCAACCAGCGACAGACCATCCGTCGGCGTGATGGTCTCCCGCAGCGCATCGACCAAGCTGGCCACGACCAGGCCGTGATCAGCGGGGCCGTGATCACCGAACGCCCGCAGGTGGATGTCCCGCACAGACTCTCTGTCGCCCGGCAGTTCTTCGCGAAGATCCATGCCCGGATAGTAAAGACACCTCCCGCTAGCTCGCACACGGTTTTGAGCCCGGCCGCGCTGAGCGACGTCACGTCCCGGCCAGGCACAGGCTCTCTGACGCGGTACCGGCCGCCGCGGCCGAGCCGCCCATCAGCTACCGCTTCCGGCCGACGCCGCCCCACTGGGTCGAGGGAGCGGCGGCAGCCTCTCGCGACATAGGCCGCCATTCGGGTACCCGGACCACCCCGGGCGGCACGAGTTCCAGGTCAGCGAAGTAACGCGCCACCGTGGCATAGTCGCGCGGGGTAGTCGGCTGGGCGACGCGCTGGTTCACCCGGCGGGCCATTTCCGCCATCGCCTCAGGCTCGAGATCCGAGGCGACGTGGGTCAGGACCAGGAAGCTGCCCGGGGGCACAGCGTCCATCAGCCGGTTCACGATCGCGTTCGGATCGTCGTGGTCTTGGATCATGTGCAGGACCGAGACCAGGATGACCGCGACGGGCGCGGAGAAATCCAGGGCCGCCGCGGCCTGCTCCAGGACGCCGGAGGTGTCGCGCACGTCGGCGTCGACGTAACTGGTGCTGCCCGGCGCGCTGCTGGCCAGCAGCGCGCGGGCGTGGGCCAGGACGATCGGGTCGTTGTCCACGTACACGACCCGGCTCGCCGGCGCGAGGTCCTGGGCGATCTCGTGTACGCTCCCCGCGGCCGGAAGACCGGTGCCAATGTCGAGGAACTGGCGGACACCGGTCTCGCCGGCCAGGTAGCGCACTGACCGGGCCAAGAACGCCTGATTAGCCCGGACCGACGACACCAGGTCTGGGTAGGCGGCCATGGCCTGCTCGGCGGCTGCCCGGTCGGCGGCGAAATTGTCCTTCCCGCCCCGCCAGTAGTTCTGCATCCTGGCGATATGCGCCACGCTGGTGTCGAGCGTGACCGGCTCATCCCGGCTGGGAGTAATGGGCCGGAACCAGCCGCGTGCCATGGACGGCACCTCCCGAAATTGCCCGATCGCCCGTATGCCAGCCCACACTAACGCGGCCCTCAGACCGGCCAAATCCATGCGGCCTGAGCCAGCCGCGCTGGTCGCTGGTCGCTGGTCGCCGGGTCGCCGGGTCGGCCGTCTTCCTGCGAGCTGGGCGGTCAGGGCGCGAGAGGCAGCAGGGTCGCCGTCAGGGTCTCGCGCAGCCATTGCTCGTAGCGCTCGGGTGGCCAGTCCCAGGTGTCGCGGAGCATCTGGTGCACCTCGGGGGAGGTGAGCGTCCAGACCACGGCCGCGGCGTCTTGCTGGGACAGTCCCTCCTGCAGCGGCCCGTGGGCGGCGATCCAGGCCACGATCGCGGTCATCGCCTCGCGGCGCTGGCGTAGCTGCAGGTCGGCGCGCAAGTCCGCGGCCACTGGATCGACGGCCGCCGCGCTGCGCAGGATGTCATCCATCGGGCGGATCCGTTCCAGTTGCTGGGTAATGCCCGCCGCGAACATCGCCAGCTGGCGCCGCTGGTCCGGTTCCGCGCGCATGGCCTGCGGGTCGGCCCGGTCGAGCAGCGGGGACGGCGCGTCGTCGCCCCCGATGACGACGTCAAGTACCTCTTTGAGCAGGGCGCCCTTGGAGCCGAAGGTGCTGTAGATCGTGTCGGCCGAGACACCCGCCCGGCGCGCGACAGCGGCGATCGTGGTGGCGGGATAGCCCTGTTCGAGGAACAGGTCGCGCGCACTGTCGATGACGCGCCGCCGGGTTTCGCGGGCCTGCGACTCGCGGAGCGGGGAGTGGTAACCACGTTGATTTTTGATAGCTGCCTCCTTTCGATCTAGTCTCACTGTATCTAATCAAGTCGAACTCGACTTGATTATCCTTGGCCGGACACGAGCCCGGCCTCCGGGGAGGATGTTATGACCACGACCAGCCCGCCGGTCATGGGCCGCAGCCAGTCCGCCGCCTTCACCGTGATGCAGCGGATCTTCGATGAGGGCTTCGCCACCGGCGACGGCTCGGTGGCCGACCAGGTCTGCGCACCCGGCCTCGTGGACCACCAGTTCGGCCTGGCCGGCACCGGAGCCGAGGCGATCCAGCACCTCAAGGACGCGATCGCCGACGTTCACCGGGCCGTGCCGGACATCTGCTTCACGATCGAGGACTCGGTCGAGCAGGGCGACGCCATCTGGGTCCGGGTCCGGGGACGGGGGACGGCGACGGGCCCGTTCTTCGGGCCGCCGAGCAACCGCCCGGTCGACTTCACCGTGATCGACATCGCCCGGGTCGTCGACGGCCGCCTGGTGGAGCACTGGGGGGTACCGGATCGCTTCGCGATGCTGGTCCAGACCGGCGTGCTCGACCGCCTGGCCCCGGCCTCGTGACGGACCTGACGCGTCGAACACGAACCGGAAGATCTCGCGATCGTCGTTCACCAGGGATCGGCCCGGCGATCCCGGCCGGCAACTGAGCATCATTGGCACCCTGCTGCTCAGTGCCAGCTGAGAGATCGGTGCCAGCGGAAGATCAGTGACCGGCGGAGAGATAGGAGCCGAGCTGGTCGAGCAGTCCCTGGCTGCCCTCTTGGCGGCCCTCGGCGCTGTCCAGGCCGTCGAAGTGGACGGCCTGCTCGGTGTAGGTGAGCCGGGTCTGATCGCCGTCGGGCTCCAGGACGATGGTGGTGAGGGACGTGGACAGGTGCCGCCCGCCGGCCCACATGTCGTAGGTGAACACGATCCGCTGCAGGTCGACGATGTCGGTGTAGGTCGACTCGAACCTGGACCGCGGCCCGCCGTGCCACTGGCCTTCCTCGGTTCCGTGGCCGCCGACCCGGAACTCATGCGACTTCTCCTGGACCTCGAACGCCTCGCCGGCGCCGAACCACTGGTCGCGCGCGTCGTTATCCGACAGCGCGTGCCAGACCGCCTCGGCGGGCACCGGGTAGGTGCGCTCGATCACGAAGGTTGCGTGGGTCTGGCTGCGCTCGATGGTGTCGTTCATGTCGCTCACTCCTTGGTCGTGGTGACCGGCCGGGTCAGCAG
>DASQRM010000047.1:0-30588 GCA_035642895.1 Streptosporangiaceae bacterium | reverse complement strand
CCCGGGCGGCGGCCCTGGACCCGGGGATCGCGGGCCCCGCCCCCCACCAGGATGGCGCGGCGTCCAGGGTCGCGGTGCCCGCCCCGAGCACCCCGCGCATCAGCGAGGCCCGCTCGGACAATCCGCCGGGGTCGCCTTCCAGCAGTACCGCCACCCGGACCAGGCCGTCCCGCGACGGCCGGTCGATCTCGATGGCCACCGGGGCGAGGTCGGACCCGGCCGCCGCCGCGACGCCCTCGGCGGCCGCGGCCGGGTCGGCGTAGCCCGCGGTCACGAACGCGGTCGCGGCGGGCAGCGGGTGCAGCCGGAAGATGGCCTCGGTGATCAGGCCGAGCGTCCCCTGCGAGCCGGTGTACAGCTTGCCGAGGTCGTATCCGGCCACGTTCTTGACGACCTTGCCACCGGACTTGGTCACGGTCCCGTCCGGGCGGATCACGGTGATGCCGATCTGCAGGTCGCGGGGGGTGCCGTAGCGCAGCCTGCGCGGCCCGGCCGCGCCCGTGGCGAGCACGCCGCCGACCGTGGGGGAGCTGCCCTGGCCACCCGGGCCGGGCGGGACATCCAGGGCGAGTTGCTGCCGGGCGGTGGCCAGCACCCCGGCCAGCTGGTTCATGGTCACGCCGGCCTGCGCGCGGACCACCAGGTCACCCGCGGCGTGCTCGATCACCCGGTCCAGCCGCAGGGTGTCGATGACCAGGTCGAGCTGGCGCGGCGGGACGCCCCAGGACACGGTGGTCCCGCTGCCCCGCGGCACCACCGCGAGCTCGTGCTCGGTCGCCGCTGCCAGCAGGGCGCTGGCCTCGCTGGTATCGGCGGGGGAGGCGACCCAGGGCGGGGTCAGGCCGCCCACCGCGTCCCGCGGGCCACCCGGCCGCACCGCGCGGCAGGCCCGGGCCAGCGATCCAGGCACCGATCCAGCGCTCAAAACTGCTCCGCGGTGCTAGTCAGGGTTGCTCCGCAACGGCTAGTCAGGGTTGCTCCGCAACGGCTGGTCAAAATTGCTCCGCAAGGCCTGCGGCAACTATCGGGTGCACACCGCGGCGCGGGCCGGGGACCTCACCGCACAGCCGGGGGGTGGGGAAGATCTTGCCCGGGTTGCACAGTCCCGCCGGGTCGAACGCGCAGCGGAGCAGCTGCATGGTGTCCAGGTCCTCCCGGGTGAACATCTTCGTCATGTACTTGGACTTGTCCGTGCCCACGCCGTGCTCCCCGGTGATCGACCCGCCGTGCTCGATGCACAGGTCCAGGATGGCCCCGGACACCTCCTCGGCCCGGGCTTCCTCCCCGGGGGTGGCGTCGTTGTACAGAACCAGCGGATGCAGGTTGCCGTCGCCCGCGTGGAACACGTTGGCCACCCGGATCCCGGACGCGGCCCCCAGGGCCGCGATCTTGTCCAGGACCTCGCCGAGCGCCGTGCGCGGCACCACCCCATCCTGGACCAGGTAGGCCGGCGAAATGCGGCCTACCGCGGCGAACGCGGACTTGCGCCCGGCCCAGATCGCGGCGCGTTCCGCGGGGTCGTCCGCCTCCCGGATCTCGGTGCAGCCGGCCTGCCGGCACAGCTCCCGTACCGCCGCGCTGTCCCGGCGCACATCCGCCTCGGGCCCGTCCAGTTCCACGATCAGGACCGCCCCGGCGCCCGCCGGGTAGTTGCACGCCACCGCGGCCTCGGCGGCCTCGATGGCCAGCGCGTCCATCATCTCGATGGCGGCGGGCAGGATGCCGGCCCCGATGATCCCGGACACCGCGGCCCCGCCCGCGCCGGTGGTCTCGAACGCGGCCAGCAGCGTGGTGATGACCTGCGGGATCCTGGTCAGCTTGACCACGATCTTGGTCACGATGCCGAGCGTGCCTTCTGACCCGGTGAACATGCCGACCAGGTCGTAGCCGGGTGCCGCCCCGGTGCCGTCTCCCAGCCAGGTCAGTTCCCCCTCGGGGGTGACGATCTGCAGGCCGGTCACGTGGTGCACGGTGAAGCCGTGCTTGAGGCAGTGCGCGCCGCCGGAGTTCTCCGCCACGTTGCCGCCCACCGAGCAGATCACCTGGCTGGACGGGTCCGGGGCGTAGAAGTAGCCGTACGGCCGGGCCGCGGTGCTGACCGACAGGTTGGTCACGCCCGGTTCCACGATCGCCCGCTGGCTGACCGGGTCGATCGCGATGATCCGGCGCATCCGCGAGGTCACGATGAGCACGCCGTCGGTGCGCGGCAGGGCCCCTCCGGACAGGCCGGTGCCCGATCCCCGGGCCACGAACGGCACCCGGGCCCGGACACACTCCGTGACGATCTGCGCGACCTGCTCGGCTGTCTCCGGCAGCACCACGAGGCCGGGGGCGGCCCGGTGCGAGGTGAGCCCGTCGCACTCGTAGGTGCGCAGCTCAGCAGGATCTGACACCACTCCGCCGGTGCCGCAGATCTCGGTCATCCGGGGCACCATCGCCTGGACCGTCATCCCGCCTCCACGCTGCTGCTTACCCTCCAGGGTGCCTCTTGGCGGGCCGCTAGTCCACGATGGGCGCGGGTTACGGCATCTCCTCACGTTCCTCCCGGGAGCTGACGGCATCTCCCCTCGTTCCTCCCGAGAGCTGCTACGGCATCTCCTCGTAGGCAGGCAGGGTCAGGAAGTCCGCGTAGTCGTCGGCCAGGGCGACCGCGCTGAACAGCGCGGCCGCCTGCTCGAACCGGGGCTCGTCGAAGGCCGGGCCGGCCGCCTCCCGGATAGTGGCCGACTCCTCGGCGATGATCCGCTCGGCGAGATCCCGGGTCACCGGCTGGCCGTCGTCCAGCCGGACGCCGTTGTGCATCCACTGCCAGACCTGGGACCGGGAGATCTCGGCCGTCGCCGCGTCCTCCATCAGGTTGAAGATGGCCACCGCCCCGTTCCCGCCCAGCCAGGACGTGAGGTACTGGAGCCCGACGCTGATGTTGTTGCGCAGCCCCGCCTCGGTGATGGTGCCGGGGGTCTTGCTCACCGCGAGCAGGTCCGAGGCGGAGACGCTGACGTCGTCCCGCTGCCGGGTGAGCTGGTTGGGCCGGTCGCCCAGGGCCGCGTCGAACACCTCGCGGCACAGCGGCACCAGGTCCGGGTGGGCCACCCAGGAGCCGTCGAAGCCGTCCCCCGACTCGCGTGTCTTGTCCTCGCGCACCTTGGCCAGCGCCACCGCATTCACCTCGGGATCACGCCGGCTGGGGATGAACGCGGCCATTCCGCCCATGGCGTGCGCGCCCCGCTGGTGGCAGGTCTTCACCAGCAGTTCCGTGTACGCGCGCATGAATGGGGCGGTCATTGTCACCGAGTTGCGCTCGGGCAGCACGAATTCCTGTCCCCGGCTGCGGAATTTCTTGATCACGCTGAACAGGTAGTCCCAGCGGCCCGCGTTCAGCCCGGCGCTGTGGTCACGCAGCTCGTAGAGGATCTCCTCCATCTCGAACGCGGCCGGGATGGTCTCGATCAGCACCGTGGCCCGGATCGTGCCGCGCGGGATGCCCAGGCTGTCCTGGGCCAGGTTGAAGGCGTCGTTCCAGAGCCGGGCCTCCAGATGGCTCTCGATCTTGGGCAGATAGAAGTAGGGGCCAGATCCCTTCTCCAGCTGGCGGCGTGCGCAGTGGAAGAAGTACAGCGCGAAGTCGAACAGGCTCCCGGACACCCGCTGGCCGTCCACCAGCAGGTGCTTCTCGTCCAGGTGCCAGCCCCGCGGCCGGACCACGATGGTGGCCAGGTCCGCGTCCGGGCCCAGCTGGTAGGACTTGCCTTCCTCGCTGGTGAAGTCCAGGGTCCGGTCCAGCGCGCCGATGAGGTTGAGCTGGCCGGAGACCATATTTTCCCAGAGCGGGGTGTTCGCGTCCTCGAAGTCGGCGAGCCACACCTTGGCGCCGGAGTTCAGGGCGTTGATGGTCATCTTCCGGTCGGTCGGGCCGGTGATCTCGACCCGCCGGTCCACCAGGCCCGGGGCCGGCGCGGCCACCCGCCACGCGGGGTCATCCCGGATCGGCCGGGTGGCGGCCAGGAAGTCCAGCGTCCCCCCGGCCGAGAGCTCCTGCTGCCGCGCCGCGCGGGCCGCCAGCAGTTCCGTGCGGCGCCCGCCCAGCTCCCGCTGCAGCGCGGCGACGAGGCCGACTGCCCCGGGGGTGAGAACCTCATCGAAACGGTCCCGCTTCGGACCGGTGATCTCCACGCCGTCGCTGGCCATGCCACGCTCCTCCCAGGTCATCCGGCGCCCTGCCGTTACCGGGCATGTTACTGGCTGGTAATGACCCGGGCGGCGCCGGTCCTGTGCTTCGTAACACCGCACCGGGGCGCGGGTCAAAGTGTTCCCGGACACATCCCGGGCACAACCTGAGCGGCGCAGGTGTTTATCCAGAGCAGATGATTATTCAGATGAGCGTATCCCGGAGGCATGACAGCATTGGCAGACCAGAGCACCGCAACCCGCATAACCGACCCAGATGAGCAGGCGATGACCCTTCCCAGCGAGCTACCGCAGGAGGTCCCTGCGGAGAACACCGCGGCTCCGTTTACCGGGGATGGCGCCCAGCGGGACCTGGATGTGGGTGCGCTTGATCTGCAGGACCGGCATGCGCTGCGCCGGGTCTCCGGGCTGTCCACCGAACTCGAGGACGTCAGCGAGGTCGAGTACCGGGCACTGCGGCTGGAGCGGGTCATCCTGGTCGGCGTGTGGACCGAGGGGACGCTGGCCGACGCGGAGAACTCACTGCGTGAGCTGTCCCGGCTGGCCGAGACGGCCGGCTCGGTGATCCTGGAGGGGCTGGTGCAGCGCCGGGGCCGGCCCGACGCGGCGACCTATATCGGGGCGGGCAAGGCCGCCGAGGTCGCGGCGCTGGTCGCGGCGGCCGGCGCGGACACGGTGATCTGTGACGGCGAGCTGACCCCCAGCCAGCTGCGCCGGCTGGAAGGCGTGGTGAAGGCGAAGGTCATCGACCGGACCGCGCTGATCCTGGACATCTTCGCCCAGCACGCCCGGAGCAAGGAGGGCAAGGCGCAGGTCGAGCTGGCCCAGCTCGAGTACCTGCTGCCCCGGCTGCGGGGCTGGGGCGAGTCGCTGTCCCGCCAGGCTGGCGGCCGGGTGGCCGGCGGTGGTGGCATCGGCACCAGGGGCCCGGGCGAGACGAAGATCGAGACGGACCGGCGGCGGATCCGGGCGCGCACAGCCCGGCTGCGCCGCCAGATCGCCGAGATGTCGGTCGGCCGGGAGGTGCAGCGGCACCAGCGCCGCGACCAGGCCGTTCCGGCGGTCGCCATCGCTGGTTACACCAACGCGGGCAAATCCAGCCTGCTCAACCAGCTGACCGGGGCCGGGGTGCTGGTGGATGACTCATTGTTCGCGACCCTCGACCCGTCCGTCCGCCGGGCCCGGACCCCGTCTGGCCGCTGGTTCACCCTGACTGACACGGTCGGGTTCGTCCGCCACCTCCCGCACCAGCTGGTCGAGGCGTTCCGGTCCACTCTGGAGGAGGTCGCCGAGGCGGACCTGATCCTGCATGTGGTGGACGGCAGCGATGCCGATCCGCAGGCGCAGATCTCCGCCGTCCGCGAGGTGCTCGGTGAGATCGGGGCGCGCGAGGTACCGGAGCTGGTCGTGATCAACAAGGCGGACGCCGCCGACCCCATCGACGTGGAGGCGCTGCGGCGGCAGGAGCCGCACAGCGTGGTCGTGTCCGCGCTCACCGGCGACGGGCTGGAGGCGCTGGCCCAGGCGGTCGAGGCGGCCCTCCCGCGGCGGGACCGCGAGGTCAGCGCCGTGGTGCCGTATGTGCGGGGCGACTTGGTGGCCCGGGCCCATCAGGAAGGTGAGGTACTCGCGCTGCGGCACTGCGCGGCCGGTACCGAGCTGACCGCCCGGGTCCCGCCGGGCCTGGCTGCCGAGATCGACCGCATTGCCGTTCCCGCGGGAAGCTAATCCGCGCGGGAAGTGCACGTGCTGAAGAGCTGTGCACGGGAAGTCAAGCCAGCGAAGTACCCGGCATGGGAAACTCGGCGAAGCAGACAACGCCACTAGGAACACGCGGTGAATTCTCGTGCGGGCCTTATCCAGTAGGGAAGAGCCAGGCTCCTGGCGGACACGCTGCGCAGCCAAGACCGCCTGGACCTGCACAGACAGTGATATCACCGGAAAGGCCGGCAATTTCCGTCGTGCCTTCTTCGTGAACTGCCTGTACAGGGACCCTGTAGTGCAATACCGTAACTGAACCGATATGTTGGTGGCCGCTTCCCGCGGCGCCGCCGTCGGTCGCTCTGGAACCTGCGGTACGGGGTGCCTGGCGGGGGGCCATCAGTAGTACGGACGAGCTATGGCAGGTGACCGCGCATGACGCAGGTACGCCCCGTCTGGCACGCACCCCTCCGGCCCCTCCCGCATGCGCGGCCGGGGGCATGCCGGTGACCGTCCGCCTGCTCACGAACATAGGCCGCCTCTGGACCGGGTCCGAGATCTGGAGTAACGCGGCCATTCTCACCCATAACGACCGCATCGCCTGGGTGGGCCGGGCCTCGGAACTCCCGGAGAGCCTGCCCGGCGTGGTCGAGGACATCGTCGACGTCGACTCGGTGGAAAACCTGGGCGGCGGATTGGTCACCCCCGGCCTGATCGACGCCCACACCCACCCGGTCTACGCGGGCAACCGCTGGGCGGAACTGGCCATGCGGTCGGGCGGCTCCTCACCCAACGAGATCGCCGCGGCTGGCGGGGGAATGGCCTCCACCGTCACGGTCACCCGCGGGACCGATCCCTGGACCCTGTGCAACGGGGTGCGGGAACGGCTCGGTGAGTGGCTGCGGTTCGGGGCCACCACGATCGAGGCCAAGACCGGGTATCACCTGACCCGCGATGGCGAGCTCGCCGACGTGCGCATGCTCCGGTCGCTGGAAGGCGAGCCCGGCATGCCGCGGGTGCACGTGACGTTCCTGGCCGCGCACGCGGTGCCGCCGGAATTCTTCGGCCGCCGCAACGACTACATCGACGCCGTGGGCACCTGGTGCTCGGATGCGGCCGCGGTCGGCGCGGACAGCGTGGACGTCTACTGCGAGGAAGGCCGCTTCACCGAGCGGGAAGCACGATGGATCCTCAGCGCGGGCCGCGCGGCCGGCCTGCTGCCGCGGGTGCACGCCTGCGGGGAGAGCCGGACCGGTGCCGCCCGGCTGGCCGCCGAGCTGGGCTGCGCGTCCGCCGACGTGCTGCACGAGGCGAGTGACGAGGACGTGGCGGCCCTGGCCCAGGCCGGGGTGGCCGCGGTCGTCTGCCCCGGTACCGCTCTGGAGATCGGCAAGAACCCGCCGGTGCGCGCGCTCCTCGACAAGGGAGTCGCGGTCGCCCTGGGCTCGGACCACTCCCCGGGCGGGAACGGGATCACCTCGATGCCCCTGGTGATCTCGCTGGCCGTGTCGCAGTTCGGGCTCAGCGTGACCGAAGCCCTGCGGGCCGCCACGCTCGGCGGAGCCCAGGCGCTGCGGGCCCCCGACCGCGGTGCGATGACCCGCGGCCGCCTGGCCGACATCGTGCTCTGGGACGCCGACCACGAAGGCGCGTTCGCCTGGTCCTACGGGCTCAAGCCGAGCCGGGTGTGGCTCGGCGGCGCTCCGGTCGCCACCTGACCTGACCGCCCGTTCCGGGCCAGCCCACCACCGGCCATATGGCATGCTGCCGCTATGCCTTCCGCTGCACGTTCTTCTTCCACGGCCTCCCCGGCGGACATCGCGGGCGTCAGCGTCGTCGTGGGGGAGGAGGATCTGCTGGTCGAGCGGGCGGTAGCGCGCCTGGTCGCGGCCGCGGGGCCGGTGGAGGACGTGCGCCACGTGCAGGCTGCGGGACTGCGGCCCGGCGAGCTGGCCTCGATGACCGCGCCCTCGCTGTTCGGCGGGGGGTGCGTCATCGTGCTGCACGGCACCGCCGACGCCGCGAAGAACGTCGCCGACGAGATCACCAGCCTCGCGGGGGATCCGCCGCCCGAGACCGTCCTGGTGCTCACCCACGCCGGCGGGGCCAAGGGGAAGGCTCTCCTCGCCGCGCTGGGCAAGCGCGGCGCCCGGATGATCGAGTGCCAGAAGGTGACCCGGCTCGGCGAGCGGATGCAGTTCATCCGGGGCGAGTTCCGCCAGGCGGGGCGGACGATCGAGGAAAGCGGGGTGCGGGCCCTGCTCGACGCCCTGGGCAATGATCTGCGTGAGCTCGCCGCCGCGTGCTCGCAACTGGCCGCGGATACCACCGGGGTGATCGACCAGGCCGTGGTGGCCCGCTACTACCGGGGCCGGGCCGAGGCGAGTGGCTTCACCGTGGCCGACCGGGCCGTCGAGGGGCGCCTGGGGGATGCGCTGGAGCTGCTGCGCTGGGCGCTGGCGGTCGGGGTGTCACCGGTGCTCATCACCAGCGGCCTGGCTCAGGGAGTGCGCCTGCTGGGCCGGGTGGGCAGTGCCCCGAAAGGGCAGCCGGATGCGGCCGTGGCCGCCGAGGTCGGCGCGCCCCCGTGGAAGGTGGACCGCGTCCGGCAGCAGTTGCGCGGCTGGACCCCGGAAGGGGTGGCCCGCGCCCTGGCCGTCGTGGCCCGGGCGGACGCTCAGGTCAAAGGAGAGGGAACGAGCGCCGGCTACGCCCTGGAGGTAGCCATCCGCGACATCGTGGCCTGCCGGGCCCGTTAGGCGGATGGCCTGAGTGAGCTCAGGCTGCGTTCTGCAGCTCGGCGCAGCGGTGGGCGATGGCCGACTTGCGGTTGGCCGCCTGGTTCTTGTGGATGACGCCCTTGCTCGCCGCCTTGTCGAGGTTACGGCAGGCCGCGCGCATGGCCGTGGTGGCCGCGTCGAGGTCGCCGGCGTCGGCCGCCTCACGGAACTTGCGCACTGAGCTCTTCAGCGAGGTCTTCACCGCCTTGTTGCGCTGCCGGTGCTTCTCGTTCTGCTTGTTGCGCTTGATCTGGGACTTGATGTTCGCCACGCGGAAGCCTCACTCGGGATCTTGTCTGGGTGCCGGGACGTACCGTCGCGCCCGGCCGCGCCGCGTGCCGACAGCATGATCCAGCGGCAGCAGGGGCAACGACGACAGCGCTTACGCTCCGACGAGGCAGGATAGCCTATCGGGCAGTGCGGCTCAAAACTGGTGCGGGCGGGGCTGGGGCACCGGCTCTCCCATGCGACCATGAAAGATACCGAACCCCAACACGAACCAGGCGGATTTCCTGTGCCAGCAGTGCCCGAGAAGGTTCTTCCGGATGGTGCGCAGCCCGCGACCAGTCCCGGTCATACCGACATGGGCATTATCAGGAACTTCTGCATCATCGCGCACATCGACCATGGCAAGTCCACCCTGGCGGACCGGATGCTGCAGTTCACCGGGGTGGTGACGGACCGCCAGATGCGGGCCCAGTACCTGGACCGGATGGACATCGAGCGGGAGCGGGGCATCACCATCAAGAGCCAGGCCGTCCGGCTGCCCTGGACCGGCCCGGACGGCAGGCCTTACGTGCTCAACCTCATCGACACCCCGGGCCACGTGGACTTCACCTACGAGGTGTCCCGCTCGCTGGCCGCCTGCGAGGGTGCCATCCTGCTGGTCGACGCGGCGCAGGGCATCGAGGCCCAGACGCTGGCCAACCTGTACCTGGCCCTCGAGGCCGACCTGCACATTATCCCGGTGCTGAACAAGATCGACTTGCCCGCGGCCCAGCCTGACCTCTACGCGGAGGAACTGGCCAGCATCATCGGCTGCGCCCCCAGCGACGTGCTCCGCGTCTCGGCCAAGACCGGGGAGGGGGTGCAGGACCTGCTCAACGCCGTGGTTCAGCAGGTCCCCCCGCCGCAGGGCAATCCGGACGCACCGGCCCGCGCGCTGATCTTCGATTCGGTCTATGACTCCTACCGGGGCGTGGTCACCTACGTGCGGGTGATCGACGGCCGCCTGACCCGGCGGGAGAAGAGCCTGATGATGTCGACCGGGGCGGCGCACGAAACGCTCGAGGTGGGCGTGATCTCACCCGAGCCGGTGCCGTCGGACAGCCTGGCCGCGGGTGAGGTGGGCTACCTCATCACCGGGGTCAAGGACGTCCGGCAGGCCCGGGTGGGCGACACCGTCACCAGCGCCGCGCACCCGGCGGCCGAGGCCCTGCCCGGATACGACCACCCGCGGCCCATGGTGTTCTCCGGGCTGTACCCGCTGGACGGTGACGACTACCCGGAACTGCGCGACGCCCTCGACAAGCTGCGGCTGAACGACGCGGCGCTGGTCTACGAGCCGGAAACGTCCACCGCGCTGGGCTTCGGCTTCCGGTGCGGGTTCCTGGGGCTGCTGCACATGGAGATCGTCCGGGAGCGGCTGGAGCGGGAGTTCGATCTGACGCTCATCTCCACCGCACCCAACGTGGTCTACCGGGTGGTGATGGAATCCGGTGCGGAGCTCCAGGTCACCAACCCCAGTGACTTCCCGAGCGGCACCCCCGGGTCAGCCGTCCCGTCCGGGCATCCGTCCGGGGGCAAGATCGCGAAGGTTTTCGAGCCCGTGGTCCGGGCGACGGTGCTGGCTCCGTCCGACTACATCGGGACGATCATGGAACTGTGCCAGGGCCGGCGCGGCGTGCTGCTGGGCATGGAGTACCTGTCCGCCGACCGGGTCGAGATCCGCTACACCATGCCGCTGGCGGAGATCATCTTCGACTTCTTCGACCAGCTGAAGTCGCGCACCCGCGGGTACGCGTCGCTGGACTACGAGCCGGACGGTGAGCTGGAGGCCGACCTGGTCAAGGTGGACATCCTGCTCCAGGGGCAGCCGGTCGACGCGTTCAGCCAGATCGTGCACGAGGACAAGGCCCGTGAGTACGGCCTGGCCATGACCTCCCGGCTGCGCGAGCTGATCCCGCGCCAGCAGTTCGAGGTGCCGATCCAGGCCGCGATCGGAGCCAAGATCATCGCCCGGGAGAACATCCGCGCGCTGCGCAAGGACGTCCTGGCCAAGTGCTACGGCGGTGACATCACCCGCAAGCGCAAGCTGCTGGAACGGCAGAAAGAAGGCAAGAAGCGGATGAAGACCATCGGCCGGGTCGAGGTGCCGCAGGAAGCCTTCGTGGCGGCCCTGTCCACCACGCCCGAACGCCAGCGCTGACCTGGCCCGGTCGGCCCCGGCCGACGGCCGTCAGCCCGGATGGATGTGCTGGACAAAGGGCGCAGGCTGCACCCCGCCGCTGTGCGCCATGGTCACGGCGGCCACCGCGCCGAACGCGACGACCAGGACGAACAGGATGATCGCCACCCAGCCCAGGATCAGGCCGGCCAGCGCCAGGCCGCTGCCCTGCTCGCCGGTCCGCCGGATCTGGCCGCGCGCCATGTGGCCGAGGATCACCGCCGGGATCGCGGTCAGTCCCACGGTGAAGAACTCCGCGACCCCGCAGACCAGCGCGGCGACGGCCAGCGAGTTGGTCCCCCTCACGACGGGGGCGGGCGCTATGAACAGGGCCATGCCGCCGCCGGGCAGCTGGCTCGTCACCTGGGCCAGGTCCCCGTGGGTGCGCGCGGTGTAGACCTGGTGCAGGTGATCGTCGTACTCGTCTTTGGTGAGCCGGCCCGCGGCGAACCCCGATTTCAGCACCTCGGCCGCACGATCCCGATCCAGGTCCGAGGCCCGCATTGCCGCGTGCCCGTACGCCGGGCCCCCATAGCCAGGCCAGCTTGTCATCGGCGCCTCCCACCCGAGTGGCTCTGTCCCAGGATAACCACGCGCGAAACCGGTTCGCCCAGCGCTGCGGCGTCGAATACCGTGCAGGAGTGAGCGCGCAGGTGATCTCGGTGAACACGGGCCAGGGCCAGGAGGCCGGCTGGGCGGGGCGGATCGGCCGTACCGCGATCGAAAAGCGGCCCCGCAGCGGGCCGGTGACCATCGGGCGGCTCGGCGCCGGCGACGACGAGCAGGTGGACGAGCGTCATCACGGCGGGCCTGACCAGGCCCTGTACGCCTACGCCCGGGAAGACCTGGACTGGTGGACCGAGCAACTCGGCCGCGAGCTGCCCAACGGCGTGTTCGGGGAGAACATCACCTCAGCCGGGCTGGACATTTCCGGGGCGCTGATCGGCGAGACGTGGCGGCTGGGCACCGCCGTGGTGCAGATTGCCTCGGTGCGCATCCCGTGCGGCACCTTCGCGGGCTGGATGGGCGAGCGGGCCTGGGTGAAACGGTTCGCCGCGGCGGCCCGCCCGGGTGCCTACCTGCGTGTCCTCGAAGAAGGGGTGGCAGGGGCGGGTGACCCCATTGTGGTCCTCTCGCGGCCGCCAGACAGCGTGACCGTGTCCGAGGCGATGCGCGCCTACTACGGGGACACTGTCCTGATGCGGCGGCTGCTGGACGCGCCCGGACTCGACCAGGGGTGGCAGGAGACGGCGGCCTCGGTACTCGGGCGCGCCGCCCGGGCGGACGCCGCCCGCGCGGAAGCCCGGCGGCAAGAAGCCCTGGGCTGACGTGCCTGGAGTACTTCCCCCCGGGACGCCTGTCCCCCCCGACGGCGTGCTGCCTTCCGGGGCCACCGCCCAGCTGGGCCAGCGCCCCTTCGGGTTCTACGTGCATGTGCCGTTCTGCCAGCGCCGCTGCGGTTACTGCGACTTCAACACCTACACCGCCGTCGAGCTCGGGCCGGGGGTCTCCCGGGACACCTACCCGGCGCTGGCGGCCGCGGAGGTCCGGCTGGCCCGCCGGGTGCTGGGCGACGCGGGCGGCCCGGTGGCCACGGTGTTCTTCGGTGGCGGCACCCCGACCCTCCTGCCAGCTGACCAGCTAGCCGAGATCCTGCGGGTCATCGAGGGTGAGTTCGGGCTGGCTCCCGGGGCCGAGATCACCGTCGAAGCCAACCCGGAGAGCGTGGACGAGAAATCCCTGGCCGCCCTGCGGGAGGCGGGATTCACCCGGATCTCGCTGGGCATGCAGAGCGCGGCGCCGCACGTGCTGGCCGTGCTGGACCGGGTGCACGAGCCGGGCCGGCCAGCCCGCTGCGCCGGGTGGGCCCGGGAGGCGGGCTTCGAGCACGTCAGCCTGGACCTCATCTACGGCACCCCGGGGGAGACCGACGCGGACTGGCGGGAGTCACTGGAGGCGGCCCTGGCCGCGGGCCCGGACCATATCTCCGCATACGCGCTGATCGTCGAAGAGGGCACCCGGCTCGCAGCCCAGGTCCGCCGGGGCGAGGTGGCCGTCCCGGATGACGAGGCCATGGCCGATCGTTACCTGGCCGCGGACGAACTCCTCTCGGCCCGGGGCCTGGGCTGGTACGAAGTGTCCAACTGGGCCGCCGCGCCGGAGGCCCGCTGCCAGCACAACCTCCTGTACTGGACGGGCGGGCACTGGTGGGGTGTGGGGCCAGGCGCGCATAGCCACGTGGGCGGGGTCAGGTGGTGGAACGTGAAGCACCCGGCGGCCTACGCGGCCCGGCTCACCGCCGGGACCAGCCCGGGCCTGGCCCGCGAGGTGCTCACCGGGCCGGAACGCAGGCTGGAGGAGATCATGCTGCTCACCCGGCTGGACTCAGGATGCCCAGTCGGGCTGCTCACCCCGGCGGGCCAGGGCGCCGCACGCACCGCGGTCGCGGACGGGCTGGCTGAGCAGGACGCTTACGCCGCGGGCCGGGTCGTGCTGACGACCCGCGGGCGGCTGCTCGCCGACGCCGTCATCCGCGGCCTCACCGACTGATTCCCGCGCGCCCCGGGTTCAGCGGGGCGGCCCCGAGGTCATCCGCAGCCACCGGGGCACCTGGTACATCTCCCCGCGGTCGGCCGCCGCAGCGGCACGGATCACCACGGTCAGGACGCCCGCCCAGAGCACCGCCAGCAGCACCGAGGCGACCAGCGTGCCCACCGCGGTGGAGTCGAGGGTCAGCACGCCGCCCACGATCACGATGCTGACCGTGTAGAGGATGGTGGCCAGGGACAGGTTCAGCGCCACGGCCGCGTGGGCCCGGGCGAACCTGCGGTCGTCCAGGCTCGTTAGGTAAACGGCTAGCGGCACCAGGCACAGCGTGAACGGCACGCCCAGGTAGGCGAGCATGGCCCGGCGCACCTCCGCGTGGTCCGCGGGCACCGGGGCGGGCGGCCAGCCCGCGGCGTCCTTCTCCCCCTGCTCACCGGCCGGATTGCCATCCTGCGGCCCGAATACGCTCAGGCCGGAATCCATCGGATACTGCGGATGCCTCGTCATGGCTCCTCGCGGGTACGTGCCTCCCTTACGTTAGTCAGTACCCGGTGCGGTGACGAAATCAATCAGTTCCTCGACCCGGCCTAGTAGCTCCGATTCCAGGTCGGCATAGCTGCGGGCCGCGCCCAGGATCCGTTTCCACCCGGCCGCCGTGTCCTCGCCCCAGCCAAGGGCGCGCAGCACCCCCTCTTTCCAGGGCGTGCCGCGCGGCACCACCGGCCAGGCCGGGATGCCCAGTGCCGCGGGCTTGACCGCCTGCCAGATATCCACGTAAGGATGGCCCACCACCAGTACGTGCGGCGAGGTCACCGCGGCGGCGATGCGCTGCTCCTTGGAGCCGGGAACCAGGTGATCGACCAGCACGCCCAGCCGCCGCTGCGGGCCGGGCGCGAACGTCTGCAGCACGGCCGGGAGGTGATCCACTCCCTCCAGGTACTCCACCACGACGCCGACGTCACGCAGGTCGTCGCCCCAGATCTGCTCGACGAGCTCGGCGTCGTGGCGTCCTTCGACGTAGATCCGGCTGGCCTTGGCGACCTTGGCCGGGCCCACCGGCCGGGCGACCGAGCCCGAGCGGCTGCGGGCCGGGACCCGGGCCGGGCTGGCCGGCGCCGGCCGGATCAGGGTCACCGGCCGGCCCTCCAGCAGGAACGCGCCGCGGACCAGGGGGAAGACCCGCTGCCGCCCGAACCGGTCCTCCAGGGTCACGGCGTTCTTCTCGCAGGCGACCACGGCGCCGCAGAAGCCGCCGCCTGTCTCTTCGACGACCAGCCCGCAGACCGCCTCCACCTGGGGCGGCTCCGGCCGGGATCGGCGCTGCCAGCCCGGGGCGAGGACGTCCGTACCGTTATAGGGGTCCACCACACCGGACGCTAGCGGACAACCAGGGCGCCCTCACGGTGCCGCGCCGGGCGTGGGGTCCAACGGCGTCGCGCGGGTACGCGCGCGTAGCGGCGAGCGGGGTCCAGGGTCGGTAGCGTGCGCCCGCGCCGGGGAGGCGGGGCCCGCCGCAGGCGGGTGCTCGCCGACCCGGCGTTCGGCGCGTAGCGGCGAGCGGGGGGTCCAGGGGGGTCGCCCCCCCGGACTAGTACAGCGAGCGGGGGTCCAGGGGGGTCGTCCCCCCGGGACTAGTACAGCGATCGGGGGGTCCAGGGGGGTCGTCCCCCCGGATTAATACAGCGCTTGGGTGTCACGGCGCCCGGACCGCCTTAAACTTGGCACTCAGGACCGTGGAGTGCCAGGGGAGGTGGGGACATGCTCGATGAACGCAAGCTCGCAGTGCTGCGCGCGATCGTGGAAGATTATGTGTCCACCACCGAGCCCGTTGGCTCGAAGTCGCTGGTCGACCGGCACCACCTGGACGTTTCCCCGGCCACCATCCGCAACGACATGGCGGTGCTCGAAGAGCAGGGCTTCATCGTCCAGCCGCACACGAGCGCGGGCCGGATACCGACGGACAAGGGATACCGGCTCTTCGTGGACCGGCTGTCCGGCGTCAAGCCGCTCTCCTCGGCGGAGCGCCGGGCGATCGAGACGTTCCTGGCCGGTGCGTACGACCTTGATGATGTGGTGATGCGGACCGTCCGGCTGCTCGCTCAGCTGACCCGCCAGGTGGCCGTGGTCCAGTACCCCTCGCTCACCCGCTCCTCGGTCCGGCACGTGGAACTGGTTCCGCTGGCCGCGAAACGGCTGATGCTGGTGATCATCACCGACACCGGGCGGGTGGAGCAGCGCTCAGTGGAGCTGCCCGACGCCGCCGAGGAAGACTCCATCATGCACCTGCGGGCGGTGCTGAACGCCTGCCTGGACGGGAGCCGCCTGACCGAGGTGGCGACGGTGGTCGCGGACCTGCCGGAGCTGGTCGACCCGACGGAGCGGCCGAACGCGGCGGCGGTCTTCTCGGTCATCCTGGAGACCCTGGTGGAGCGGACCGACGAACGGGTCGTCGTCGGCGGCGCAGCCAACCTGACCACGGCTGACTTCTCCAGGGGGCTGCGGGAAGTCCTCGAATCCCTCGAGGAACAAGTCGTGCTCATGCGGTTGTTGGGCGAGTCTGGCGATCATCCCTCACTGACCGTCCGGATCGGTGCGGAAAACCCGGTGGAGGGCCTGCGGAGCACGTCCGTGGTGGCGACCGGGTACGGAACCGGGGATCAGGTACTGGCCAGGCTCGGGGTGCTCGGCCCGACACGGATGGATTACCCGACAGCGATGGGAGCGGTACGCGCGGTGGCACGATACGTGGGCCAGATCCTGGCCGGGTCCTAGTGGCCAACGACTACTACAGTGCGCTCGGCGTCCGCCGGGATGCACCGCCGGATGAGATCAAGAAGGCCTACCGGCGGCTCGCCCGTGAGCTGCACCCGGACGTGAACCCGGATCCGCAGACCCAGGAACGGTTCAAGGAGATCACCCAGGCGTACGAGGTGCTCTCTGACCCGGGCAAGCGGCAGATGTACGACCAGGGCGCGGATCCGTTCGCGCCCAATGGCGCGGCCGGGGCGGGCGGTTTCGGGCCCGGTTTCCCCTTCACCGACATCATGGACGCGTTCTTCGGTGCTGGCGCGGCGGGCCGCGGCCCGCGCAGCCGGGCCCGGCGCGGCCGCAACGCGACGATCAGGGTCGAGCTGGACCTGTCGGAATGCGCGTTCGGGACCACCCGGGAACTGGTCGTGGACACCGCGGTGGTCTGCCCGACGTGCTCGGGTGAGGGCACGGCGCCGGGTACCCACCCGGAGACCTGTGAGGTCTGCGGCGGACGCGGTGAGGTCAGCCAGGTCACGCGCTCGTTCCTGGGCCAGGTGATGACGTCCCGGCCCTGCCCGCACTGCGGCGGGTTCGGCACCGTCATCCGCCGGCCGTGCCCCGAATGTGATGGCGACGGCCGGGTCAGGACCCGGCGCACGATGAAGGTGCGCATCCCGGCCGGAGTCGAGGACGGCACCCACATCCAGCTGGCGGGGGAGGGAGAGATCGGATCCGGCGGCGGGCCGCCCGGGGATCTCTTCCTGGAGATCCTGCAGCGCCCGCACCCCATCTTCGAACGGCAGGGCGATGACCTGCACTGCACCGTGACCATCCCGATGGTGGCCGCGGCGCTGGGGGCCACCTTGACGGTCGAGACCCTGGATGGCCCCCGGGACCTGGACATCCGCCCGGGCACCCAGTCGGGGCAGGTCATCCCGATGTACGGGCTGGGCGTCCAGCACCTGAACGACTCTGGCCGGGGCGACCTGGTCACCCACATCGCGGTCGAGACGCCGCTCAAGCTGGACGAGGCGCAGGAGGCACTGCTCAAGCAGCTGGCCGCGCTGCGCGGTGAGGAGACCCCGCCCGGCCGCTTCGCCCCGGGACAGCAGGGATTCTTCTCGCGGTTGCGTGACGCGTTCAACGGCCGGTGACCGGGCGGCCGCGCCTGGCTCCGGTGAGCCCGGGTCTGGTCAGCCGGAGTCTGGAAGGCCGGGGTCCCAGCCGCCGGTCTTCTTCGCCGACCCTCGGGACCTGGCCTCCGACCTGATCGTGCTGGCCGGCCCCGAGGGCCGCCACGCGGCCGACGTCCGGCGGCTCGCCCCTGGCGAGCGGGTGGACCTGACCGACGGCGATGGCCACGTGGCCGAGTGCGTGGTGACCCGGGCCCAGCGCGGCCAGCTCGAGCTCGCGGTACAGCACCGCAGGGTGCTGCCCGCTCCCGATCCGGTCCTGGCCGTGATCCAGGCGATCCCCAAGGGGGAGCGGGGGCAGCTGGCCGTCGAGCTGATGACCGAGGCCGGGGTGGACGTGATCGTCCCGTGGGCGGCGGAGCGCTGTGTGGCCAGGTGGCAGGGGGAGCGCGGCGAGCGGGCCCTGTCGCGGTGGCGTTCCACCGCGCGGGAAGCGGCCAAGCAGGCCCGGCGGAGCCGGGTCCCTGAGGTGACCGCGCCCGCGGGCCTCAGCGAGGTGGCCGCGCGGACTGGCCTGGCCGCACGGGCCTTCATCCTTGATCCGCAGGCCGGGGAGCTGCTGAGCGAGGTGACCCTGCCAGGCTCGGGGGAGATGCTGGTGATCGTCGGCCCGGAGGGCGGCATCACCCCGGCCGAGACCGGCGCGCTCACCGAGGCGGGGGCCACCGCGGCCCGGCTGGGGCCGACCGTGCTCCGCACCTCATCCGCGGGGATGGCCGCGGCCGCGGTCTTGCTCAGCCGGTCGGGCCGCTGGGCCTGAGCAAGCCTGCGCTGAGCTCGATGAGGATAGATCCGGGCGGCGGTGATCAAGCCCGCCGGGGTTTGGTCAGGGGGCTGAGGGGTCTCAGCCCCGGGGGGCCTTAGCCCCGCACTCGACGATCGGCCCCCCGGCCTCGTCCGACAGCACCGTGACCGCCGCGGTCGTGGTGGTCGCGGTGGCCGTGCCGCCGGTGGCCGGACTCGACGTCGAGGTAGGCGTCGGCTGCCCGGTCTCGGTCGGCGAGGGCGTAGCGGGCGTGCTGGTCACAGTGCCGGTCGGGGTTGGGGTCGGGGTCGCCGTCGCACTCCCGGCCGGGGCCGTCGTGGTCGCGGCCGGCGACGGGGTCGGGGTACAGGCCACCACGGGCAGCGCGCTCTTCACACGCGGGTTCTGCTCCGGTCCGCTAGGCAACTGGGTTTTGACCCCGAGCGGCAGCTTCCACCGTTTGGAGTTCGCCGTCGTCCCGCCGCCGCCCAGGCCAGAGCCCTGGCCGCTGGGCGTGGTGACGGAGTTCGACGGGCTGAAGATGAGGGTCCCCGTCTCGTGGTTGAGGATGACCACGCCGACCACGACGATGGCCACTGCCGCCGAGACTGCGAGCACCGGCTTGAGCCAGGGTCCGGCGGGCCCCAGGCGGCCCGGCGAGCCGCCCGCCCCGCGATGCCCGCCAGCTCGCCGGGCCGCCTGCGGGCCGAGCAGGCCGCGCAGGAAACTAACCAGGGCGACCAGCGGCCCGGTCCGCCTTAGTGCCGTCCGGCCTGCCTCCGTGACCGGTTCGAGCCGGACGAGAAAACGGGTTCCGTGCAGCTCCAGCCACTCGGCGCATCCGGAGAGGACAGACCGTGGGGACCGCCGCGAATCCAGCCGGTGACGGATACGCTGCAGTCCGTCGCCAGCGGGTTCGATGGACTCCGCCGCCGCGGTCAGTGCGCGGCGCAGTGCGTCCTCGTAGTCCCGGTCCTGTGTCATCATGCCTGCCGCCCAGGGGCCCCTGCGTCCCTGATGACCCTCCTCACGAGCCTCATGAGTCCCGCTCCAGCACGATCCGCAGGGCTGCCATCGCCCGGGCCGTGTGACTCTTGACTGCTCCCCTGCTAATGCCCATGACCGAGGCGATCTGCGCCTCGGAAAGGTCCCCGTAGTAGCGGAGTACCAGTGCCTCCCGCTGCCGCTCCGGGAGCGCCCGCAGTGCCGACACCACCGCTGAGCGTTCCAGCTGGATGATGGCGCCGTGCTCCGCGCTCGGCATGTCCGGCGGTGGCTTCGGTGTGTTCTTGTCTACGACCATCCGGTGCCGCAGCACCGACCGTGACCGGTTGACGACGGACTGGCGCAGGTAGGACAGCGCCTTGTCGGTATCGCGCAGCCGGCGCCATGCCCCGTGCATGGCCACGAATGAGTCCTGCACCACTTCTTCCGCGGTCGCGTTATCCCGGACCAGGAAGGCTGCGAGGCGCACCAGCGAGCGGTAGTGCTCGCTGTAGATGGCAGTGACCGCCCGGTCTGCATCCCACTCGACCACAGCGCCGCTCATCGTCGGAGCGGTGCTCATCGCAGGATTAGCTAGTAGCGCCTCGGTCACATCAGTGGGACGCGTCACCATGCCGTCAGGTTCACCTGGCATATCGACTATGTGCACGCGACCCGCCCCAGCCGTTCGGCCTCACGGAAGCATTCCCCCCACCGGGATGTCGAGCGTGGAGTGCCTGCCTGGGTGCGCGCCGGCAGTTTCGGCGGTGCCCCGGCCGGAATCCGGGGGTACCCGCAGGTGCCGCGCGCCCCGCACCTGGGGGAGTGCGGCGGGCGTGCGCAGTCGGCTAGCACCATGGCAACCATATATGTCGTGGCAGTTACCGGAGGGGCACAAGCTAGGATCCCTCTGTGCCGGAGTGTCTATTCTGCAGGATCGTATCGGGCGATGTCCCAGCATCACGGGTGCTCGAGTCGCCGCGAACCCTTTCCTTTCGTGACGTCAGCCCGCAAGCGCCGACTCATGTACTGGTGATCCCGAAGGATCACTATCCCGACCTGGCCGCCCTGGCGGCCGCAGACGGCAGCCTGCTCACCGAACTGCTCAGCCAGGTGGATGAGGTGGCCAAGGCGGAGGGAATCTCCAGCAGTGGCTACCGGGTTGTATTCAACACGGGGGCCGACGCGGGGCAGGCCGTGCCGCATGTCCATGCGCACATCCTGGGCGGCCGCGGCCTGGGCTGGCCCCCGGGCTGACACCACGCGGATACCATGGATGTAGGGCGCAGGGCCGCGCCTGCGCTCAGGCGGAGAGAGGGAATTGACAGACAGATCCGGAGATTCTGCGGGCCGTAAGCCGTCCGGCACCACCGGTACGCAGGTCAAGATCGTTATCCCGGATGACCACTCAATGGTCAGCCTGCTGGGATCTCGCGACGAACTCCTGCACGTGATCGAGAAGGCATTCGATGCCGATATTCACGTCCGCGGGAATGAGATCACCATTACCGGGGCGGCCGAGGAGAGCGAGCGTGTCGCTGGCCTCTTCGAAGAACTCACCGAGTTGCTGGCCGGCGGCGCCGAGCTCACCGCGGATTCGGTGGAGCGTGTCGTGGCGATGCTCCGGCGCAAGTCCGGAGTCCGCCCCGCCGACGTCCTGAGCCTGGACATCCTGTCGTCACGCGGGCGGACAATCCGGCCGAAAACGCTGAACCAGAAGCGGTATGTGGACGCCATCGACGCGCACACGATCGTGTTCTGCATCGGCCCGGCGGGCACCGGGAAGACCTACCTGGCCATGGCCAAGGCGGTGAAGGCGCTCCAGGCCAAGGAGGTCAACCGGATCATCCTGACCCGGCCGGCCGTCGAGGCGGGTGAGCGGCTCGGCTTCCTGCCCGGCACCCTCTACGAGAAGATCGACCCGTACCTGCGGCCGCTGTACGACGCGCTGCACGACATGCTCGACCCGGACTCGATCCCGCGGCTCATCGCGGCGGGCACGATCGAGGTGGCGCCGCTCGCGTACATGCGCGGCCGGACCCTGAACGACTCGTTCATCATCCTGGACGAGGCGCAGAACACCTCCGCGGAACAGATGAAGATGTTCCTCACCCGGCTCGGCTTCGGGTCGAAGATCGTCGTGACCGGTGACGTCACCCAGGTGGACCTGCCGGCCGGCCAGGCTAGCGGGCTGCGGATCGTCCAGGACATCCTCGAGGGCCTGGACGACGTGCATTTCGCCAGGCTGACCAGTCACGACGTGGTGCGGCACCGGCTGGTCGGGGACATCGTGGATGCCTACGAGCGCTACGACGCCCGGGCCCGCGGAGCGTCCCCGCCGCAGCGCCGCAAGCGCGCGCAGTGAAAGCCGGCCCAGTGAGGCGGCGCCCGCGGTGAGCATCGAGATCGCCAACGAGTCCGGCGTCGGCGTCGACGAGGCCGACCTCGCCGCCCTGGCCCGGCATGTCCTGGACGGCATGCGGATACACCCGCTCGCCGAGCTCTCGGTCCTGCTGGTGGACCGGGGCACCATGTCCGATCTGCACGAGCGCTGGATGGGCGAACCGGGCCCGACCGACGTGCTGGCCTTCCCCATGGATGAGCTGCGGCCGCCGCCCCCGGGCAACGGTGCCCGGGGGGACCAGGGCGCGGGCGGGGAACCCACGTCGCCGCCCGGTCTGCTCGGCGACGTCGTACTCTGTCCCGAGGTCGCCGCCGACCAGGCCAGCCAGGCGCAGCACCCGTTGCGCGACGAGCTGGAGCTGCTCTGCACGCACGGCATCCTGCATCTGCTCGGGTATGACCACGCTGAGGCGGACGAGCACGCCGTCATGTTCGGCCTGCAGGACAAGCTGCTCGGGACCTGGCGCTCGGCCCGGGATCAGTCACCCGGCCGGCCGGGTGACCAGGAGGGGCAGGAAGGGACGGGGTGAGGCCACCATGGTGTGGCTGATCATCGCCGCGGCGGCTCTGGCGCTGGGGGCCGGGCTGTGCGCGAGTGCCGAGGTGGCGCTCATGCGCGTGTCCCGGTCCGGGGCGGGGGAACTGGCCCGCAGCCGCAAGGGCAACCGGAACCGCGCCGCCATCCGGCTCCAGGCGGTGCTGGCCGAGCCAGCCCGGTACCTGGCCGTGCTGCTGCTCGCCCGGGTCGGCAGCGAGACCGGGGCCATCGTGCTGGTCGCCGCCGCACTGCTGCACTGGCTCGGCACCGGCTGGCACGTGTTCCTGCTGATCTTTGTCATCATGGCCGCCGTGCTCTATGTCCTGGCCGGGATCGGGCCGAGGATCCTCGGCCGGCAGCACGAGCGCACCGTGGCCCTGGTGGCGGCCGACGTGCTGTATCCCGTGACCAGGATTCTCGGGCCCCTCCCACGGCTGTTGCTGGCCCTGGGCAGCGTGCTGACCGCGGGCCGGGGATCCCGGGATGCGTTCGGCACCGAGGAAGAGCTGCGCGGCCTGGTCGACCTGCTGGAACAGCGCCAGGTCATCGAGCCCGGGGCGCGGGCCATGATCCACTCGGTGTTCGAGCTGGGGGACACGATCGTCCGCGAGGTGATGGTCCCGCGCACCGACATGGTCTTCGTGGAACGGGACAAGACGCTGCGCCAGGCCCTCTCGCTCGCCCTGCGCAGCGGCTTCTCCCGGATCCCGGTGGTCGGCGAGAACCAGGATGACGTCATCGGCATCGCCTACCTGAAGGACCTGGTGACGATCAGCCAGGAACATCCCGAGCAGGAGTCGGTAGCCAGCGTGACCTCGGTGATGCGGCCCGCCACCTTCGTGCCCGAGAGCAAGCCGGTGGACGAGCTGCTCCGGGAGATGCAGCAGCTCCGGATCCACCTGGCCATCGTGATCGACGAGTACGGCGGGACCGCCGGGCTCGTCACCATCGAGGACATCCTGGAGGAGATCGTCGGGGAGATCACCGACGAGTACGACCACGAGCAGCCCATCGTGGAGTGGCTGTCCCCGGAGCGGGCCAGGGTCACCGCCCGGCTGCCCGTCACCGACCTGGAGGAGCTGTTCGGCACCACCATCGAGGCGGAGGACGTGGAGACGGTCGGCGGCCTGCTGGCCCACGCGCTGGGCCGGGTGCCCATCGCCGGGTCGGTGGCCACGGTGGCGGGACTGAAGCTGACCGCCGAGAGCCTGGCCGGGCGGCGCAACCGGATCGGCACCGTCACCGTGGAACGGGCCGCGGAAAAGGCCCAGCAGGCGGCCGGTACGTACGAGACGGATGGGGACTGATGTGACAGACCTCCCGCCGCTACACTCGGGCAGGTGAGCGCGGTGGAGCCAGGCCCGGAAGACCTGAAGATCATCACCCTGGCCCGGTCGGCGCGGGCCCGGGTCGCCGCAGCCGAGGGCGCGGCGGTGCGGGACGAAACCGGCCGCACCTACGCGGCTGCGGCCGTCGCGCTGCCGTCGCTGAAACTGTCCGCGCTGCGCCTGGCCGTGGCCATGGCGGTGTCCAGCGGAGCGTCGAGCCTGGAGGCCGCGGCGTTGGTTAGCGACGCCGAGGGGGTCGATCCGGCAGACCTCGCGGTAGTGCGCGAGGCCGGTCCCGCTGCCGTGGTGTTCCAGGCGGGCTCGAACGGGATGCTCCGCGCGGCGGTCACTCCGTGACTCAGGAGACTCGCTCGCATCGAGGGTGAAGTACATGGATGCGCCGCGTCCGACGGCGCCTTCGGCCCAGGTCCGGCCGCCGTGGCGCTGGATGATGCGGCCCGGCCGGCGGTGGTGGCCGGCGGCGGCCGGTACCAGCGCCGGCCGGGGGTAGGGGAGAATCCAAGGGTGGGATCGCCGCGTAGTCCTCGCCCAGGCCCGGCCGCGCAGGCCCCAGCCGCCGCCGCCGGCCTGGGGTCAGCGGAGGCTCAGCCGGTGCTGCGCTCTGGCTTCGCCTGCTTCGTGGGGCGGCCCAATGTCGGCAAGTCGACCCTGATGAACGCCCTGGTAGGCACCAAGGTGGCCATCACCAGCAGCCGGCCGCAGACCACCAGGCGGGCCATCCGCGGGATCGTGCACCGTCCGGACGCGCAGCTGATCATCGTGGACACCCCGGGCCTGCACCGGCCGCGGACCCTGCTCGGGGAGCGCCTGGACAGCCTGGTCCGCTCCACCCTCACCGAAGTGGACGTGATCGGGTTCTGCCTGCCCGCCACGGACGCGATCGGCCCCGGGGACAAGTACCTGGCCGCGGAGCTCGCCGGGCTCTCCCGCCGGACGCCGGTGGTGGCGATCGTCACCAAGACCGACCAGGCCACCCCGGACCAGATCGCAGCGCAGCTGGCGGCGGTGGCGGAACTCGGTGACTGGGCGGACATCGTGCCGGTGTCCGCGCTGGGAGAATTCCAGCTGGACGTGCTGGCGGACGTGCTGGTGTCCCACCTCCCGCCGGGACAGCCGCTCTACCCGGACGGCGAGCTGACCGATGAGCCCGAGCAGCTCCTGGTGGCCGAGCTCATCCGGGAGGCGGCCCTGGAGGGGGTGCGGGACGAGCTGCCGCACTCGATCGCCGTGGTGGTGGAGGACATGGCGCCGCGGGCGGGCCGGGACGACCTGATCGACGTGTACGCGTTCATGTACGTGGAGCGGCCGAGCCAGAAGGCCATCGTCATCGGGCCCAAGGGCGCCCGGCTGAAAGAGGTGGGTACCCGGGCACGGCAGCAGATCGAGGCCCTGCTGGGCACCAAGGTCTATCTCGACCTGCGCATCAAGGTGGCCAAGAACTGGCAGCGGGACCCGAAACAGCTTCGCCGCCTGGGCTTCTACGACTGAGGTTCCACGGCTGAGGTTCCACGACTGGGCCGCCGCGGCGGGGCCGTCTCACTGGGCGGACCGGGATCTGCGCGCCGCCCGGTCCGTCTGCTACTGTCGAAACGCCATGGTGCACGGAATGCTGCTGCTTACCTGCCGCGGCGGGGGCCGATAAGGCCGGCTCCCTCGCCGCGGGGTTTGGCGTGACGGCTGGCCGCCGCCCGATCCACGAGAGAGCAGATCCTCACCATGCATTCGGATGACGTAAGCAATTCCCAGCCTGCCGCGCCTGAGCCTGCCTTTCCCGGCCGGGTACCCGGCGGGCATGCCCCGGTCCGGCAGCAGCCCAGCGGCATGCCCTGCCATCGATATACCCCGTTCCAGCCGGTCGACCTGCCGGACCGGACCTGGCCCGGCCGGAGCATCACCCAGGCCCCGCGGTGGCTGTCCACCGACCTGCGCGACGGCAACCAGGCCCTGATCGACCCCATGAGCCCGGCCCGGAAGCACACCATGTTCGACCTGCTGGTCCGGATGGGATACAAGGAGATCGAAGTCGGCTTCCCGTCGGCCAGCCAGACGGACTTCGACTTCGTCCGGAGCCTGATCGAGGGGGGCCGGATTCCCGATGACGTGCAGATCTCCGTCCTGACCCAGGCTCGTGACGAGCTGATCGAGCGCACCGTGCAGTCGCTGGCCGGCGCCCCGCGCGCCACGGTGCACATGTACAACGCGACCGCGCCCGTCTTCCGGCGGGTGGTGTTCGGCAACGACCGGGAGGAGACAAAGGCCCTGGCCGTGGAGGGCACCCGGTCGGTGGTGAAGTACGCCGAGCAGTACCTGGGGGACTGCGACTTCGGCTATGAGTACTCGCCCGAGATCTTCATGGACACCGAGCTCGACTACGCCGCCGAGGTCTGCGCGGCGGTCATGGATGTCTGGCAGCCGGGGCCCGGCCGGGAGATCATCCTGAACCTGCCCTGCACCGTCGAGCGTTCCACCCCCAACGTGTACGCCGACCAGATCGAGTGGATGTCCCGCGCCCTGCCGCACCGTGAGCACGTGTGCCTGTCTGTGCACACCCACAACGACCGCGGGACCGCCGTCGCCGACGCGGAGCTGGCGGTGCTGGCCGGCGCGGACCGGATCGAGGGCTGCCTGTTCGGCAACGGCGAGCGGACCGGGAACGTGTGCCTGGTCACCCTGGGCCTGAACCTGTTCAGCCAGGGCATCGACCCGATGATCGATTTCTCCGACATCGACGAGATCCGGCGCACCGCCGAGTACTGCAACCAGCTTCCGGTGCACCCCCGGCACCCGTACGCGGGGGACCTGGTCTACACGGCGTTCTCCGGCTCGCACCAGGACGCCATCAAGAAGGGCCTGGAGGCGGTGGAGCGGGACGCCGCGGCCGCCGGGATCCCGGTCCGCGACTTCCCCTGGGCGGTGCCGTACCTGGCCATCGACCCGCAGGACGTGGGACGCACGTACGAGGCCGTGATCCGGGTCAACTCCCAGTCCGGCAAGGGCGGCGTGGCCTACATCATGAAGGCCGAGCACCAGCTGGACCTGCCCCGGCGGCTTCAGATCGAGTTCTCCCGGGTGGTCCAGGCGCACACCGATGCCGAGGGCGGCGAGGTGTCCCCGGCCCAGATGTGGGAGGCGTTCTCTGACGAGTACCTCACCCGGGGAGCGGTGGCCCTGCTCGCGCACCACGCGTCGTCTGTCGTGGACGCCAAGGACGCGCTCACCGTGGACATCCAGATCGACGGCCAGGAGCATCAGGTCGAGGGGACCGGCAACGGGCCGATCTCGGCGTTCTGCGATGCGCTGGCCGCCGTCGGGATCGAGGTCCGCGTGCTCGATTACGCCGAGCACGCGCTCTCCGCGGGCAGCGACGCGCAGGCGGCCGCCTACGTGGAATGTGAGGTAGACGGCCACCCCTGGTGGGGTGTGGGCGTCGACGCGAACACGGTGACCGCCTCGCTGCGCGCCGTTCTTTCGGCCGTGAACCGGTCGCGCCGCGGCTGACCCTGCTCCGCGCGCCGGGACCCCGGGGCCAAAACCGGGGGTCCCGGCGCGCGCCTGCGCCGGGGCAGGACCCGCGGTGCGCGACAATGGCAGGGTGAGCCTGTACCGGGATGACGGGATTGTGCTGCGCACCCAGAAGCTGGGTGAGGCAGACCGGATCGTCACTGTCCTGACCAGGCGGAACGGCCGTGTCCGGGCGGTCGGTAAGGGCGTGCGGCGGACGAAGTCCCGGTTCGGTGCCCGGCTGGAGCCGTTCACCCACGTGGATCTGCTGCTGTATACCGGCCGCTCGCTGGACGTGATCACCCAGGCGGAGACGGTGCGGGCGTACGGCGAGCCGCTGGCCACGGACTACCCGCGGTACACCAGTGGCACCGCCATGCTGGAGACCGCCGAGCGGTTCACCCCCATGGAGAAGGAGCCCATCATCCGCCAATTCCTGTTGCTGGTCGGCGGCCTGCGGGCACTCGGCGAACGGGTGCATGACCCGCGCCTCGTGCTCGACGCCTACCTGCTGCGGACGCTGGCCGTGGCGGGGTACGCGCCCGCCCTCGACGAGTGCGCGGTGTGCGGCACCCCGGATGGAGCCAGCCCCGGCGACATGACGGGATCGAGATCGTTCGCTGTCCCGGCCGGCGGGCTGACCTGCCGGTCCTGCCGGCCGCCGGGCGCCGCGAGCCCGGCGGTGGCGACTATGGCCCTGATGCGGGCGCTGCTGCGCGGCGACTGGGCCCGGGCCGACGCCAGCCAGGCCCGGCACCAGGTGGAATGCAGCGGCCTGGTGGCCGCCTACGTGCAGTGGCACCTCGAGCACTCCATCCGTTCCCTCCGTCACGTGGAGCACGCGTGAGCCGTCCGCCGGTCCGCCCGCCATACCCGCATCCGGACGGCGCCCGGCCCCCCGCCATCCCGGCCGACCTGGTGCCCCGGCACGTCGCCCTGGTCATGGACGGCAACGGGCGCTGGGCCAAGGAGCGCGGGCTGCCCCGGACCGAGGGTCACAAGATGGGCGAGTCTGCCCTCTTCGACGTGATCATGGGTGCGATCGAACTCGGCATCCCCTACCTGTCGGCCTACGCGTTCTCCACCGAGAACTGGCGGCGGTCCCCGGATGAGGTCCGCTTCCTGATGGGGTTCAACCGGGACGTGATCCGCCGCCGCCGCGATCAGCTGAACGAGGTGGGCGTCCGGGTCCGCTGGGCCGGCCGTAGCCCCAGGCTCTGGCGCAGCGTCATCAGGGAACTCCAGGACGCCGAGCGCATGACCGAGGGCAACTCGGTGCTCACCCTGCAATTCTGCGTCAATTATGGCGGGCGGGCCGAAATCGCCGATGCGGCGGCGGCCATCGCCCGGGAAGTGGCAGCGGGCCGGCTTAGTCCGGACAAAATCAACGAGAAACTCGTGGCCCGCTATCTGGATGAGCCGGATATTCCCGATGTCGATCTGTTCGTGCGGTCCTCAGGGGAGCAGCGCATCTCGAATTTCCTGCTCTGGCAGTCCGCGTACGCCGAACTCGTCTTCCTGGACACGCTTTTCCCCGATTTCGACCGGCGTCACCTGTGGCAGGCCTGCGAGATCTACGCGAGCCGGGACCGGCGTTACGGCGGCGCCCAGCCTAACCTGCCAGGACTGCCCACAGTGGGGATGGAAGCGGGGAGCGGCGCGTCCTGAGCTCCGCCCGGCTCAGCCGATCCGGCCGGTCACGTAGGCCTGGGTGCGGGGATCGCGGGGGGTCTGGAAGATCTGCCCGGTCGGGCCGTACTCGACGAGCACCCCGGTGCGGGTGTCGCTCTCGTCGTTGATAAGCACGGAGAAGAAGGCGGTCCGGTCGCTGACCCGGGTGGCCTGCTGCATGTTGTGGGTGACGATGACGATGGTGTACTTGGTCTTGAGTTCCTGCATCAGATCTTCGATCGCGCCGGTGGCGATCGGGTCGAGCGCCGAGGCGGGTTCGTCCATGAGGACGACGTCTGGCTCGACGGCGATGGTGCGGGCGATGCACAGCCGCTGGGCCTGGCCGCCGGACAGGCTCAGGCCTGAGGTGCCAAGGCGGTTCTTGACCTCGTCCCACAGGGCGGCCTGGCGCAACGAGTGTTCGACGATCTCGTTCAGCCTGTGCTTGTCGCGGATGCCGTTGATGCGCGGCCCGTAGGCGACGTTGTCGTAGATCGACTTGGGGAACGGGTTCGGCTTCTGGAACACCATGCCGATGCGCCGGCGCACGGCGATCGGCGAGACCTCCGGGGCGTACAGCGACTGCCCGCGGTAGAAAATCTCCCCTTCCAGCCGGGCCCCGGGTACGAGGTCATTCATCCGGTTGAACGACCGCAGCACCGTCGTCTTGCCACTCCCCGACGAGCCGATGAAGGCGGTGATCTCGTGCTCGTAAATCTCCATGGATACGTCGGTGACGGCCTGGAACGAGCTGTACCAGATCGAGACGTTCCTGACGCCGAAGACGGTCGGGCCCGGCGCCGACCCGGTCTGCCGGCGGATCACCGGCTCGGGACGTGGACGGTTGGTGACGACGTTCTGCTCAGGTTCTTGCATGTCTTTCCTTGTGCGCGTTACGCCAGCCGGGGCGAAGTCCGGATGGGGGCTAGCTCGGCGTCCAGAGAAGATTTGGTGTGAATTAATGGCAAACGAATGGTGAACTAAAGAGGGTTAGCGCTGGTGTTGTCGCCCAGACCGCCGGAAAGTCCGGCCTGAACCACGACATATATGATCGCCTCTGGAATCCAGCCTAAACCGGTGCGTTCAGCCCCGCCGGTTCCGTCGAGCCGCCCTGGCTCTCAGCGCAGCGCCTGCCAGGCGCACAGGGCGAGCAGGACCGCGAGGGCCACCACCCGCAGCGCTCGGGTCGGTGGCTGCAGCGCAGGCCATGACAGGACGGCCAGCCAGGCCAGGAACAGGGTGACGACGAGCAGCATGACCGCCCCGCCCCAGCCGTGTACGGCCAGGCCGCCGATGAACAGGGCGGCGAGGACCACCGGCGGCAGCCACCGGGGCAGGGCGCGAAGATACGCGGCCGGCCGGAGGCTCAGCCGCTCGATGGACTGACGGATCTGCGTGGATTGCTGGCTCACAGTCACTAAGTATCCCACCGTGGGCGGCTGGCCGGATTTCGGCTCAAGATTTCACATCTCCTTGGCAAAGTTACCCCCTTATCGGCTCCGCCTCCATCGGCGATGCGCTTGCGGCTGAATGCCCAGGGAATGGAAAGGCGGAAGGCCTGACGTCGTCCCCCGGCGGTTGCGGGCGCTATCGCATTCGGGGGATGCAGATGCGTCGGGTAATCACTTTTGCACTGGTCGTGGGACTTACTTATGCGGGACTTGGAGTATTTGCGCCGGCTCACCCTGGGCCGGGCTCCGGGGCGGCCGCGGTGCACCTCACAGCACAGGCCAGCCGGCCCGGGTTCAAGGTAGTCCGGTTCGCCGGGTACACCATCGGGGTCCCCGCGAG
>DASQRM010000046.1:0-15209 GCA_035642895.1 Streptosporangiaceae bacterium | reverse complement strand
GCCAGTTCGGCGAGCCCGCCGCGGTCTGGATCGGTGCGGGCGCCGACGGCGGCCGGGAGCGGCTGGCCGAGTTCGGCGCGGTCAAGGTGTACGTGGCCGAGGGCAGTGACGTCGAGGACTACGTGGTCGCCCCGGTGGCCGAGGTACTCGCCGGGCTGGTCGGGCAGAAGTCGCCGGCGGCCGTGCTGCTCGCCGCCACCGGCGAGGGCAAGGAAGTAGCCGGGCGGCTGGCGGTCAAGACCGGCTCCGGTGTGATCACCGACGCGGTCGGGCTCACCTCAGGCGACGGCGGCCTGGTCGCCGAGCAGTCCATCTTCGGTGGTGCCATCAACGTCCAGTCCACCGTGCGGACCGGGACCCCGATCATCGCGGTGCGGCCCAACTCCGTCGCGGCCGAGCCCGCGCCGGCCGCCGCGGAGATCGAGCCCGCTGGGGTCGAGCTGAGCGACGCGGCCAAGGCGGCCAGGATCACCGAGCGGGTGGTGGCCGAGCGCGGCGAGCGGCCCGAGCTCACCGAGGCGGCGATCGTGGTGTCCGGCGGCCGCGGGGTCGGCAACGCGGACAACTTCGCCCTGATCGAGAAGCTGGCCGACTCCCTGGGCGCGGCCGTGGGCGCCTCCCGGGCCGCGACCGACGCGGGCTGGTACCCGCACCAGTTCCAGGTGGGCCAGACGGGGAAGACGGTCTCCCCGCAGCTGTACCTGGCGGTGGGCATCTCCGGGGCGATCCAGCACCGGGCCGGCATGCAGACCTCCAAGACCATCATGGTGATCAACAAGGACCCCGAGGCGCCAATCTTCGAGCTCGCCGACTTCGGCGTGGTCGGCGACCTGTTCGCGGTGGTGCCGCAGCTGACCGAGGAGGTCGAGCGGCGTTCGGCGAACTAGGACTGGCCCCGAACACGTCTTGCGACGTGCCCAGGTATCAGATCGCCCACTAGGCTGAAGTCCGTCATGGGGTACATCGACTACGCGGCCGCGCGCCCGCGGCCGGCCGAGGACTGCGTGGTCTACCTGGACCACGCAGCGACGACGCCGATGCTGCCTGAGGCCCTGGCTGCGATGACCGAAGAGCTCGGCCAGCTGGGCAACCCCTCGTCCCTGCACAATGCCGGGCGCCGGGCCCGGCGGGTGGTGGAGGAGTCGCGGGAGCAGATCGCCGAGGTGTTCGGCGCCCGGCCCAGCGAAGTGATCTTCACCAGCGGCGGCACCGAAGCCGACAACCTGGCGGTCAAGGGCCTCTACTGGGCGCGCCGCGCGTCCGGTACTGGCGCGTCCGGCACTGGCGCGTCCGCCGCCGGCCGGTCCGGCGCCGGCCCGTCCGGGATCGCGCCGCACCGGGTGCTGGCCACCGCGATCGAGCATCACGCGGTGCTGGACTCGGTCCACTGGCTGACCAGCCACGAGGGGGCCGAGGAGCACTGGCTGCCGGTGGACGAGACCGGGATCCTCCACCCCGCCGCGCTGGCGCAGGCCATCGGCGACGATCCTGACGCGGTCGCCCTGGTCACCGTGATGTGGGCGAACAACGAGGTGGGCGCGGTGCAGCCGATCGTGGAGCTCGCTGCGCTGGCCCGTGAGCACGGCATCCCGTTCCACACCGACGCCGTGCAGGCGGCCGGGCAGCTGCCGGTCGACTTCGCGGCCACCGGCGCCGACGCGATGACCATCACCGGGCACAAGTTCGGTGGCCCGGTGGGTGCGGGCGCGCTGCTGCTGGCCCGCGGCGTCCAGCCGGTCCCCGTGCTGCACGGGGGCGGCCAGGAGAGCGAGGTGCGCTCCGGCACGCTCGACGCCCCGGCCATCCGGGCGTTCGCGGTCGCGGCGGCGGTCATGGCCAGCCGCCGGGACGAGGAGGCCGCCCGGCTGGCCAAGCTCCGCGACGACCTGATCGCCCAGGTGCTCGCGGCCGTGCCGGACGCCATCCTCAACGGCCCGCCTGCGGGACCGGACCGGCTGCCCGGCAACGCGCACTTCTCCTTCCCCGGCTGCGAGGGCGACGCGCTGCTGATGCTGCTCGACGCCAAGGGCATCGCCTGCTCGACCGGGTCGGCGTGCACCGCCGGCGTGGCCCAGCCCAGCCACGTGCTGCTCGCCATGGGTGCGGACGAGGCCAGGTCCCGCGGCTCGCTGCGGTTCTCGCTCGGCCACACCTCCACCCAGGATGACGTGGACGCGCTCGGCGCGGCCATCGGGGAGGCTGTGCAGCGGGCCCGGCGCGCCGCCCGCTGACCGCCGGGCCCGGGCCGGGCGTTCATTCTTTCCGCAACGAACCGCGTGCGGGGTCCGCCACCCGGCCAGCTGAATCCTGGCCTTGTGGGCAACCGGGCGAAAGGTTCCGTCCCCGGCCGGCCATGTAGAGGCTGAAGTCATGGCCGAGCGTGAGGAGCCGTGTGTGCCCGCCACCAAGGACCACCAACGTGACGCAGAGCGAAGGTTCGCCGCGCTTTACCAGGCGTACTACCGCCCCATCCTGGCTTACGCGGTCCGCCGGGTCGCACCGGGCGAGGACGCCGCCGACGTCGTCGCCGACGTGTTCACCACCGCCTGGCGGCGGATAGGAGAGCTGCCCGAGGCCCCGGCGGACCGTTTGTGGCTGTATGGGGTGGCCCAGCGGGTGATCGCCGGCCGGCGCAGGTCAGCCCGGCGCCTGTTCCATCTGACCGCCCGGCTGCGGGCCGACGTTGGTACCCGGCAGCCGGGCCAGCTCGCATCAGGTCAGCCCGGACCGGGCCAGCCCGGACCAGGCCAGCCAGGACTCCGGGACGCTATCTCCGACCGAGTGGTGGCCGCGCTTGACCGGCTCTCGGTCCGGGAGCGCGAAGCGCTCCAGTTAGTGCTCTGGGAAGAGCTGTCCCACGCCGAGGCAGCCCAGGTCCTCGGCTGCTCGGCCAACGCGGTGGCGATCCGCGTGCACCGGGCCAAGACACGGCTGCGCCGCGAACTGTCCGCCACTGAACTGCCCGCCACCGGGCACCCTGGCATCGAGCGCGCCACCGGGCACCCTGGCATCGAGCGCGCCACCGGGCGTCCTGGCATCGAGCGCGGTACCGAGCGCCCTGGCACCGAGATGTCTGAGCCCCGGCCGGCCCCGGAGACCACCCCCACCCACGCCTGGATGAACAGGAGCTGATCATGGATCTCGACACGCTGGTGGCCGGGGCCGACCCGGCTCGCCACGCCGACCTGCCGGGCCCGGACTCGGCCGAGGCGGCACGCCTATACCGCCAGATCACGGCCCCTGCGCCGCAGCGCCGCCGGATGCGCCCGCCCGTTCCCGCGGTGGCGGCCGGGCTGGTGGCCGCGGCCGCTGCGGCGGCCTTGCTGCTGGTGAATTTCCCGGGCAGCCCACGCCCGGGTAGCACGGGCCCGGGCGCCGCCGGCCGGGGCAGCACGGGCCTCGGGTCCGTGGCCGCGATCCTTGACGCGGCGGCGGTGGCCGCTGGTCACGGCGCGGGCGCGGGCCAGCCGCCCGGACCAGGCCAGTACCTCTACGTCGAGCAAATAGAGGCCCGAGGGCTCAGCAACGAACCCACCCGAGCCTGCCCGCAAGCCCCCATGACGACCCGGGCTTGGGTGGCCGCTGACGGCTCGGGACGTCAGATCGGGACCTTTCCATCCCGGTGTGCGGCCGAGGACTTCGATCTGTCCTACGCCCAGGGCGGGCTGTCCTGGGATCTGTACGGGGTCGTAAAGGCGGGCACGCTCCCGACCAGGCCGAAGGCGCTCGAGAGGGCGATCGTGAGCCGGTTCGAGCACGGGCGTTCCCGGCCCAGCGCCACCTTCGTCTACGCGGCCACGTTCCTGAACGCCGGGTCGACCGCCGCGCTGCGGGCGGCGCTCTACCGGGTGATCGAGTCGCTGCCCGGAGTGCAGAACCTGGGCCCGGCCACAGACCGGCTGGGACGGCATGGCCAGGCCGTCGGACTGGTCACTGCCGGGACCCGGGAAGTGCTCATCTTCGACCCGGCCAGCACCGTGGTCTTCGAGAGAGACATGGTGGCGGTCCCGCCGAAGCAGAGCGGGAACAACATGCTGCCCGCGGGCACAGTCCTGCAGTACACCGAGTACCTCCGGGCGGGCGTGGTGAACTCGGACACCGCCATCCCGCGCTGACGGCCGGCCATCGCCTGCTGCGGCCCCCGGGGCGGCCGCAACAGGCGATGGCGTGGCACGGAACCTGCCGGGCGGCGCGTAGTCTCGGTAGACGATGAACCGTCTTCGCGTGCTGGCCGCCATGTCCGGGGGAGTGGACTCAGCGGTCGCCGCCGCCCGCGCCGCCGCCGCCGGTCATGACGTGACCGGCGTCCATCTCGCGCTCTCCTCGAATCCCCAGTCCTACCGCTCCGGCGCCCGGGGCTGCTGCACACTGGAGGACGCCCGCGACGCCCGCCGGGCCGCGGACGTGATCGGCATCCCGTTCTACGTGTGGGACATGGCCGAGCGGTTCGACCGGGACGTGGTGGCGGACTTCGTGGCCGAGTACGCCGCGGGCCGCACCCCCAACCCCTGCCTGCGCTGCAACGAGAAGATCAAGTTCGCGGCGGTGCTGGACCGGGCCGTCGCGCTCGGGTTCGACGCGGTCTGTACCGGCCATCACGCCCGGATCCGCGACGGCCGCCTGGTCCGCAGCGTGGACCAGGGCAAGGACCAGTCCTACGTGCTGGCCGTGCTCAACCGCGAGCAGCTGGGCCGGGCCATGTTCCCGCTGGGCTCCTCGACCAAGACCGAGGTGCGCGAGGAAGCGGCGGCGCGGGGGATGGCGGTGGCCACCAAGCCGGACAGCCACGACGTCTGCTTCATCCCGGACGGGGACACCCGGGCGTTCCTGGCGGGCCGGCTGGGCGACGCACCGGGCCGCATCGTGGCCCAGGACGGGACGCCGGTCGGCACCCACGACGGCGCCTATGGCTTCACCATCGGCCAGCGCAAGGGGCTGCGGGTCGGGGTGCCGGCCGAGGATGGCCAGCCCCGCTACGTGCTGGACATCGAGCCGGTGACCCGGACCGTGACCGTCGGGCCGCGCGAGTCCCTGGACGTGCAGGAGATCCTGGCCGAGCGGCTGGTGTGGAGCGGGAGTGAGCCGCTGCACGAGCCGCGGGAGTGTCTGGTGCAGCTCCGGGCTCACGGCGAGGTCCACCGGGCCACCGCCGGGCTGGCGGGGGACATGCTCCGGATCACCCTGGACCAGCCGGCCCGGGGCGTGGCCCGGGGCCAGGCCGCGGTGCTGTACCACGGCGACACCGTGCTGGGCAGCGGCACCATCAGCGGAACCCGGGCCGGGGCGCCCGCCCCGGCGGAACCCGCCCGCTGATCACGCGGCCCCTGCTGCCTCGCGGGCTCTGCTGGCGTTGCGGACCAGCTGGTCTCGCGGACCCTCTCGGCCTCGCGGACTCTGCTGGCCTAGCGGACCCCGCGACCTCGCGCCCCCCGGCTGGCCTCGCGGACGCCCGCTGACCTCGCGAACCCGCTGGTCACGCTAGCCACCACGGCCCCGCATCAGGGGACCCCGCGTCACGGTAAGCGCATCGCACATATCCAGCCTGGATCGTCCATGATGCCCGCGATCCCGGGAACTGCAGCCAAATCGTGTCAGCAGTGATCCATTCCGGCGTGGCAGGCTAGCAAAAGTTCCCCGGAAGTGCATCTCTTGTTACAGGTGGGGAAAGCCCCTAACGTTGCAGTCAACGCCAGGGGTGATAGGTGCAAAGAGGCATCGGGCCGCGGGAGGCACCATGGTAGGTGGCAGTGATCGCCAGGCCAGTCCAATTTGGACCTCCCTGGGACTGAAACGTAGACGCCGGGCTAGATCCCGATTTCGCGTCCTGATCGCGGCGGGCGGTGGGGCCGTCTTGGCCTCCGCGCTCCTGGCCGCCTGCGGGACCAGCAACGCCAGCACCGGGCCGGTCACGCTGAACTTCTACAACTTCCCGGACCCGTCCGGTGCGGTCCAGTCGGCGGCCGACAACTGCAGCACCGCCAGCCACGGGCGCTACAAGATCATCTACAACAAGCTGCAGAGCGCCGCCGACCAGCAGCGGCTGCAGATGGCGCGGCGGCTGGCGGCGCACGACGCCTCCATGGACATCCTCGGGCTCGACGTCACCTGGGAGGCTGAGTTCGCCCAGGCGGGCTGGATCCGGCCGTGGACCGGCGCGCTCAAGCAGCAGGCCATCGCCGGCACGCTGGCCGGGCCGCTGAAGACCGCGATCTGGCGCGGCCAGCTGGTCGCGGTCCCTTACAACAGCAACACCCAGCTGCTCTGGTACCGGTCGGACCTGGTGAAGAAGCCGCCGGCCACCTGGGCGCAGATGTTCGCCGACGCCCAGGCCCTGGCCAAGCAGGGCAAGCCGCACCTGATCGAGATCCAGGGTGCCCAGTATGAGGGCGTTGTCGTCTGGTTCAACACGCTGGTGGCCAGCTCGGGCGGCAGCATCCTGAACGCGACGTCAACGCAGGCCAAGCTCGGCCCGCCCGCGGTCAAGGCGCTGACGATCATGAAGACGCTGGCCAGCTCATCGTCGGTCGACCCGTCGCTCGGGGTGCAGATGGAGGACCAGAACCGGCTGGCCATGGAAGCCGGCACGGCCGCGTTCGAGCTGAACTACCCCTACGTCTATCCGTCGATGAAGGCCGATAACCCGAAGCTGTTCAAGGTGTTCAAGTGGGCGCCTTATCCATCGGTGAACCCGGGCACGCGGGCCAAGGTGACGATCGGCGGCATCGACCTGGCGGTCAGCTCATACTCACCCCATCCGCAGCTCGCTATGCAGGCGGTGCTGTGCATCCGCAATGCGGAGAACCAGCTGGCGGCCGCGGTCAAGGGCGGGCTGCCGCCCACGCTGGCCAGCGTGTACGCCAACCCGAAGATGCAGGGCCCCTACCCGTTCCGGCAGCTGATCCTTCAGCAGGTCAACAACGGGTCCGTGCGCCCCAAGACCCCGCTCTACCAGGTCGTCTCGGTGGCGATCTCGCACCAGGTCTCGCCGCCCAGCTCCATCAACCCGGTGAGCACCGAGCAGAACATGAGGACGCAGATCAACAACGCCCTGACCGGAAGGGGGCTGACTCCGTGAGCGCCCCGCACAGGCACAGAGAGGTGGAGACATGACCACCGTCACTCCTCCGGTTACCGCCCAGCAGCCCGCCGCTGGGCGACGGCGCCGGGCCCCGCTATCCGAGGGTGCGCGGGCGGAACGGCGGCTGGGCTGGCTGCTGTGCGCGCCCGCGGTCATCGTCATGGTCGCGGTGACCGCGTACCCGATCGGCTACGCCGTCTACCTGTCGCTCGAGCGGTACATAATGTCGTCCCCGCAGCTGACCAAGTTCGTGGGGCTGAGCAACTACGGAGCCATCCTCAGCTCGCCGTTCTGGTGGCACGCGCTGGTGGTGACGATCATCATCACGGTGGTGTCGGTGGCCATCGAGTTCGTGCTCGGCATGGCGCTGGCGCTGCTGATGTACCGGACGATCTGGGGGCGGGGCGGGATCCGCACCACGATCCTGATCCCCTACGGGATCGTGACCGTGGCCGCCGCGTTCAGCTGGCTGTACGCCTGGACGCCCAGCACCGGGTACCTGTCCGCGTTGTTCGGCAACGCAGCACCGCTGACCTCAACGTGGCAGGCGATCGGCGTCATCATCCTGGCCGAGATCTGGAAGACCACGGCGTTCATGGCGCTGCTGCTGATGGCCGGACTGTCGCTGGTGCCCGAGGACCTGCTCAAGGCGTCCAAAGTGGACGGGGCGAGCGCCTGGCAGCGATTCACCAAGGTGATCCTGCCGCTGATGAAGCCCGCGATCCTGGTCGCGCTGCTGTTCCGGATGCTCGACGCGTTCCGGATCTTCGACAACATCTTCATCCTGACCGCGGGCAACAACGGCACCGGATCGGTGTCGATTCTGACCTACGACAACCTGTTCATCGGGCTCAACCTGGGCCTTGGCTCGGCGCTGTCCATCCTGATCCTGATCTGCGTGGCCATCATCGCGTTCGTGTTCATCAAGGGCTTCGGCGCGGCCGCTCCCGGGACGGACATACGGCGATGAGAGCGGCTACCCGAGCAACGGAGGTGCGACGCTGATGGCGGCCACGACACAGGCGAAGATTGGCTGGAGCGTCGCGAACGTAGTCACGATCGTGCTCGTCCTGATCCCGCTGGTATGGATCATTTCCCTGTCGTTCAAGACGCCAGGCTCGATCACCGACCCGACCTACTTCCCGGTCCACTGGACATGGGCCAACTACTCGGGCATCCTGACCACAGCCACGTTCCTGCGCCCGCTCCTTAACTCGATCGGCATCGGGCTGATTGCCACGTTCATCGCGGTCGTGCTGGCCTCGATGGCGGCGTACGCGGTGGCCCGGCTGAACTTCCCGGGCAAGCAGGTCCTGATCGGGGTGTCACTGCTGATCGCGATGTTCCCGGCGATCGCGCTGGCCACCCCGCTGTTCAACATCGAGCGGATCCTGGGCCTGTTCAACACCTGGCCCGGGCTGATCATCCCGTATATCGCGACCGGCCTGCCGCTCGGCATCTACACGCTGTCCGCGTTCTTCCGGGAGATCCCGTGGGAGCTGGAGAAGGCGGCCAAGGTGGACGGGGCTACCCCGTTCCAGGCGTTCGTGCGGGTGATCGCGCCGCTGGCGGCACCGGGCATGGTCACCACCGCGATCCTGGTCTTCCTGTTCTGCTGGAACGAGTTCCTGCTCGCGATCACGCTGACCGCGACCACCGCCGCCCGGACCGCGCCGGCGGCACTCTCGTTCTTCACCGGGAACTCGCAGTTCGCCGTGCCGACCGGGTCGATCTCCGCGGCGGCGGTGGTCATCACCATTCCCATCATTATCTTCGTGCTGTTCTTCCAGCGCCGGATCGTTGCGGGGCTGACAGCCGGCGCGGTCAAGGGCTAGCGGATCGAAGGAGAGACCAGTGGCTGAGATCGTTCTGGACAACATCACCAAGCGCTTCCCGGATGGTGCGCTGGCTGTTGACGACATCAATCTGGACATCGCCGACGGGGAGTTCGTTATCCTGGTCGGCCCGTCCGGCTGCGGCAAGTCCACCACGCTCAACATGATCGCCGGGCTGGAGGACATCACCTCGGGTGAGCTGCGCATCGGCGGCAAGGTCGTCAACCAGATGACGCCCAAGGACCGCGACATCGCGATGGTGTTCCAGAGCTACGCTCTGTACCCGCACATGACGGTCCGGCAGAACATGGGCTTCGCGCTCAAGCTGGCCAAGACGCCGCAGAACGTCATCGACCAGAAGGTCGAGGAGGCCGCGCGGATCCTGGACCTGACCCAGCACCTGGACCGCAAGCCGGCCAACCTGTCCGGCGGCCAGCGCCAGCGGGTGGCGATGGGCCGGGCGATTGTCCGCGACCCGTCCGTGTTCCTGATGGATGAGCCGCTGTCCAACCTGGACGCGAAGCTGCGGGTGCAGATGCGCACCGAGGTGTCCAGGATCCAGCGCCGGCTGGGCACCACCATGGTGTATGTGACGCACGACCAGACCGAGGCCATGACCCTCGGCGACCGGGTCGCGGTCATGCGTACCGGCACGATCCAGCAGGTTGCGTCGCCGCAGGAGCTCTACGACCGGCCCGCCAACCTGTTCGTGGCCGGCTTCATCGGCTCGCCCGCGATGAACTTCATGGGGGGCACCCTGGAGGAGGGTAAGCTGCGGACCGGCCTCGGGGACATCCCGCTGACCGGGCGCCTGCAGCAGGTGCTGAGCCACTCGGCGCAGGGCCGGGACGTGATCGTGGGCATCCGTCCGGAGGACTTCGAGGACGAGGCCCTGGTGTCCAGCGAGAACCGGCAGTACGGAATGACCTTCCCGGCCACCATCGACGTGGTGGAGTCCCTCGGCTCGGAGAAGTACGTCTACTTCACCCAGGAACTGGGCATGGTAGACGCGGCCGAACTCAACGAGCTGGCCCGGGACTCCGGGCGGGCGGACACTGGTGCTTCCGGCGAGACCGTAGTCGCCCGGCTCGACCCGGCCACCCAGATCGGCGAGGGGGACAACGCCCAGATCTGGGTGGATATGCGGGCGATCCACGTGTTCGATCCGGCTACCGGCAAGAACCTGACCCTGGGTGACTCCGGCTCGCCGGCCAGCCCGGCGGCCGGCGCCGCCCCCGCGGCCGGCACCGCCCCGGCGCAGGCCGAGGCGAGGACCACCGGGCCGGACACCGACTCTGCGGCCACGCCGCCGCAGTAGTCGGCGGCGTCCCCGTCGCATTCGGCGGCGGGGCCGCCGCGTTCAGTCTGCCGCTGCGCCGCCGTCCTCAGCAGCGGCTGCGGCTGGCTCGGCCGCGGCGGCGGTTGGTTCGTCTGCGGCGGCGCCTAGCTCGTCTGCGGGGGCGCCGCTGTCCTTCTCCTGCGGGTGCGGCGCGGCGATTGAGCTGCGGATGCGCCAGCGGGGGGCCCGGAACTGCCGCTGGAGTTCCTCGATGACCTCGTCGTTCCACTCGTGGGTGCGGATCAGCCGGTAGCGCTCCCGGGCGATGGTCAGGTACGCGTCGGCGTCGGTGCCGGAGCCGACCAGGTCCGCGGCGTGCAGCAGGCGCACGACCGGGGTGAACTCCTCGCTGAACCAGCGCCGGGACACCTCGGTCCGGTCGTAGAACTTGTGCTCATGCTGCATGAGCCGGAATCCCCAGGCCTCCACGGCCTCGCCGAGTTCCGCGTAGCCCCAGGGATCGGAGAACGTGATCTTGGCGTAGGCCTGGGCCGGAAGCTTGACCCGGGACCGGAACAGCCGCTCATAGCTCTTGTAGAGCAGGTCCCCGCGGCGCCGGATGCCCCGGGCCGGCACCGCCGTGAGGATCTCCGTCACGTAGGCGTCGATCGTCTTCTGCCCCGTGGCCAGGGCGATCGAGACCCGGTGATGCCCGTCGACCACGAAGTGCAGCTCACCGACGCGGTACACGTCGATGGGCGGGATGGACTCGCCACGGCGCTGGGCCAGGGCCAGCCGCTCCCAGCGCTCCCGGACCCGGCTCGAGGTGGGCCGGAAGCGGCGGTCGAAGTCCCGGCTGGAGTCCACCGTGCCCACCACGGTGTCCAGCTTGATCACCTGCAGGCCCAGCTTCCGCTCGCCGGTCATCCCGAGCGCGGCGACGACCTCATCGAACGGCAGGATGAGGTTGACGTCGTCCGGTTCGCGGCGCAGTCGCTGCGACAGCCGGGCCAGCACCTGGCGGCGCCGGGCACGCTGGAAGTCGTTCTCGACGTCGGCCCGGGGGAACCCGGTGTCAGCGGGCACTGTGGTGCCTCGTGACGTCGTTCACCCGACCCGTCGCGGGGTCGAGGTCGAACAGTTGCCATCCGGTGGCGTTGCGGACAAGCGTGCGGCCGACCCGGTAGTCGCGGCGGCTGGCCGGATCCGGGTCCACGTGCCCGTGCAGCAGCAGCGGCGGCTGCAGCCGTCCGACGAGGGCGTTGAGGGCGGGAAAACCTTGGTGCACCGGGTCGGGTCCGTCGCCCACGCCGCACGGCGGGGCGTGGGTCAGCAGCACGTCCAGCCGGTGTGCTCTCGTGCGGCGCGGTCGGCGCAGCCGGATCCGGGCGGCCAGCCACCGGGCCCGGCGGGCCTGCTGCCGGTCGCTGTACTGGTTCGGCCCGGGGCGGTAGCGGCGGGAGCCGCCCAGGCCGGCGATCCGCAGGCCGGCCACGTCCACCACCCGCCCGTCCGCGCTGATAGCCCCGTCGGGCCACGGCGGCCGGGCCGGGAGACCCGCGCGCAGCGTCAGGCCGGCCCGGCTGACGCGGTATCCGGACAGGTCAGGGTCGTGGTTGCCGGGCACGAAGACGAGCGGCACGTCCAGCGCGTTCATCAGGTAGCCCAGGTACTCGAACGGCAGGTCGCCGCAGGCCAGGATGAGGTCGGCGCCGCGAGCCGGGCCGATGTCGGCGCACAGGCCTTCCTCGACCACGTCGGAGACGGCTAGGACGCGAACCACACTGTGATCGTACGCTGCGAAACCGGGCTAGCCGACGAGTCAGCGCGAGGCAGTTTCCCTGACGTCGAGGCCGCCCTGGCGCAGCGCGGCCTCGGCGCGATAGATCTCGGCCTGCGAGATGTGGTCGCCGGGCGGCAGCGGGGCGACTTCCATCCGCTCGCATGCGACCCGCAGCAGGTCGAGGTATGCGCCGCGGAGCGCACGCAGCCGCACGCCCTTGGCCTGCACGTCGCTGCGGGTCTCCAGGGTTTCCAGTTCGGCGCGGAGGCGGCGCATCCGCGCGCCCAGCCGCTCGATCGGCTCGGCCATGACCGGCTCCTCCGTACGGTACCGGGCCGACTTACGCCGTTCCGCGATCCAGCGGTACAGGCGAACGCTACCTAGCAGGGAGTAACCCAGCGCCGTAGGGAGCAGGATTACCCCGATTAGCTCGATAGCCGGGTTCATCTAACCAGTCTCCGCCTGTCCCGCGGGCAAGGCAAGGCCTGGGCCAGCCCGGGGCGGGTCCGGGGTTACTGTGGGCCGACCCCCAACCGCCCGGGAGAACCATGGACACGCCAGGAACCCAGCCCCGCTGGTGGCACGGAGCCGCCCTGTACCAGATCTACGTCAGGTCCTGGCAGGACAGCAACGACGACGGCTACGGGGACCTCAACGGGGTCACCGCCCGGCTGGATTACCTGTCCTGGCTCGGCGTGGACGGTATCTGGCTGTCCCCCACCATGCCGTCGCCGGACGAGGACTGGGGCTACGACGTCTCGGACTACCTGGGCGTCCACCCGGAGCTCGGCACCCTGGCCGACCTGGACCGGCTGATCGCCGAGGCCGGCCAGCGGGATATGCGGGTGCTGCTCGACCTGGTGCCCAACCACACCAGCTGGGTCCACCCCTGGTTCGTCGAGGCAGTCAGCGACCCCGCCTCGCCGCGGCGGGAGTTCTACGTCTGGGCCGACCCGGCCCCGAACGGCGGGCCGCCGAACAACTGGCTGGCCGCGACCGGGGCGTCGGCCTGGACTCTCGATGAGGGCAGCGGGCAGTACTACCTGCACAACTTCCTGCCCAGCCAGCCCGACCTGAACTGGTGGAATCCCGCCGTGCACCAGGCCTTCCAGGAGATCCTGCGGTTCTGGTTCGACCGGGGCGTGGCGGGCTTCCGGATCGACGTCGCCCAGGGGATCTACAAGGACGCCCAGCTCCGCGACGACCCGCCCGCGCCCGAGGGGGAACTGGTCCGCGGCCGGTTCGGCCTGGCCCAGGTGTACAGCGCGAACCGGCCGGAGTCGCACGGGGTGTTCCGGGACTGGCGGAAGATCGCCGAGAGCTATCCGGTGCCCCGGGTGCTGCTCGGTGAGACCTGGGTCGGTGACCTGGACGCGCTGGCCGCCTTCCACGGCCACGGGGATGAGCTGCAGCTCACATTCAACTTCCCGTTCATCTTCTCCCCGTTCACCGCGGAAGCCCTGGCCGCCGTGGTGGCCGAGTCCCTGGCCAAGCTGCCCGCCGGGGAGTGCGCGGTCTGGACCTCGTCCAATCACGACATCAGCCGGTTCCCGACCCGCTGGTGCGGCGGGGACGAGCGTAAGGTGCGGCTGGGCCTGCTGATGCTGTCCACCCTGCCCGGCGCCCTCGTCCTGTACTACGGCGATGAGCTGGGCATGACCGACGTGAACGTCCCCGCCGAGCTGGTGCGCGACAAGATGCGAGCCGAAGCGGGGGCCAGGGAGAGCCGGGACCGGTCCCGGACTCCCATGCGGTGGGATTCCTCACCGTCCGGGGGGTTCACCGGCGACGGTGTCCAGCCGTGGCTGCCGTACGGCAACGCCGCCGAGGGTTCCGTTGCGGAACAGCAGGCGGATCCATCGTCCATCCTGCACCTGTGCCGCGACCTGCTGGCGCTGCGGCGGAAGGAATTCGCCGGTCAGCTGGCCAGCTACGAGCAGCTCGCTGCGCCGGCGGGGGTGTGGGTCTACGAGACCGGCGGCCTGACGGTCGCGGCCAACTTCAGCGACGAGCCGGCCACCCTGGACGCCCCGCCCGGTGCGGTGCTGCTCGCGACCGGCGAGGGGGCGCTGGACGGTCTGGTGCTGCAGCCCTGGGCCGGGCTGATCGCCCGCTCGCTCGTCTGAGTTGCGGGCCCAGGCTGACGGGCCCAGGCTGACGGGCCGGGGCTTACGGGGCCCGGGCTTACCGGCACCGGCAGGGCCTACGCGCCTACGGGCCTGCGGTGGGCGTCGGGCTGGCCGGGCCGCCCGGGGTGGCCCCGGGCGTGCCGCCCGCCGTGATGCTGGGGGTGGGGCTGGCTGATGGCGTCGCCACCGCCGATGAGCTGGGCAGCTGGGGCGAGTTCAGCGCGGCCTGGTCGGCGAGCGCGATGGCCAGCTGGCCCATGGCCGTGGGGTGGAACGGGGCCGGGTCGGCCAGGCCCTGCACGTACGGCTGGGTGGTGCACAGCTGGTGTCCGGTGAAGTCGGGCTTGACCGAGGTGAAGCCGAACTCGGCGGCCCCCTTGGCCAGGACGGCGTTCAGGGTGGCGAGCCGCGAGCTGAGCGTGCGCTCTTTGGCGGCGGTCAGGCCGACCTTGCCCAGGCAGGCCAGCTGCAGGTCGAACGGGTTGTAGTAGCGGTCGATGATCACCTGCGGGTGGCTGGGGAGGCTCGTGAGCTGGTCGAGCAGCTGGAGGTAGTTCTTGCTGAACGAGTGCAGCTGTTGCTGGAAGTAGGCGGTGGTGGCCTTGTCGTTGCAGGTCTTGGCCACCGCGCACAGGCGCAGCATGGCCGCCCAGTCCAGGTCGTCCGCGCCCACGCTGACGATGACCGCGGACGCGTGCGTGGCCCGCTGTGCGGCGTCGAGCTGCGCGGGCACGGTCTCGCCGCCACGTCCCTCGGGGCCGAGCAGGCCCTGGCCGATCGTGGCGCTGTTGCAGGCCAGGTTCATCACCTGCCAGCCGTTGGAGCGGGCCAGGTCCTCGGCGTAGGAGTCGGTGCTCCGCCCGCACGCCTGGTCGGCGCGAGACGCGTTGCGGACGGCCGGCAGCCCGGCGCCCGCCGCGGTGGAGTCGCCGATCACCACCAGCCGGACGCCGGGCGGTACCGGGACTCCTTTCTTGGCGTCGGTGACCGTGCGCTCACTGCCGACCAGCTGGCTGAGGGACCGGATCTGGCGCAGCGTCGAGGGTGCGCTGTACGCGGTGAGCATGATCGCGCCGAGGTTGATCACCTCGGTCAGCACCAGGCC
>DASQRM010000045.1:0-9055 GCA_035642895.1 Streptosporangiaceae bacterium | reverse complement strand
AGCAGTTCCGGCCAGGCGAAGGGGTTGCGGGCATCCGGGTAGACCGCGTCCAGGGCGGCAGCGCCCACGGCCCGGTGATCGGGATGGCTGCCCGCGACCCGCTGGTAGTTGCGTTCCGGGGTCGGGCAGACCAGCCGGTCGGGGCGGACCTGCCTGATCACCCGGGACAGGTCCCTGCGCAGCGCCAGGGTTGGCTCGACCCTCCCGTCCGGGTAGCCGAGGAACCTGAGGTCGTGGACGCCGAGGACCTCGGCCGCGGCGGTCTGTTCCTTGCGGCGCATCGGGGCTATCTCCGCGCGCGGGACGGCCTCGTCGAAGCCGCCCGCGTCGCCGTCGGTGACCAGGCAGTAGGCCACCTCGATCCCAGCGTCGGTCCAGAGCGCGATGGTGCCCGCGGCGCTGAAGTCGATGTCGTCCGGGTGCGCGGCAACCACCAGGACACGCTGGATCTCGGAATCACTGAGCATGGTCTCGATCCTAGGAGGCGGCGCTCAGGAGTCGGGCCGCAGGCAGCCCCCCGGGAGCGGGTCCGGGGAGCCGCCGGTCTCGCGGCGCCAGTTCTGAGTGCCGAGTCTGGGCGCCGGGTCGTGGGCGCCCAGTCCTGAATGCTCAGTCCAGGGACGACATGACGTGCTTGATCCGGGTGTAGTCCTCGAATCCGTACATGGACAGGTCCTTGCCGTAGCCCGAGTGCTTGAACCCGCCGTGCGGCATCTCGGCGACCAGCGGGATGTGCGTGTTGATCCACACACAGCCGAAGTCCAGCCCGCGGGCCATCCGCATGGCGCGGCCGTGATCCGTGGTCCACACCGACGACGCCAGGCCGTACTCGGTCCCGTTCGCCCAGGCCAGCGCCTCGTCCTCGGCGCTGAACTCCTGAACGGTGATGACCGGGCCGAACACCTCCTGCTGGATGATCTCGTCGTCCTGGCGCAGCCCGGTGACCACGCTGGGCTCGAAGAAGAACCCGCGGCTGCCGACCCGGTTGCCCCCGGTGCGCACCTCCGCGTGCGCCGGGAGCCGGTCGATGAACCCGCTGACCCGGGCCAGCTGGTTTTCGTTGTTGAGGGGCCCGAAGTCGGCGTCCGGCACGTCGGGGCCAGCCACGGTCTGCTCCCGGGCCTGCTCGACCAGGGCGTCGGCCAGGTCGGCGGCGATGCGCGGGCCGGCCAGCACCCGGGTCGCGGCGGTGCAGTCCTGGCCCGCGTTGAAGTAGCCGGCGATGGCGATGGCCTCGGCGGTCTTGGCCGGGTCGGCGTCGTCGAAGACGATCACCGGGGCCTTGCCGCCCAGTTCCAGGTGGACCTTCTTGAGGTCAGCCGCCGCGGCGGCGGCCACCTCACGGCCGGCCCGGACGCTGCCGGTGATGGAGACCATCTGCGGTACCGGGTTGGTCACCAGCGCCCGGCCGGTGTCCCGGTCCCCGCAGACCACGTTGAACACGCCCGGCGGCAGGACGTTGCCCATCAGCTCGGCCAGCAGCAGGGTGGACACGGGCGTGGTGTCGGACGGCTTGAGCACCATGGTGTTCCCCGCCGCGAGCGCCGGGCCGAACTTCCACACCGCCATCATCATCGGGTAGTTCCACGGCGTCACCGCCGCGCACACCCCGATCGGCTCACGCCGGACGAACGAGGTGAACCCGGACATGTACTCGCCGGCTGAGCGGCCCTCCAGCATCCGGGCGGCACCCGCGAAGAAGCGGATCTGGTCCACCATCGGCGGGATCTCTTCGGACAGCGTGAGCGCGATCGGCTTGCCCGTGTTCTGCGACTCCGCCTTGACCAGCTCATCGGCGTGGGACTCGATGGCGTCCGCGATGCGGAGCAGGGCCAGGCTGCGCTCGGCCGGGGTGGAGTCGCGCCAGCCCGGGAACGCCTCGGCGGCCGAGGCGAACGCCGCGTCCACCTCGGTCTCGCTGGATACCGGGGCGCTGGCGAAGGCTTCGCCGGTGCTCGGGTCGATCAGCTCGCTGCGGCGGTCGAACGCGGTGTCAGTCCACTGGCCGCCGATATAGTTCTGCAATTCTTCCATCACGGGCCTCCGTTCGTTAGTTCGAGGAATTGCGCGGTTCCGGGGTCCGTTCCTCACAGGCCCAGGCCGAACCATAGTCGGCCAGCAGATCCAGGAAGGGAACCGGCGGCAGGGCCTCCGGGCCGAGCACGCCCGCGCCGGACCAGGCGCCGGAGTCGATCAGCTCGAGCGCGACGACCGGGTTGACGGCGGTCTGCCAGACGACCGCCTGGGAGCCGTACTCGGCCATGGACCAGGCGTTGTCCACGACGTGGTGCAGGTAGACCTCGCGCGGCGCGCCGTCCCGGGCGGTCCCGGTCACCCAGGTGCCCGCGCAGGTCACGCCGGTCATCTTGTCTCCCAGCGTGGCCGGGTCCGGCAGGCACGCGGCCACCACGTCGCGGGGCGAGACGCGGGCCGCGCCCACCGCGACCGGGTCGGTGCGATCCAGGCCCAGCTTGTGCAGGGTCTGCAGGACGCCGATGAACTCCTCGCCGAGCCCGTACTTGAAGGTCACCCGCCGGGCCTGCAGCCAGCGCGGCATCAGCAGCACTTCCTCGTGCTCGACGTTGACGCACTCGACCGGGCCGATGCCGGCCGGGAAGGTGAACACCTCCGGCTCGCTGAACGGCGGGGTGGTGAACCAGCCCCGGTCCTTTTCCCAGATGACCGGCGGGTTCAGGCACTCCTCGATCGTGGTCCAGATAGAGAAGGTGGGGGCGAACTCGTACCCGGCCACCTCGAGGTTGGCGCCATCGCGGACGCCCAGCTGGTCGATCTCGCTGAACAGCTCATCGGCTGCGTACCGGGCGAACACGTCGGACAGCCCTGGTTCCACGCCCATGCCCACCAGTGCGAGCTTGCCTGCTTGCTGCCACTGGGGCGTTAGGGCGAATTGGTCGTCTCCGAGTTTGACGCCCGTCTCGCGGTAGGGGGCGTCAGGGTTCGGGTGGGACAGCGACATCGCCATGTCCAGGTAGTGCGTGCCGGCCCGCAGCGCGGCGTTGTACAGCGGCATCACGAACCGCGGGTCCGTGGCGTTCATCAGGGCGTCGCAGCGGTGCTCGGTGAGCAGGGCCGCGGTGGCGGCCTCGTCCCGGGCATCGAGCTGGACGGCCCGGTAACCGTCCTTCGCGGCGGCCGCGTGCTCGGCCCGGGCCAGGTCGTAGTCGGCGATGACCAGGTCGGCAAAGGGCCGGCGCGCGGCGATCCGGGCGAAGGCCGTGCCAACCCCGCCAGCGCCGACAAGAAGGATGCGCATGCCAGCGATCTTAACCATCTACACGCCGGGAAAACACGGGACCAGTCGTGATACGTACCCGTTACGACGGAAATCGTTGCTGTGGTGGTCCGTACGTGCTAGAACCGTTGCAGTTGGGTATGGGCTTGTCTGCGGCCCCATAACGCCCAACGATCGCTGGATCGCCGTCGGCGGGGCCATCTCTGAGCACCTTACCGACCGGCTGGGGGATGGCCAGGAGGGGTATAAGGCATGACTAGTACTGAACAGGCCTCACTGGAGCAGTCGGTCGATAAGGGTCTCAAATCGGGCGCGCTCGGCCTGGTCTCCACGACGATCATCGCGACCGCCTCGGTCGCGCCCGCCTACAGCATCGCCGCCACGCTGGTGTTCGTGGTGGGCGCGGTCGCGCTGCAGTCGCCGGCCGTGGCGGTCCTCGCGTTCGTGCCGATGCTGCTGACCTCCATCGGCTACAGCGAGCTGAACAAGGCCGACCCGGACTGCGGAACCACCTTTACCTGGGGCTCGCGCGCGTTCGGCCCGCGGACCGGCTGGGCGGGCGGCTGGGCCATCATCGTCGCCGACGTGCTGGTCATGGCGAGCCTGGCCCAGGTGGCCGGCCAGTACGGGTTCCTGCTGTTCAACGCCAACGGAATCGGGCGGAACGCGACCAGCGGCTGGGTGCTGCTGGTCGGCGTGATCTGGATCGTGGTCATGACCTACATCTGCTACCGCGGCATCGAGGTCTCGGCCAACTTCCAGAAGGCGCTGCTCGGCATCGAACTGGTCATGCTGCTGGTTCTGTCGATCACGGCCCTGGTCAAGGTCGGCACCGGGCACGCCCCGGCCGGCCACCTCACCCCGAGCCTGTCCTGGCTCAACCCGTTCCACATCACCAACTTCAGCGCCTTCGCCAGCGGCATCATCCTGATGGTCTTCATCTACTGGGGCTGGGACACCGCGGTCGCGATCAACGAGGAAACCAAGGACAAGAACAAGACCCCGGGCCGCGCGGCCATCCTGTCCACCGTCATCCTGCTGGTCACCTACGCCATCGTGATCATCTCCATGCAGTCCTTCGCCGGGATCAAGACCACCGGCAATGGCCTGGGCAACCTGGCCAACGCCGGTGACGTGCTGTCGGTCCAGGGCGGCCTGGTGTTCGGCACGTCTGGCCTGGGGACAGTCCTCAGCCACCTGCTGCTGCTGATGGTGCTCTCCTCGGCGGCCGCCTCGACCCAGACGACGATCCTGCCGACCGCGCGGACCACGCTGTCGATGGCCGTGTACAAGGCGATACCGCCGTCGTTCGCGAAGATGCACCCGCGCTACCTGACCCCGACCGTGTCCACGATCGCCATGGGCGCGATCTCGATCGCGGTCTACGTGGGGTTCAATTACGCGTCCAACGGCATCGGGATTATCGGCGACGCGGTGATCGCGATCGGCCTGTACATCGCCTTCTACTACGGGCTGACCGGCTTCACCTGCGCCTGGTACTACCGGCGGAACCTGACCAGCAGCGCCCGCAACCTGTGGATGCAGGGCATCCTGCCGGTCACCGGCGGCCTGATTCTGTTCTTCCTGGGCGGCTGGAGCGTGTGGCTGGATTACGACGTGGCCACCGAGAACGACTACACCATGTGGACGGTGCCGTTCATCCACTGGCAGATCGGCGGGGCGTTCGTGATCGCCGTCGTGGCCGCGCTCGTTGGCGTGGTCGCCTACTTCTACTGCCGGTTCGTCAACCCGAGCTTCTTCAAGAAGGAGACGCTCACCAGGGCCACGCCGACACTGGTGCCGGACGAGTGACCCGCGGCGGCCGCGCCTCAGTGCGGGACGTCAGTGGGACCGCCTACCCTTGACTGGTGACCGCCGAAGCCGTTGATTCACTGCTGGAAGGCCTGAACCCGCAGCAACGGGAGGCCGTCGCACACCAGGGTGCCCCGCTGCTCATCGTGGCCGGGGCCGGCTCCGGCAAGACCCGGGTGCTGACCCGCAGGATCGCCTACCTGCTGGCGGCGCGTGAGGTCAGCCCGAGCGAGATCCTGGCCATCACGTTCACCAACAAAGCGGCGGGCGAGATGAAGACGCGGGTGGCCGAGCTCACCGGGCTGCGCTCGCGGGCCATGTGGGTGATGACCTTCCACTCCGCCTGCGTCCGGATCCTGCGCCGGGAGGCGACCCGATTCGGTTACCCGTCCTCGTTCTCGATCTATGACCAGGCTGACTCGCAGCGGCTGATGGCCCTGGTCTGCCGCGAGCTCGACCTCGACACCAAGCATCATCCGCCGAAGCAGATGCTGGCCCAGGTGTCCAACCTGAAGAATGAGCTCGTCGACTACGAGACGTTCCTCGCCCGGGCCGACAACTACCGGGACAAGGCCCTGGCGCAGGCGTACGCCGAGTATCAGCGCCGCCTGGTGGCCGCGGGCGCGATGGACTTCGACGACCTGATCATGGTCACGGTCAATCTGCTGCAGGCGTTCCCGGAGGTCGCCGAGACATACCGGCGGCGGTTCCGGCACATCCTGGTGGACGAGTACCAGGACACCAACCATGCGCAGTACATGCTGGTCAGGGAGCTGGTGTCACATCCCGCCTGGCAGTCCGACGATGATCACGCGGGCCCGCTGCCGCCTGCCGAGCTGTGCGTGGTCGGCGACGCGGACCAGTCCATCTACGCGTTCCGCGGCGCCACCATCCGCAACATCGAGGAGTTCACCAGGGACTTCACCGATGCGACCGTGATCATGCTGGAGCAGAACTACCGCTCTACGCAGAACATCCTGGCCGCGGCCAACGCGGTGGTGTCCCGCAATTCCGGCCGGGTGCCCAAGAATCTCTGGTCCGACGCGGGCGACGGGCCGCCGATCGTGGGGTACGTGGCCGACAGCGAGCATGACGAGGCCGCGTTCGTGGCCGAGGAAGTGGACCGGCTCGGGGACGAGGGCGAGGCCACGCCGGGCGACGTGGCCGTGTTTTACCGGACCAACGCGCAGTCCCGGGTGTTCGAGGAAGTGTTCATCCGGGCCGGCCTGCCCTACAAGGTGGTCGGCGGGGTCCGCTTCTACGAGCGCCGCGAGGTTCGTGACCTGCTGGCCTACCTGCGGCTGACGGCCAACCCCGACGACGAGGTGTCGTTGCGCAGGATCCTCAACGTGCCCCGGCGGGGCATCGGGGAGCGGGCCGAGGCTTGCGTGGCCGCGCTGGCCCAGCGTGACCGGGTGACGTTCGCGGCGGCGCTGGGCCGGCCCGACGACGCGCCCGGGCTGGCCGCCCGGTCGGCCAAGGCCATCACATCATTCAACGAGCTGATGGCCGGGCTGCGGGCCGAGGCGCAGCAGGGCCTGCCCGTGGCCGACCTCGCCGAGATGATCCTGGATCGGTCCGGCTACCTGGCCGAGCTGCAGGCCTCCACCGACCTGCAGGACGCGAGCCGGATCGAGAACCTGAACGAGCTGGTGTCGGTGGCCCGGGAGTTCGACGCCCAGCAGCCGGACGGGACGCTCACCGACTTCCTGGAGCAGGTGTCCCTGGTCGCGGACGCCGACCAGATCCCGGACGGGGAAAATCACGGCGGCGTGGTCACCCTGATGACCCTGCACACCGCCAAGGGCCTGGAGTTCCCGGTGGTGTTCCTTACCGGGATGGAGGAGCACGTCTTCCCCCATCAGCGCTCGATGACCGACGACAAGGAACTCGAGGAGGAACGCCGCCTCGCCTACGTGGGCATCACCCGGGCCCAGCAGCGGCTCTACCTCACCCGGGCGGTGGCCCGCACCTGGTGGGGCCGGCCCGAGTACCACAAGCAGTCCAGGTTCCTGGACGAGATCCCCGGCCATCTCATCGAGTGGCGGCGCGACGAGCGGGCGGTGGCCGCGCCCGCGGCGGAGCGGCTGGCCCAGCGGCCGGGTGGCCGCGCGCCCGGCAACCGGCGGGTGCCGTCGCTCAGCCCAGGCGACAAGGTGACCCACGACGCGTACGGGCTCGGCACGGTGCTGTCCGTCGAGGGCCGGGGGGACGACCCCGAAGCCAAGATCGACTTCGGCGGCGAGTACGGGATCAAGCACCTGGTGCTGCGCTACGCGCCCATCGAGAAGCTGTAGCCCGGACTCTGGCGCGGGCCGTCCGGCGAGCTGTGCCGGGCCGGCGGCGCCACGCCGATGAGCGGCGGCCGGGCCGGCGGCGCCGCGCCGATGAGCGGCGGGTTACGCTGCGATGGACAGGACGAATGCGGCGGCCGGGAGGCAGATTCATGGCAGCGATCCGGGTCGTCATCGCCAAGCCCGGCCTGGATGGTCACGACCGGGGGGCCAAGGTGGTGGCCAGGGCGCTGCGCGATGCGGGCGTAGAGGTCATCTATACCGGGCTGCACCAGACCCCCGAGCAGATCGTCGCCGCGGCCATCCAGGAGGACGCCGACGCCATCGGCCTGTCCATCCTGTCCGGGGCGCACATGACCCAGTTCACCCGGGTCCTGGAGTTGCTGGCCGAGCGCGGGGCCAGCGACATCGTGGTGTTCGGCGGCGGCATCGTGCCCGAGGCGGACATCACCGAGCTGGAGCGGCTGGGCGTGGCGAAGATCTTCACCCCGGGCGCGTCCACCTACGAGATCGTCGAGTGGGTGGAGTCTCACCTGGGCGGCCAGGCCGCAGGGGTCTCCGCGCAGCAGGGCAGCTGACCGTCCCGGTTGGCGGCCCGGCCGCCTGGCCGCCCGCTGTTCCGCTCGGCTGACCCTCCCTGGTTAACCCGCCGCTGGGAGCGTCCGTATGGCCAGGGGTGGCCGGGCCCGCCCGGCCTCAAGCGCGTCCCATATATCTGCGACGATCCTCTCCGCCTCGGTCTTGATCTGGTGCGGGGAGGCCTGCACCAAGAGAATCCCCTTCGCGCCCATCCGGCGGGACCGGCTCATCGTCCGCTCCCAGTCCTCCGGTGACAGGTGCCACTCCCGGGACTCCACTTCCACGGCCACCCCCGCGTCCGGCCACCACGCGTCCGGTACGGCCAGGAGGTCCGGGCCGATGTACAGCCGGGCATTGAACATCGGCGGCGGTAACCCAGCCGCCCGGATCAGATTGCGCAGATCCCCCTCGGCCGCCGACCGGATGCCGTCCGCGACCTCGGCCAGGGTGCGGCGCAGCCACGCGGACTGACGTACCGGCGCGTGCCGGAGTTCGTCGGCCAGCTGATCTATCCGGCACCGGCGCCGCTGCACCGCGTCCGCGGCGACGGCCCGCACCTCCCGGAACGAACCCAGCTCCCGCGCCGCGTCCGCCACGGCCCGGGCCGCCTCCGCGAACCGCACCGCGCCGTCGGTGAACACGAACTCCGGCATCCGAGTAGTAGGCCACACCCTGACCAAGCCCCGGCTCTGGCGAATCTTCCCGGCTGGTACCAGCACGATGATGGGGCCGCCCTCACGTACCCGGATGCCGTGATGGGCTAAGGCGGCCGTGCCGGTTAAGACGCTGTCCGCTCCGCCGCACTGCAGCGCGCCGACCTCGTGCTGCCTGCGGGTCGGGGTGCCCGTCACCGTCAGGTAGACGCCCGGTAGCAGTCGTTGCCACGGACCGCCAGGGCGGATCCGGTGCCGGAGCTGGTCCGGGGTCATGCCGCAGGCCAGGGCCTGCTGCCGGGAGATGATGAGGTCCTGGTGACGGAGCAGGCGATTCAGTGCTGCCTCGTCCAGCCCGGCTACCTTCAATGGCCCTGACGGTCTCACGCTGACAGCATGCCGCCACCGTCCGACACTCCCCAGCCCTCCGCGCCGCAGCGCCGCCATCTGTGGTTCGTGATCAT
>DASQRM010000044.1:0-9384 GCA_035642895.1 Streptosporangiaceae bacterium | reverse complement strand
AACGGCAGCAGGTGGTCGCCCCCGGGAACGTCGATCTTGCGGCACCCGGGGATGCGGGCGGCGATCGCTTCATCGCATTCGATAAGCGGCGGATAATCCTTGTCCCCGATAAGCAGCACGGCCGGCGCCGTGATGTTGCCGAGACGGTCGAACGCCGGGGGCCCGGGCTTTTCGTACTCATCGTTAGCCAGCCACGCCTTCGCCGCGCTGCGCAGCTGGGACAGGACCGTGTCATCAGGCTCCCCGGTGGTCCACATGCCCCCGGCTAGCCGGGCGATGCCCTCGATGTCGCCCGCCTCAGCGCACGCGTCGAACTGGGCGTCCAGCTCCGGATTGCCGGGCATCGGATAGCCGCTCACGCCCGGCGAGACCAGCACCAGCGCGCTCACCCGCTCCGGCTGGGCCAGGGTGAGGTCGATCGAGCTCGCGCCGCCCTGGCTGCAGCCGACGAACGTCGCCCGGGCCACCTCCAGGTGGTCAAGCACCATGATCAGGTCCTCCAGCAGCGTGTACGGCGCGGTCGCCGGCGGGGACATGCCATGCCCGCGCGCGTCGTAGCGGATCACCCGGTACCGGGCCGCCAGCCGCGGCATGATCGGATCCCAGACCCGCGAGTCGCCGATTCCGGGGTGCAGCAGCACTAGCGGGACTCCGGGACCACCGGTGTCATCCGACCAGACCGTGCCCCCGGTGACCTGGATCATCTGTTCCATGCTGGTGATTCTGCCCTGGCGGTGACCGGGCTGGAAATGGATTTCGGGCTGCCCGCGCCACCTGCGCTGCCTGCTTCAGCGTCGCCCGGCGGGGCTGAGCAGTCCGGCCAGCACCGCGACCGCCTCGTCCACCAGCGAATCGTTCAGGTTGCCGTAGCCGAGGATCAGCCCCGGCGCCCCGGGCTCGGGCTGGAATCGCAGGTCATCCAGGCTGCACAGCCACATGTCCTGGCGCCGGGCGCCGGCGACGATCGCGTCGGCGTCTGAGCCAGGAGGCAGCTCGAGCAGCAAATCCAGCCCGGCATCCGCCCCGCGCACCCGATAGCCGGGAAGCCGGTGCTGCAGGGCTCCGACCAGTGCGCCACGGCGGGCCCGGAACCGGCGGCGGGACGCGCGAAGATGCCGGTCGTAGGCCCCCGACTCCATGAACAGCGCCAGGGCCAGCTGGTTCAGCGCCGGCGGGCTGACCGGGATCTCGCGGTCCGCCCGGACGGCCTCGACCCACCGGCGCGGGGCGACGACCCAGCCGATGCCGACGGTCGGATTCAGCGTCCGGTTCACCGATCCGAGCAGCGCCACCCGCTGCCGGTCGGTCCCCTGCATGACCGCTGGCGCGGACCCGGAGTAGCTGAACTCCGAGTCGAAGTCGTCCTCGACGACCAGGCCGTCCACCCGCCGGGCCCAGTCCAGCAACGCCGACCGCCGGTGCGGCGAAAGCACGCAGCCGGTCGCCACCTGCCGCGCCGCGCCGACGCACACCGCGCGCAGCCCCGGGTACTTGTCCAGCTCATCGACCACCAGGCCGTCGTCGTCCACCGGCAGCCCGACCAGTTCCAGGCCCGCGGTCCGCGCGGCCTGCCAGAGCCGCGAGGAGCCGGGATCCTCCACGCCGATCGCCAGATGGCCGTCCGCGAGCAGGGCGTGCGAGACCTGGGACATGCTCTGGCCAGCGCCGGAGAACACCGAGATCGTGGCGGGCTCCGCGGCCGCGCCCCGGCTCCGGTTCAGGTGCTCGGCAAGCACCGCCCGCAGCCGCGGATGCCCGCCCGACTGGGCGTAGTCCAGCTGATCAAACGGCGCGGTCTCGGCGGCGGCCCGGATCGCCTCGACCCATTTGCGGCGCGGAAAAGCCCGCAGGTCGGGGCGGGCGGAGGACAGATCGAACCGGGCCGGCCGGTCAAGGGCGGCTCCCGGCGGCCGGGCGGGAAGCCCGGCCCCCTCGTCGAGGCCGGGACGGGGCGTCCAGCTCACCCGGGTCGCGGAGCCGGCCCGCGCGGTCAGGTACCCCTCGGTGGCGAGCTGGGCGTACGCCTGGGTGACGGTCCAGCGGGAGACGCCGAGATCGGCGGCGAGCGTCCGGCTGGGCGGCAGGGCGGCCGCCAGCGGGATGCGCCCGTCCCGGATGGCCGTGCGGATCGCGGCCGCCAGCCGCATGTGCAGCGGCCCAGCCCGGTTGGCAGGCAGGTCGAGCAGAGTCTCCCAGGCCAGATTGGTCTGCATTCCTGCCACGTCATTGGATCGGAGGGATCAGCGGATCGCTCCTAGCGTCATGAAAAAGCCCGCCCACGTCTAGGGGATTACTCATGACCGACTGGCTTCGCTGCCTGTTCGCCCGGCTCACGCGGCGCCGCGAGGTGGCCCGGATCCGGCGCGACCCGTTCTTGGACGACCCCGCCGTGGTCGAGGACGACTACCGGCGGCTGAGGCAGGCGCACCTGGGCTGACGGTGAAAATCATCACTAACGCCAACCGCCAGCGGCCGGTGACTCGCCTGAGCACGCGGAGTGCCGTGCGCACGCGAGGTGTCATTCGAACGGGCTGTTGAGCGCACGGAGTGTTGTGCCCCGGACGGGCGTGCTTCGGCGCGGGCCGAAGCATTATTCGGCCAGAGTTGACGCATGACTGACGACGCGGACCCGAACCCGGGACAACTGGTAGCGGCGGCGGTGGACCGGTGCCTGGAACTGGCCCGGACCTGGCACGCGTGGGACGGCCGGCCCATCGCGCGGACGATGGACGACGGCCTGCCTAACACGTGGACGCCGCACAAGGCGCTGCGCCGGATCGCCGATCATCTGGTGGATCACCTGCATCAGGTGGAGGCGTTGCTGGCCGGGGCCACCACGCTGCCCGATGAGTGGCTCGGGCGGACGGTGACGCTCGACGCGGACTGGTCCCGCTTCACCGAGCCGGACTACGCCGAGGCCTGCTCCCGGCTGCGGCGGCTCGGCCGCTGGTACGTGCTGCGCTACGGGACCGCCGGGGCGGACACCTGGGATCAGCCGCAGCCAGACGCCTGGACGCTGCGCGAGATCGCCGAGCACGTGGCGGGCGTGACCTACTACGCGGAGCAGGTCGGTTCCCTGGATTGAGGCTCGTCCCCGTTGGCGGCTGGGCTGGGCGGCTGGGCCGGGAGCTCAATCCCGGCCCGGCGGAAGGTCGATGACGGCCGGCAGGCCGCACCGCACGGCCACCCCCGGATCGCGGTAGGACACCAACGCGCTGACCAGCAGCTCCCCGTTCACGTCACTGAGCTGCACGATCTGCAGGCCGGTCACGACCAGGCGGGCGGCTCCGCCTGGTTCAGCGGCCTGCTCTGGTTCATACGTCGCGAAGGCGGGCTGCCCGTTGCACGACCCAGCCCGGAGCGTCACCCCGTACGGCCGGGCGGCAGCGAAGACAACGTCGTCGATGAACTGCGCCGCCGCCTCCCGGCCATCGAACCAGGCGCTGAGCGGCGGCATCGAGAACCGGACGTCCTCGGTCACCAGCTGGACGAATGCCTCGATATCGGCGAGCTGCCAGGCGCGGACGTAGCGTTCGCGGAACTGCTGGACGCGCGGGTCCGTGAGGTCAGGTACCGGCGCTCCGAGGCTGGCCTGCACGGTCTCGCGGGCCCGCGACAGCAGGCTGTTGACCGCTGATGCGCTCACGGCGAGCACCTCGGCGGTCTCGGCATGGCTGAACCCGATCACGTCATGCAGCAGCAGGGCCGCGCGCTGGCGCGGAGCCAGGCGCTGCAGCGCCGCCACGAACGCGAGGCTGATCTCCTCCCGGCGGAGCAGAGTCTCCTGCGGGTCCCCGGCTCCGCTGAGTTCCGCGTCGCTGACCGGCTCAACCCAGACCGCCTCCGGGTCGGGCAGCGACATCATTGAGCCAGGCGCCGCCGCTGGCCCGGAGCCGACCGGGGCGAGGCGCGCTCGCCGGGTTCGCAACGTGTCGAGGCACACGTTGGTCGCGATGCGATGCAGCCAGCCGCCGAACGATCCGGAGCCGTCGTAGGTCGCGAGCTTGCGCCAGGCGCGCTCCAGCGTGTCCTGGACGGCATCCTCGGCGTCCGGGCCCGATCCCAGCATGCGGTAGCAGTGCCGGAACACGGAACGTTCGTGCGCAGTGACGAGCGTCGCGAACGCCGCGTCTTCTCCCGCCCGGGCGCGCGCGAGCAGATCCAGGTCAGCAGAAGCAGCCATCGCAGACCCCCCGGTATCGGATGTCCTGCTCGCGCGCGGCCGGCTGGTCAGGAGTCCGCGCTCGCCAGGCCGACGACCTGGCCCTGCGGGTCAGCAAGCAAACCGAAGGTCACGCCTGGGACTGACGTCGCTGGCTGGACAATGCGCCCCCCGTGAGCAACCGCAGCGTCCAGCGTAGCGGCGACGTCGGCCACGCCGACGAAGAAGGTCACGAGCGGGCCGTCACCCTGCAACGGGCTGATGCCGCCCGGCACGGCTCCTTCGACCCCGGTGTCCACGTAGGTGTATCCGGGCATGCCGCCCTCTGGATAGGTCCAGCCGAACAGTTTCCCGTAGAACTCGCGCGTGGCGTCGGGGTCAGCCGACCGGATCTCGAAGTGAACTACTGGGCTTGCCATGGTGGTGCTCCTCTGGTCATCGGTACGGGCTTACGTCAGGTATGACGAGAGGAAGCACGCGGATCTCTCGGTCCGGCCCGTGATTACTCCGAGGGGCCGTCTGGGCAGCCTCCCCGGCTGCCTTCGTGCTGGCCTACTCCCGCGAGGCCGTCAGGTGCGGGTTAATGGCCTCAAGGGGCGCACCAGCGGGAGGGCACTGGCGCGACGGCACGGGCGGGATGGGGCGGGGCGATGAACGCGATCGGGACGTGGCTGCGCGTCGACGTGCGCCACCGCTGGCGGTCCCTGGTCATCCTCGCGCTGCTGGTCGCTTTCGCGGGCGGCACGATCATCGCCGCGGTGGCCGGGGTCCGGCGGGGTGACACGGCGCTGCGGCGGCTGGACGCGGTGACTCTCCCCGCGACCGCCGTGGTGCTGCCCAACCAGCCCGGATTCGACTGGAGCCGCGTCGAGCGGCTGCCCGAAGTGGCCTCGGTCTCCACGTTCGCGGTGGACTACACGCTGACCTACCAGGGGCTGCCCGCCGGCGTCGCCGGGTTCCCGCCCGCCAATGACACCGTTCTCCGGTCGATCGAGAAGCCCGTGGTCTTCCAGGGGCGGGTGTTCGATCCCCGCCGTGTCGGTGAGGCCGTGGTCACGCCGATGTTCGTGGCTGATCATCACCGGGGCGTGGGTGACTCGGTCATCCTCCATCTGCCCACCCCCCGGGAAATGGAGACGGGACAGGGGTCCGGGCCCGGGGGCGCCCTCACCGGGCCGAAGCTGCGGCTGCGGATCGTCGGCGTCATCCGCTCCCCGTGGTTCTCCGATTCACCGGGGTTCGGACGGTGCGATTCTCATGTCGCCCGCCGTGGCGGCCCGGTATCCGCTTAGCGTGGTGGGCAACCCGCACAACCAGTTCAGTTTCGTCAACGCGCTCGTCCGGCTGCGCGGCGGCGAGGCGGCCATCCCCCGGCTGCGGCGTGACATCGTCCAGCTGACGGGGCGCTCGGATATCGACATCTGGGACCTGCCCCAGCAGTACGCCGACGCGCAGCGGCAGATCGCCTTCGAAGCGCGGTGCCTGGTCGCGCTGGCGGCCGCCGCCTTCCTGGCCTCGCTGTTCCTGATCGGGCAGACCCTGGCCCGCTTCGCCGCGGCCAGCGGGGCGGAACTGCAGATCATGCGGGCCCTCGGGATGACGTCCGCCGAGGTCACGGGGGCGGTTGCGGCGGCCCCGGCCCTCGCCGGGCTGGCCGGGGCTGGCCTGGCGGCCGGATTCGCCGTGGCCGTGTCGCCCTGGTTCCCGATCGGGACCGCGGCGCTGCTCGAACCGGCGCCGGGCCTGTCCGCCGACTGGGCGGTCATCGGGCCGGCGGTGGCGCTGATCACCCTGCTGGTAGCCGGGGGTGCAGCGCTGGCCGGGCGGGCCACGCTCGCCGCGGGCCGCCGGCAGGTGCCGGTCCGGGGCTCGGCAACCGCGGGCGCGGCGGCCCGGGCCGGGTTCCCGGTTCCGGTCGTGGTCGGGGCCCGGTTCGCGCTGGAACCGGGCCGCGGCCCGTCATCCGTGCCGGTGCGGCCCGCGCAGATCGGGGCGGTGGCCGGGGTGCTCGGCATCGTGGCCGCGTTCACGTTCTCCTACGGCGTGTCCGACACCGTGGCGCACCCGGCACGGTTCGGCCAGACCTTCCAGCTGATCTCCGAGGTCGGCCTGAACGGCAAGGATTTCGGTCCGGCACCACAGTTCGTGCGGACGCTGGACCGGCTGCCCTCGGTGCGCGGGGTGGACGACTCCCGCGTCGCAGTGGCCACCGGCAGACGCGGCACCGGATCGATCACCCTGTACGAACACCACGCCGGCGGCCCGCAGGCGATCCCCGTCGTGGTGCTGCGCGGCCGCATGCCGCGGAGCGCGCACGAGGTGCTGCTGGCTCCCCGGACCCTGGCCGCCCTGCACGCCGGGGTCGGCAGCCGGGTCCGGCTGGCTGGGAACCGGGGCAGTGAGATCCTGACCGTGACCGGCAGCGGCCTGGTGCCGGAGGGCTCGCACAACAGCTACGCCGACGGCGGCTGGCTGACTCCGGCCGGGTTCAGCGGGCTGTTCACGGGCTTCAAGTTCCACATCGTGCTGATCAGGACCGCACCTGGCGTGCCCACCGCACGGGCGGTCCAGATCGTGCATGGCCAGCTGGCGCGGGCGGCGCCGAAGCTGGCCGGCGCGGACCTGGAGCCGGCGCAGTCTCCGATGGAGATGGCCGAACTGGGCCAGGTGAAGGTGCTGCCGGTGGTCCTCGGCGTGTTCCTGGCCCTGCTCGCCATCGGTGCCGTCGGTCACGCGCTGGTCACCGTGGTCCAGCGCCGTATCCAGGACGTGGCCGTGCTGCGGGTCATGGGCATGACGCCGCGCCAGTGCCGCCTGATCGTGTTCACCCAGGGGCTCGTCCTTGCGCTGGCCGGGCTGCTGATCGGGCTCCCGGCAGGCTTGGTGGTGGGGCGTCTCCTGTGGCGGACGGTGGCGGGGTACACGCCTGTGCAGTATGTGCCACCGATCGCGACGGTCGTGATGGTGGTCATCGTCCCGGCGGCGTTGGTGCTGACCAGCCTGCTCGGGATGTGGCCAGGTCACCGGGCGGCCCGCCTGAGGGTGGCCAACGCCCTGCGCGCGGAGTAGCAACCAGCCCGGATTAGCTGACGGCGCGCCACGGGCCCGAGTTTGCTCGGCGGCCAGGATCGGCTACAGTTCTGAACGCACGCCCGCCCTGGCGGGGGTGCACCAGCCCGCTCCGGCGGGCATGCGGACGTGGCTCAGTTGGTAGAGCATCACCTTGCCAAGGTGAGGGTCGCGGGTTCGAATCCCGTCGTCCGCTCGGAGGCGCCGGATTCCGTCCCGCAGGCCCCAGGCCCGCACGGTACTTCGGATGTCCAAAGCCATGATTCCCCCAAAGGAACGTTGGCGCTGGCGGAGTGGCCGAGTGGCTTAGGCAAGGGCCTGCAAAGCCCTGTACGCGGGTTCGATTCCCGCCTCCGCCTCGAGGGCGATTGGCGCAGTGGGAGCGCGCCTCGTTGACACCGAGGAGGTCGCTGGTTCGAACCCAGCATCGCCCACGAAAGCAAGCGAGCCCGCGGGATGTTGGCGCACCCCACAGGCTCTGACTGACGAAGGTACTTGTCACCCCGGAGGCCAGGTCTCGCTGGAACCGGGCGTACAAGCTCAAGCTCATGGGCCTGACCCCGGAACGGTTCGCCCGCATGCTGGAGACGCAGGGGTACGCCTGCGCGATGTGCCGCACGCCGTTCGAGAAAGACCAGCGCATCTGCATCGACCATGACCACGCCTGCTGCCCGCCCAAGCTGCCGAGCAGGTGCTGCGGCAAGTGCGTGCGCGGCCTGCTGTGCCTCACCTGCAATGTCGCCCTCGGGTACATCGAGGCCTACTCCGAGCTGGCGATGACCTACCTGGGGACAGCGCTGCGCCCGGCCAGTCCCCAACCGGCCGGGCGTAGCGGGCTTGCGGCGTTACGTGGCGGTGACGGCGACCCGCATTAGGGCTGCCTGGATCAGCAGGTCCAGCGCCAGAATCCAGTCGTTCTTGTCCTTCTCGGTGAACCGGAGACTGACGTCGTCGTAGAGCTTGCCGAGCTGCAACGCCGGTGTTTTGCGGCAGGAATTGAACAAGCCCGGCACAGAATGGCAAAGGCCTAAGCGCGGCTAACGACGGGTGAACGTGACGTGGGTGACGCCGCTGGGGGAGCTCACCGACTCGATGGCGAAGCCCTCCTCCAGGCCCTCCAGCCCGTCCCAGAGGGACTCGCCGCGGCCAAGCAGGATCGGCACGAGCGCGACGTGCATGTGGTCGATCAGGCCGGCCGCGAGGAACTGGCGGACAGTGGCCGGGCCGCCGCCGATGCGGACGTCGAGGCCACCCGCGGCCTCCTTGGCCGCCGCGAGCGCCTCCGCCGGGCTGGCGTCGATGAAGTGGAAGGTGGTGCCGCCCTCCATCTCGATCGAGGGCCTGACGTGATGGGTGAGCACGAAGACGGGGGTATGGAACGGCGGCTCCTCACCCCACCAGCCCTTCCACTCCTCATCAGTCCACGGTCCGCGTTGCGGGCCGAACTTGTTGCGCCCCATGATCTCCACGCCGACGCCCGGCCCCCAGCTGCTCGCGAAGGCATCGTCGACGCCGGTGCTCCCGCCTGGCTGACCCTGCTGGACGTGAAACGAACGGGTGCCGGTGAACCAGCGCACCAGCCGGCCGCCGGCATGCCCGAAGGGTGCCTCCAGGCTCTGGTCAGCACCGGTGCCGAAGCCATCAAGCGAGACGCACATGTTGTGAACACGAACAAGTGACATGACGGTAGACCTCTCTGGTCGAAGCTGAGTTCATCGGTCCTCATGGTGTGGTCGTAGCCAGGATCGCTTCCTCGACATCCGAGCACCCTAGGCACCCGAGCACCGGCGAACGGCTGGCTAGCCGTTGGCTAGCCGTCGCTCTGTGAGGCGGGTCGCGACTGCTCTGGGACGGCTCACTGGCCCGGACCCGCACGCGTGGGAGTGTTCGGCGTAGGCCTTTGACACCGAAGAGGTCACTGGTTCAATCCCAGTATCGCCCACCAGTTTGCGCAGGTCAGAGGCCGGTTTTCTTGATCGGGAACCATCCTTCTTGATCTCTTGTCATCAGTTTGTCATCAAGACACGCCGGTGTTTTCCGGCAGGAATTGAACAAGCCCGGCACACGGCGGCCCTTGTTCGCCCTTCCGTAATCGGGCGGCTGTGGCGTTCCTCACGGGGCTGGGCCGGCGCGGCGGGGCGGGCTGTGCGGGC
>DASQRM010000043.1:0-19652 GCA_035642895.1 Streptosporangiaceae bacterium | reverse complement strand
CCAGCTGGCCAAGCGGGCGTTCCGGCAGCGGGCCAGGGAGTTCCTGGCCGAGGGGCCGCAGGCGGTGAGCGAGGCGCTGGCGGCCGGCGGCGTGGTGACCCAGCTGTTCGTGACGGCCGCCGCGCAAGCCCGCTACGCCAGCCTTATCGGGCTCGCTGCCGGGCAGGGCGCGGATGTGCACGCGGTCAGCGGCGAAGTCATGACCGAGCTGGCCCAGACCATCACTCCGCAGGGGGTGCTGGCGGTCTGCGAGTTCATCGACGTAGACCTGGACCAGCTGGCGGCTGGCCAGCCTCGGCTGGCGGTCGTCCTGGCTAACGTCCGGGATCCGGGCAACGCCGGCACCGTCCTGCGCACCGCTGACGCGGCAGGTGCGGGCGGGGTCATCTTCGCCGGGTCATCGGTGGATCCGTACAACAGCAAGTGCGTCCGCGCGTCCGCCGGAAGCCTGTTCCACCTTCCGGTGGTGACCGGCCCGCCGGTGGCGGACGCGGTGCGGGCCGTGCGGCAGCGCGGCCTGCGGGTGCTCGCGGCGGACGGCGGCGCGGGTACCACGCTGGACGACCTGCAGTCGGCCGGGCTGCTCAGCCAGCCCACCGCCTGGCTGTTCGGCAACGAGGCCTGGGGGCTGCCCAGCGACGTCCTCGACCTGGCCGACGACGCCGTGGCCGTGCCCATCTACGGCCGGGCCGAGAGCCTGAACCTGGCCGCCGCGGCGGCGGTATGCCTCTACGCCTCGGCCCGCGCGCAGGTGCCATCGGCGCGGGCCGGCGGCCCGCGGCAAACCTGACGGAGCTGTGACGTCCCCCGAACAGCCCACCCTGGGGGCTGCCGCATCACACGGCGCAGGCGCTAGAGTCTGATCACATTGCGTCATTCACGGGAACTCAACCCAGGAGCCGGACGGAGGCGGCGGTCAAGTGGACAGGGTCAGGCCTGACTCGGCGGTCACCGCCCTGGCGAGCGCGCCCGCTGGCCAGGTCGTGGCCTCGGGCGGACTGGTCTGTGCCGATGACCTGCCCGACGGGCTCGTGGTGGCCGATCACCTGGGCCGGATCGTGGTGTTCAACCAGGCCGCTGCCCGGCTGACCGGGATCGCCGCGCTGAACGCGCTGGGCCGGGACGTCCGGCAGGTCCTCCCGCTGCGCGACTCCGAGGATCGCAGCTGGTGGGCGTGCGTGGACCCATACCGGGGGCTGTCCACCCGCACCCGTCATCCGGAACTGCCGCTCTACCTGCCCGACGGCGCCGAGTTCCTGGTCACCATGGGGTACGTGCGGGTGCCGCGCTGCGCGCCGGGCGCCGGGATGGACTGGCCCGGTCCAGTTCAGCCGGGTGACGTCCAGCGCATCGCCATCAGCCTGCGCGGCACGCAGCAGCGGATCCGCCTCGAGCGCACCCGCGCGGATCTGGTCTCCACCGTCGCTCACGAGCTGCGGTCCCCGCTGACCAGCGTGAAAGGCTTCACCGCCACGCTGCTGGCCAAATGGACGCGGTTCACTGACGACCAAAAGCGGGTGATGCTGGAGACGGTCAATGCCGACGCTGACCGGGTGACCCGGCTCATCACCGAGCTGCTGGACGTGTCCCGGATCGAGGCCGGCCGCATCGAGGTGCACCGCCAGCTGGTGGACATCGGGCAGCGCGCGGAGAAGATCGTCGCGGGCCGGGTCGCCGCCGGCGACCCGCCGGACCGCTTCCGGATCGTGGTCACCGAGGAGCTGCCGGAGACCTGGCTCGACGCGGACAAGGTCGACCAGATTCTCGGCAACCTCGTCGAGAACGCGGTCCGGCACGGGGCTGGTACCGTGACGATTGTGATACAGCCGGTAGACGACCTTTCGGCCCGGGCGCTGAACCGCGCGGGTAATGCCGGTGTGGTGAACGGTTCCGTTATTGGTCATGGTTCTGCTGGCGGTTCTGCCGGGGCGCCCGCGGTTACGGTTGCGGTGCGCGACGAGGGTGACGGGGTGCCGCCTGAGCTGGTGCCGCGGATCTTCCGGCAGTTCTGGCGGGCCAAGCGCCGCGGCGGAGCCGGGCTCGGCCTGTACATCGTGAAGGGCCTGGTCGAAGCGCATGGGGGGACGATCACCGTGCAGCGTGCGCCCGGTGGCGGCGCCGAGTTCCGATTTACCATGCCCGCCGGGCTGCCCGACTTCGGGTAGGCGGGGGGCGGAATGCGGCGGCCCGGGCGTGACCCCGGTCGGCGGGCCGGGTGGCCCGCGAGCCCGCTGCTCCGCGACTCGCCCCGGTGGGCCCCTGGCCAGGTGACGGCCGTGCCGCGCCCAGCCGTTCGCGATGATGACGGGCCGTAGCCCAACCGACTTTCCCTTTCCTAACCCGGACGCAGGAAGCAGGACGATGTCCGCACCAAATAAGCAGTACGACCCGGTGGAGGTGGCGAGCTTGTCTCCGGGGGAGATCTCCCGCATGCGGGACGAGGCGCTCGCGGCCATCGCCGCGGCGGCGACCCTCGATGAGCTCAAGGCGGCCCGGCTGGCGCACGCCGGGGACCGCTCGCCGCTGCGCCTGGCCAACGCCGAGATCGGCGCCCTGCCCCCGGGGGCGCGCGCCGAGGCCGGCAAGCGGGTCGGCGCCGCGATGCGCGAGGTCAACGAGGCCCTCGGGGCCCGGCAGCAGGTCCTCGAGGAAGAACGCGACCAGCGCGTCCTGATCGAGGAGGCCGTCGACGTCACGCTGCCCTGGGACCACCAGCCCCAGGGGGCCCGGCACCCGGTCACCACGGTCAGCGAGCGGCTGTCCGACGTTTTCGTGTCCATGGGCTACGAGGTCGCCGAAGGCCCTGAGGTCGAGGATGAGTGGTACAACTTCGATGCCCTCAACTTCCCGCCCGACCATCCGGCCCGGGACATGCAGGACACCCTGTTCGTGGCCGGGCCGGACGGCAGCGAGCACTCGGGCATGGTGCTGCGCACGCACACCTCGCCGGTGCAGATCCGGGCGATGCTGACCCGGCCGCTGCCGCTGTACGTGGTCAGCCCGGGCCGCTGCTACCGCAGTGACGCCCTCGACGCCACGCACAGCCCTGTGTTCCACCAGATCGAGTGCCTGGCCGTGGACGAGGGGCTGACCATGGCCGACCTGCGGGGCGCCATCAGGGCCTTCGTGGACGCCATGTTCGGCGAGGGGCTGCGCACCCGGCTGCGGCCCGACTACTTCCCGTTCACCGAGCCGTCCGCCGACGTGTCGATGGAATGCCACGTCTGCCGGGGTGCCTCGACCAGGCCCGGCGGGGCGCCGTGCCGGGTATGCCGGTCTCAGGGCTGGATCGAGCTGGCCGGCTGCGGCATGGTCAACCCGAAGGTGCTCATCGCGTGCGGCATCGACCCGGACCGCTACAGCGGCTTCGCGTTCGGCCTCGGCATCGAGCGGGCCCTGATGGTCCGGCACGGCGTGACCGACATCAGGGACACCCTTGAGGGCGACGTCCGGTTCAGCCGGGCATTCGGGGTGGAGGCCTGATGCGCGTCTCACTGAACTGGGTGCTCGAGGTGGCCGGCGTGGACCCAGGCAGCGATCCGGCGGAAGTGGGCCGCCGCCTCACCGCGGCAGGCCTGGAAGTCGAGTCGGTCGAGCAGGTCGGGCACGACATCTCCGGAGTCGTGGTGGCCGAGGTCACCGAGATCGAGGAACTCACCGGCTTCAAGAAGCCGGTCCGGTACTGCCAGGTGGACACTAGCAGCGGCGAGCCGCGCGGGGTCATCTGCGGCGCGGTCAACTTCGCGGTCGGGGACCGGGTGGCGCTAGCCCAGCCCGGAGCCCGGCTGCCCGGCGGTTTCGAGATCGGCGCCCGGAAGACCTACGGGCACATCTCGGAGGGGATGATCTGCTCCGCCGCCGAGCTCGGCATCGGTGAGGACCATTCCGGCATCCTGGTACTGGCGCCGGACGCCCCGCTGGGTGCGGACTTCGTGCAGTACGCCGGGCTCGACGATCACGTGCTCGATATCGCGGTCACCCCGGACCGGGGCTACGCGCTCTCGGTCCGCGGCGTGTCCCGGGAGCTGGCCACGTCCTACGGGGTCCGGTTCGCCGACCCGGCCGATGCTGACCTGCCGGCCGACTTCGCCACCGTGTCCGGCCAGGTGCACGCGGCGAGCATCGGGGACCCCACCGCGTGCGACCGGTTCGTGCTCCGTCAGATGCGCGGCTTCGACCCGGCCGCGGCCACGCCGCTGCGGATGCGGGTCCGGCTGGCCCGGGGCGGCCTGCGCACCGTGTCCCTGGCCGTGGACGTCACCAACTACCTGATGCTCGAGCTGGGCCAGCCGCTGCATGCGTTCGACGCCGACCGGCTCAGCGGGCCCATCGTGGTCCGCCGGGCCGAGCCGGGAGAGAAGCTGGAGACCCTCGACCACGTGCTGCGCGACCTCGACCCCGATGACGTGGTGATCGCGGACTCCTCCGGCCCCATCTCGATGGCCGGCACCATGGGCGGCCTGCTCACCGAGATCTCCGAGACCTCGTCCAACCTGGTGATCGAGGCCGCGCACTTCGAGGCGCGGGCGATCGCCCGGGAGAGCCGCCGGCACAAGCTGTTCAGCGAGGCGTCCTACCGGTTCGAGCGGGGCGTCGACCGCGAGTTGCCGCTGCGGGCATCGGCCAAGGCGGCAGCGCTGCTGGCCGGGCTGGGCGGCGGGAACGTCGTGCCTGGCTGCACCCACGCCCAGGTGGAGGTGCCGCAGGTCTCGATCACCATGGCCGTGGATTACCCGGACAAGGTGGCCGGCACGGTGTATGGCCGCGACGCCGTGCTGCGCCGGCTGCACGACGTGGGCTGCGAGGTGGCCGAGCCGGCCAGCCGGCCCCCGGAGCCCGACGCGGCCCCCGTCCGGGGCTCGGTCGGGACCGGTGCGAATCGCTACCAGCGTCCTGACCACGGGAAGCATGACCGCAGCAAGCAGAAGCTGGCCGTCATGCCGCCGTCCTGGCGCCCGGACCTGCAGTTCCCGTGGGATCTGGCCGAGGAGGTCATCCGGCTCGAGGGCTACGAGAACGTCCCGGTGCGCACGCCGCGCGCCACGGCGGGCCGCGGGCTCACCGAACGCCAGCGGCTCCGCCGCACCACCGGCCGCTCCCTGGCCTGGTCCGGCTATGTCGAGGTGCTCAGCCAGCCGTTCAGTTCCGCGGCCGACTTCGACCGGCTGCTGCTGCCTGAGGACGACCCGCGGCGCCGGGCCCCGGTGATCGCCAACCCGCTCAACGACGACGAGCCGCTGCTGCGCACCATGGTGCTGCCGGGCCTGCTGCGGGTGCTGGTCCGCAACATCGGGCGGGGCTTCGCTGATATCGGGCTGTTCGAGACCGGGCGGGTCTTCCTGCAGCACCAGGGCGGTCCGCGCACCGCGCCTATCCTGCGCGTCGACCGGGGGCCGTCGGTGCAGGAGGTGGCCACCCTGGAAGCCGCGCTGCCCGATCAGCCGCTGCACATCGCGGCCGTGGTGGCCGGCGAGCGCGACCTGGACGGCTGGTGGGGCGAGGGGCGCCCAGCGTGCTGGGAGGACGCCGTCGAGGCCGCCCGCCAGGTCCTGCGGGACAACCGGGTCCCGTTCCGGACCCGGGCCGACCAGACCGCGCCGTGGCACCCGGGCCGCTGCGCCGCGCTGTTCGTCCAGGCCGAGGAGGGGCAAGACTGGCTGGCCGGGTACGCGGGGGAGCTGCACCCGCGGGTCATCGCCGCGTTCGGCCTGCCGCCCAGGACCGCGGCCATGGAACTGGACCTGTCGGTGATCGAGACCGCCGCGGCGGCGCTGGGGCCGGTCGAGGCCCCGATGATATCGCCGTACCCGGTAGCCACCCAGGACGTCGCGCTGCTGGTGCCGGAGAGCGTGCCCGCCGCGGACGTGGAGGCGGCCCTCATCGACGGTGTCCAGGGCAGCGAGTACGCGGGGCTGCTCGAGGACGTGCACCTGTTCGACGTGTACACCGGGGAGCAGGCCGGGCCGGGGCGCAAGTCCCTGGCCTACACGCTGCGTTTCCGGGCCCCGGACCGGACCCTGACGGTGGAAGAGACCACCGCGGCGCGGGACGCCGCCGTGGCGGAGGCCGCCCGCCGGGTGGGGGCGGAGTTGCGCAGGGCCACCTGACCCGTCCCCGGCAGGGCGCCGGCTCGCACGGACCGCCTGATGGCCGGCGCGCGCCCTCTTCTTGACAAAAACGGTACTGCGCAATCGTATGTCGGTAACGTTCCTACTGGAGGTTGGTAACCGATCACGCATCGTAACCGGAGCGGAGTCGCGGGCACCAGCTGAATGACGGCCGCAGCGCAGCGGCGGGGGGCGGACCGGCCTGAAGGAGGAGCAGATCGCAAGCGGGGAATCCAGGATCCCGTTGAACGACCAGACCCCGCCCGGCCGGGTCGCTGCGCCGCAGCGCCCATCGACCTTCCGCCAGGTCTTCGGGATCTCAGAGTTCCGGGCGCTGTGGACGGCCCAGGTGCTGTCCGTCGCCGGGGATCAGCTGGCCAGGGTCGCGCTCACCCTGCTGGTCTTCCAGCGCACTGGCTCGGCGCTGCTGGCCGCGATCACTTTTGCGGTCAGCATCGTGCCGGCTTTCGTCGGCGGCCTGACCCTGTCTGGCCTGGCCGACCGGCTGCCGCGCAGGCAGGTGATGATCGCCAGTGACCTCAGCCGGGCGGTGCTCGTGGCCATCATGGCCATACCGGGGATGCCGGTGTTCCTGATGATCTGCATCTTCGGCGCCGTGACCCTGATCGGCGCGCCATTCAACGCGGCGCGCGCCGCGATGTACCCCGACATCCTCACCGGGGACCTCTACGTGCTCGGTACCGCGGTCACGCTCACGACCCTCCAGTTCGCTCAGGTCATAGGGTTCGCCGCGGGTGGCGCGATCGTTGCCTTGTTCGGCGTCCGGACCTCACTGCTGGTGGACTCGGCCACCTTCCTCGTCTCGGCCCTGATCACCCGGGCCCTGGTGCGGGCCAGGCCCACCGCCCGCACCACGCCGCGGAACCGCTCCTTGTCGCGGTCGGATCTCAGCGCGGGGATCCGGCTGGTGTTCGGTAATCCGGCGCTGCGCACGCCCATGCTGCTCGGCTGGCTCGTAGCGTTCTACGACATACCCGAGGGCGTGGTGGCTCCGCTTTCCCAGTCACTCGGCGGCGGAGACCTGGCGGCGGGCCTGATCCTGGCTGCGGCCGCGCTGGGCGCCTCCCTCGGCGCGGTGGGGTTCAGCCGCCTGGTAGGCCCGCAGCAACGGCTGCGGTGGATGACCCGCATCGCCCCGCTGGCGCCTGGCGTGCTGATCCTTTTCGCCTTCCATCCGCCTTTGGCGGCCGCTCTGGCCATCCTCACGGTCAGCGGGATCTTCGACTGCTATCAGGTCGCCGCCAACGCCACGTTTGTGCGGGCCACCCCCCCGTCCCAGCGAAGCCAGGCGTTCGGGATCGTCCAGGGCGGAATGAGCCTGGGACAAGGCACGGCCATGATCCTGGCCGGGGCGGCCGCAGAACGGTTCGCGCCCAGCCTGGTCATCGCCACCGGCGGCGCCATCGGCGCGGTGGCAGCCATCGTGGTCGCGCTGACGCGCCCGCGGGCGAGCTGACTGGCGAGTTGCGCGACTCCTGCGCGATCTAGTCGCGGTCCGGCCAGGCAGATTGTGGTGGCGGTGTGCGGGGTTAGCCCCATCCGTGGGTCATCGGGGTTCTCCTTCCTGCAGGTGCGGCGGTGGTGAGTGTGCGGGGTTAGCCCCATCCGTGCGTCATGGGATTCTCCTTTCCTGCGAGTGCGGCGGTGGCGGATGTGCGGGGTTAGCCCCAACCGTGGGTCATCAGGATCTCCTTTCTTGCGCTTTGCATGGTCAAGTTGTCTGTGTGGTAGCCCAACATCGGACGAAAAGTACCGCTTTGGGCGCTGATCGTGTCAGACTTGACTCACCAGGTAACGTAGGGTCATTGTCTGACGACTCAGACAGGAGAGCCTGACGATGCGTAATGGAGGGTTGACAGGAGGCATGCTGGCCCTGTGACGATACGGGGCGGCGCTCTTACCCCGTGCAATGAACGCGACGACATGCTGGCCAGGGAGGCATTGATGCAGCTGGGGGTGTGCAAACGAATGCACGCGCCACTCGGGGCTGCCCGTGCCTGGCCACTCTGGGAGTTGCCGCGCTGGCTGACGGGCTACATCGTCGCGGTGGTCCTGGTCTACCTGGCGGTGCTCTCGGTAGTCGCCCAGTTCTACACCCTGTCCCCGCGCCAGATCGTGATCTTCGGGGCCCTCCTCTTGTGCGGCGCCGCCACGGTCGAGCTGACCAAACGCTCTGGTGAGAACGCTGGGCTGATCACCGACATCTACAGCGTCTGGGAACTTCCCATCGCGATTCTGCTGCCCCTGGGCTACGCGATGCTGGTGCCGGTCATCCGGCTGGGTCTCACCCAGTGGCGGGTTCGGCAGATTCCCTTGCACCGCCGCGTCTTCACCGCGGCGATCATCGGGCTGTCCTACGCGGCCGGCGGGGCGCTGTTCCACGCGCTCTCCCATACTGGGTTCGGGTCGGTACCCAGCCCGCTGGACCATCCGACCGTATGGGTCCTGTCCATAGCCGCGGCCGCCCTGATGCAGTGGCTGGTGAACAACGCATTGCTGCTGCCGGCCATCAAGGGCGCCGACCCTGGGGTCCGGGTGCGCGACCTGCTGCTGGCCCGGGAGAGCGTCCAGAACGACGTGGCTGAGTTGTGCGTCGCGGTTCTTGTTACCCTGGCCATAGCGGTCAGCCCTCTCGCGCTCATTTTCGCGCTCCCATTCGTCACGCTTCTTCAGCGCTCGGTCAGGCATTCCCAGCTGATGGCCGCGTCTCGCATCGATTCCAAGACGGGCCTGCTCAACGCCGGAACCTGGGAGCGCGAGGCAGCCTCCGAAGTGGCACGTGCTGTACGTACTCGTACCCCGCTGGCACTGGTCCTGATCGACGTTGATCATTTTAAGCTGGTTAACGACCTTCATGGTCACCTGGTTGGAGATAAAGCCCTTCGGGCTATTGCGCGTACCTTCAAGATTTTCCTACGCGACTACGACCTCGCAGGCCGGTTTGGCGGCGAGGAGTTCGCGCTGTTGTTGCCGCAGACGAGCGCGGCTGACGCACGTCGGATTGCTGAACGTGTGCGCGTCCACATCGCCGATATGCCGATCAGCGTCAGAGATGAACCGGTGGCCGAGACACTTCAGGTTACTGTGTCAATCGGGGTGGCGGCTCTCGGAACGACCTGGGAGAGGGCGACAGGCAGTCAGTTGACTGACTTGCTCGCGGGTGCCGACCGCGCTCTGTACCAGGCCAAGAACGCCGGGCGGAACCGCGTGTGGATGTTCACCGACACCCAGACCGTGGGAGATACGGCTATCCGTGAGCAGCAGCCCATCTGATCGCTGCTCGGTGTCGGCTAATTCCTAAGCTCGTTACGAGTTGGGCTATCGGGCCCAGCCGGGCCTGAAGTCGATGCGGGTTAGGCGGCTTCCGCAGGATGCATTTGGCCGGCCGCCATGATTTGCTTAATTGCCCGCCACTATGCCCTGGCCAGGACGCGGATAAGTGCTGTCAGTGGCGTGATGTTGCGATGGCCGCGGCAGTGACGGTGCCGCGGCCATCGCAACATCACGCGAACTGACCGGCGTACCGCCCAACCTCCTGCGCGGTCAGATTGAGCGGATGCCGTCGGGTCAGTTTCTGTGGCGGGTTTCAGCCCCACTGGGTTCCGGCGGTCATGGCGGGTGCTCCTTCCTGGCGCCTTACATAGGTATGGCTACAAAGGGAATCGAGAACTCTAACTCCATGGTGACGGAGAGGTACATAACACGCATTACGGTCCCACGTCACGAGGTCCCAGGGCAGATGACCGGCCAGGCTGCCGCTGTCCCAGAACCAGGAGTCAGTTGGTGACGATAAGTCACGAAAGGCCCCGTAGGCATCGAGGGTGGTATCGGTGCGTAGTGGGGTCTTGACAGCGGGCACGCTCGCTCTGTGACAATACGGGGCAACGCTCTATCGTCCGGCGGATGAAGTGCCGTGTAAGCGAAGGAGACTTGGATGCGTTTCGGCGTGTGCAAACGTATGCACGTCGCCGCACGGATCTTCCGGGCCTGGCCGGTGTGGGCTCTTCCCCGCGGGCTGGCGATCTTCATCGTCGTGCTGACGGCGGTGTACACGGCCGCCCTAGGCGTGACCGCCGCCACGGCGCACGTCCACCCGTGGGACCTGTTCGTATTCGCCGCGCTGCTGCTCTGCATCGCGACCACGGTCGAGCTCACCAAACGCGCGGGGGAGAACGCGGGAGTCATCAAGGACGTGTGGGGGGTGTGGGAACTCCCGATCGCGATTCTGCTGCCGCCCGTCTTCGCCCTGGTCGCGCCGCTTATCCAGGTCACCCTGGCCCAGTACAGGATCAGGCGGATTCCACTGCACCGGCGGGTGTTCTCGGCCGCCGCCGTTGGCCTTTCCTACGGGCTGGCCTCGGTCGCTTTCCATGCCGTCGGTCCCCTCGTGCTCGGGCCGGGGGTGCTCGTCGATCCGGGCCGCTACTCCCACGCCCAGGTGGCCGGGTGGCTGCTCGTGGTTGCTGCCGCCGGAGTGCTCCAGTGGGCGGCCAACCTGGCCCTGGTGCTGCCTGCGATCAAATCCTCTGATCCCAGCCTGCGGATGCGGGACATGATCTTCGACCGGGAGCGCGTCCAGAACGATGTCGCCGAGTTGTCTGTGGCTGTCCTCGTCACCTTCGGCGTCGCGATCAGCCTGGTCACGATCGTCTTCGCGCTGCCGTTCGTGACCCTACTCCAGCGCTCACTGCGGCACGCCCAGCTGCTGAATGCCTCCCGTATGGATTCCAAGACCGGACTGCTCAACGCGGGGACCTGGGAACGCGAAGCCGCCTCCGAGGTAGCCCGGGCGGTGCGCACGCGCAGCCCCCTGGCCCTCATCCTGATCGACGTCGATCATTTCAAGATGGTCAATGACCTGCATGGTCACCTCGCGGGCGATAAGGCGCTGCGGGCCATCGCGCACGTTTTCCGGATCTTCCTGCGCGACTACGATCTCGCCGGCCGGTTCGGAGGCGAAGAGTTCGCGGTGCTGCTGCCGCAGACCAGTGCGGCCGACGCGCGCCACATCGCTGAGCGGGTGCGCCTGCACATCGCGGAAACGCCCATCGAAATCAGTGACGACCCGGCTGCGGCGGCCGTCCAGATTACGGTGTCCATGGGCGTGGCGGCGCTCGGCCAGACCTGGGAACGGACCACCGGCAGCCAGCTCACGGACCTGCTGGCCGGGGCGGACCGGGCTCTCTACCAGGCCAAGAATGCGGGCCGGAACCACGTGGTGATGGTGACCGACACGGAAACCGTGGGGACCGGCACGGAAACCGTGCGGACCGTGGCCGCTCCGGGCCGGCCGCCGCGCTTATCAGCGCTGCTGCCCCGGCGGGCCGCCCCGCCGCGCCCGGTCACCCGGCACGAGCCGGGAATCCAGGCCGACTGGTCCTGGTCAGGCTGAGCTGGTCCTGGTCAGGCTGAGGGAGACGGCGAGGCGGACCCGGAGGGCATGGCCAGCACCGCGAGGATCTCAGAAGGCCCCTTCGAGCACTTCGACGCGTCGCCGGTGCGGAGGATCTGGGGGGTGTCGTACCCGGTGCACACCCAGCCTTTGACGGAGACCGGCCCGCCGCCGCCGTTGCCCGGCGCATGTCCCGAGGCGAGTGCGGCCGCGTAGGCGTGCTCGATCTTCATGGCCGTAGGGCAGCCCACCTGTCCCTGCCCGACCTCCACCGTCACCGGGACGCCCGCCGCGGTTTTCCCCGTCCCGCACTTGTGCCCGGTCGCGGCGGGCACCGGCGACTGCGTGGTCGAGGACGCGGCCGCGGGCTTGGCCGTGCCGGAGGCCGTACACCCCGTGAGCGCGCACCCGGTGAGTGCGGCCAGGGCAAGAACGGCGGGCCCAGCCGGCCGCCAGGGGGAACGGCGCATGGAGGTCTCCTCTCGCGCCCCTCATCATGCCGTTATCCGGCTCCGCATACATGGCCGGCTCCCCATGTCGCCGGGGGCTTTGCCGCGGCGATGAACAAGGGTGCGAGAACCCCGGCCACGGAGCCCGGGCCGCGGCACCTAGTTTGCATAAGTACTCACTATCATGCATAATTTTGCGGCAGGGCCGGGACTCCCGAGCCCCTGAATGCCCGCCAGGTGCGCCCCTCCCGCTCGCGACGATCCGCGGTGAGCCGTGGGGACCGCGTCCCTGGCCCGAAGCCCGGGAGGACGCATGGGTGTCCGCGTGGCGGTCGCTGGGGCCAGCGGCTACGCCGGCGGTGAACTGCTCCGCCTGATCGCCGGGCATCCCGACCTCGAACTCGGTCCGGTCACCGCGGGAGCCAACGCCGGGGCACCGGTCACCGCCGTGCACCCGCACCTGCCCGGGCTGGCCGGCCTGACCTTCACCGGCACCGATCCGGACCGGCTGGCCTCGGCCGACCTCGTCTTCCTCGCCCTGCATCACGAAGAGTCGGCCCGGGTGGCGGCCCGCCTCCCGGCGCAGGTCGCGGTCATCGACCTGAGCGCCAGCTTCCGGCTGTCTGACCCGGGGCAGTGGGCGAGCTTTTACCCGGGCGCGCACGCCGGGCGCTGGGTGTACGGGCTCCCCGAACTGCCGGGCGCCCGGGAGCAGATCACCGCGGCCCGCCGGGTCGCCGCCCCGGGCTGCCACGCCACCACGGTCATCCTGGCCCTCACCCCCCTGCTGGCCCGGGGGCTGGCCGAGCCCGACGACATCGTGGCCGTGTCGGCCTCCGGCACCTCGGGGGCGGGCCGGAACCCGACCCACGCGCTGCTGGCGAGCGAGGTGATGGGCTCGGTATCGGCGTACCAGGTGGGCGGGGTGCACCGGCACACCCCGGAGATCGAGCAAGCCCTCGCGGAAGCGACGGGTCTGACGCCCACGATCTCCTTCACCCCGCTGCTGGTGCCCATACCCCGCGGCATCCTGGCCACCTGCACGGCCCGGCTGGCCCACCCGGCCAGCCCGGGCCGCCGCAGCGACTCAGACGCCCTCCGGCAGGCACTGGCCACCGCGTACGCGGGCGAGCCGTTCATCCACGTCCTGCCCGAGGGCTGCTGGCCCGCCACCGCGTCCACGCTCGGATCCAACGCGGTACACCTGCAGGTGGCGGCCGATGCTCACGCCGGGCGCGCCGTGGTCGTGGCCGCCCTGGACAACCTGGTCAAGGGGGCGGCCGGGCAAGCGATCCAGATCGCCAACCTCATGCTCGGCCTGCCAGAAGCGGCAGGCCTGACAGCTAACGGAGTCGCCCCATGAACGCTGCTGGGTCCGCAAACCCGGGAGCCAGGTCAGGAGCCAGGCCATGAGCGTCACCGCCCCGCTCGGATTCCGCGCGGCCGGCGTCGCGGCCGGCCTGAAAACGTCCGGTGAACGTGACGTCGCCGTGGTGATCAACGACGGGCCTTCCCAGGCCGCCGCGTCGGTGTTCACCAGCAACCGGGTCAAGGCCGCCCCGGTGCTCTGGACGCAGCAGGTCGCGGCGGGCGGCCGGGTCCGGGCCGTGGCACTCAACTCCGGCGGTGCCAACGCCTGCACCGGGCCGCTCGGGTTCCAGGACACCCACGCCACCGCCGAGCGGCTGGCCCAGAGCCTCGCCGTGGCGGACGGGACCGAGGGGGAGTCCGCGGGCGAGATCGCGGTGTGCTCCACCGGCCTGATCGGCGAACGACTGCCCATGGACCTGCTGCTGAGCGGACTCGACGCCGCCCTGGCCGACGCCTCCCGCAGTGGCGGCACCACCGCGGCCGACGCGATCAGGACCACCGACACGGTCAGCAAGATCGCGTTTCACCGGGCCCGCGGTTACACGGTCGGCGGGATGGCCAAGGGAGCCGGCATGCTCGCCCCGGGGCTGGCCACCATGCTGTGCGTACTCACCACCGACGCCGACCTGGGCCCGGCCGACCTGGACCGCGGCTTGCGCGAGGCGACCCGGGTGACCTTCGACCGGCTGGACACCGACGGCTGCATGTCCACCAATGACACCGTGCTGCTGCTGGCCAGCGGGGCCGCGGGAACCGCTCCTGACCCCGGCGAATTCGCCGCGGTGCTGACCGAGGTCTGCGCCGACCTGGCCCGCCAGCTGCAGGCGGACGCCGAGGGGGCCAGCAAGCTCATCGCGGTGGAGGTGGTCGGCGCGGCCAGCGAGCAGGACGCGGTCACCGCCGGCCGGGCGGTGGCCCGCTCGAACCTGCTCAAGTGCGCCATCGCGGGGGAGGACCCCAACTGGGGACGGGTGCTCTCCGCGGTGGGTACCACGGACGCGGCCTTCGAGCCGGAGCGCCTCAGCGTCGCCATCAACGGCGTCTGGGTCTGCCGCAACGGCTGCGCCGGCGACGACCGGTCCAAGGTGGACCTGCATCCCAGGAACGTGACGATCACGGTGGACCTGTCCTCCGGGCCGCACGCCGCCACGATCAGCACCACCGACCTGACCGCAGCGTACGTGCACGAGAACTCCGCGTACTCCTCGTGACCGCCGTGAGCCCCGGCGGGCACGTGCAGGACGTGGCGCTGGCCAAGGCGCAGACCCTCATCGAGGCGCTGCCCTGGCTCAGCCGGTTCCACGGCCAGACGGTGGTGATCAAGTACGGCGGCCACGCCATGACCGACGACGATCTGCGCGCGGCGTTCGCGCAGGACGTGGTGTTCCTGCGGCACGCGGGCCTGCGCCCGGTCGTGGTGCACGGCGGGGGCCCGCAGATCTCCGCCCACCTCGACCGGCTCGGCGTGCCGAGCACGTTCAAGGCCGGCCTGCGGGTCACCTCGCCGGAGGCCATGGACGTGGTCCGCATGGTGCTCACCGGCCAGGTGAACCGGGACCTGGTCGGCCTGGTCAACCGGAACGGGCCGTTCGCGATCGGCATGTCGGGAGAGGACGCTAACCTGTTCACCGCCAGCCGCCGCGGCGCCGTGGTGGACGGCGAGCCGGTGGACCTCGGCCTGGTCGGCGAGATCGACACGGTGGACCCCGGAGCGGTGCTCGCCCTGCTGCGGGACGGCCGGGTGCCGGTCATCTCAAGCGTGGCCCGCGGCGAGGACGGCGAGGTCTACAACGTCAACGCGGACACCGCCGCCGCCGCGCTGGCCGTCGCGCTGGACGCGGCCAAACTGGTCGTGCTCACCGACGTGGAGGGCCTCTACGCCGAGTGGCGGGGCGCCGGGCAGCACACCGCCGACGACGTGATCAGCCTGCTCAGCGCGACCGAGCTGGAGAAACTGCTGCCCGGCCTGAACGCGGGCATGATCCCGAAGATGGAGGCCTGCCTGCGCGCGGTGCGCGGCGGCGTGCCCCAGGCGCACGTGATCGACGGGCGGCTGCCACATTCGGTGCTGCTGGAGATCTTCACCGACTCCGGCATCGGCACCATGGTCATCCCGGACGAAGTACCGGCCCCGGAAGGAGGGCAGGGATGAACGCGACGCAGCGTCTCCAGGCGCGGTACGAGGCCGCGCTCATGCCCAACTACGCGACCCCGCCGCTGGCGCTGGCCCGCGGCCAGGGATGCCGGGTCTGGGACGCCGACGGCCGCGAGTACACCGACATGTTCGCCGGGATCGCGGTCAGCTCGCTCGGGCACGGCCACCCCGCCGTCACCGAGGCGGTGAGCAGGCAGGTCGCCACCCTGGCCCACACCTCCAACCTGTTCCTGCACGAAGGCGAGGTCGCGCTGGCCGAGCGGCTGCTGCGCCTGCTCGGCGCCAGCACCCCCGGCAGCACGGGCACCCCCGGCAGCACGGGCCGCGGCCGGGTGTTCTTCGCCAATTCCGGCACCGAGGCCAACGAGGCCGCCATCAAGCTGGTCCGCCGCTACCAGGGCCCGGACCGCCCGGTATTCGTGGCCGCCGAGGACGGCTTCCACGGGCGGACCATGGGCGCCCTCGCACTGACCGGCAAGAGCTCCATCCGCGAACCGTTCGGGCCGTTCGGGTTCACGGTCCGGTTCGTGCCCTACGGCGACGCGGCCGCGCTGCGCGCCGCGACCCGGGACGACACCGCGGCGGTGTTCCTGGAGCCGGCCCTCGGCGAAGGCGGCGTGGTCCCGCCGCCGCCCGGGTACCTGCAGGCCGCGCGGGACGCCTGCGACGCGGCCGGCGCGCTGCTGGTGGCGGACGAGATCCAGAGCGGCATCGGCCGCACCGGCGCCTGGTTCGCCTGCCAGGCGGACGGGGTCACGCCCGACGTGCTCACGCTGGCCAAGGGCCTGGGCGGCGGGCTGCCCATCGGCGCGTGCCTCGGCTTCGGCGACGCCGGCACCGCCTTCCACAAGGGCGACCACGGCAGCACGTTCGGCGGCAACCCGGTGGCCTGCGCCGCGGCCCTGGCCGTGCTGGACACCATCGAGGCCGAGGGGCTGCTGGAACACGCGGCGGCGGTCGGGCGCCAGCTGGCGGACGGGCTGGCCCGGGTGAGCCATCCGCTGCTGCGCGGGGTCCGCGGCCGCGGACTGTGGCTCGCCGCGGTGCTGACCCAGCCCCTCGCGGCCCAGGCGGAGGCGGCCGCCCGGGACGCGGGCTTCCTGGTCAACGCCGTCCAGCCGGACGCGATCCGGCTGGCCCCCGCGCTGATCCTGCGCCACGACCAGGCGGCCGCGTTCCTCGACGCCTGGCCCGCTATTCTCGACGCGGTCCCGGTTCCAGGCGGGCCCGTCCCGGCCAGGCAGGGAGCCTGACATGCCCCGGCACTTCCTGCGCGATGACGACCTCAGCCCTGCGGAGCAGGCCGAGGTGCTCGACCTGGCCGCCGCGATGAAGGCGGACCGCTTCGGGTACCGGCCCCTCGCCGGGCCCCGCACCGTGGCCGTTCTCTTCGATAAGCCATCGACCCGCACGCGAATTTCGTTCTCGGTAGGAATTGCCGAGCTGGGCGGCCATCCGCTGCTGGTCGACGCGCAGACCTCGCAGCTCGGGCGCGGCGAGCCGGTCGCCGACACGGCCCGGGTATTGAGCAGGCAGGTGGCCGCGATCGTATGGCGCACCTTCGGCCAGGACCGGGTCGCCGAGATGGCCTCGGCCGCCGCCGTCCCGGTGATCAACGGGCTGACCGATGCCTTCCACCCCTGCCAGGTCCTCGCCGACCTGCAAACGATCCGGGAGGCCCACCGCCGCCTGGCCGGGCTGACCCTGACCTTCCTCGGCGACGGCTCCAGCAACATGGCGCACTCCTATCTCCTGGGCGGGGCCACGGCCGGGATGCGGGTGCGGATCGCGGCGCCGGGGGAGTACCGGCCGGATCCTGCCGTGCTCACCGACGCCCGCGCCCTGGCCGGCCGCACCAGCGGCGCGGTCGAGGTGACCGGCGACGCCAAGGCGGCCTGCGCCGACGCCGACGTGCTGGCCACCGACGTGTGGACCTCGATGGGCCAGGAAGGCGAGGAAGCCGGCCGGTCCGCGCTGCTGGCGCCCTACCAGGTGGACGAGGAGAAGCTGGCCCTGGCCGGGTCCGGTTGCGTCGTGCTGCACTGCCTGCCCGCGCATCGCGGTGAGGAGATCACCGCGGCGGTGATCGACGGGCCGCGCAGCGTCGTCTGGGACGAGGCGGAAAACCGGCTGCACGCCCAGAAGGCGCTGATGGCCTGGCTGCTGGAGCGGTCCTCATGACCCCGGTGAGCCCGGTCACCAAGACCGCGCGGCAGGCCCAGATCGCCGGCATCCTGGCCCGGACCGCGGTCCGGTCCCAGGAAGAACTGGCCGAACTGCTCGCCGAGCGCGGGGTGCGGGTGGCCCAGACCACCCTGTCCCGGGACCTGGACGAGCTCGGCGCGGTACGCCTGCGCGGAGCCGACGGGGTGCTCGTCTACGCCCTGCCCGGCGAGCCGGGCGGGCCCGGCTCGCGGCCCGGCGGGCTGGCCGGGGACCTGGCCAGCCTGTTCGGCCGCCCGGACGAGCCGCCCCGGCCGGCCGGGGCCGGCGACGCCGCGGACCGCGACCCGCCGGGCCGGCTGGCCCGCATCGCCGCCGAGTTCCTGCTCAGCGCGGAGGCCAGCGCGAACCTGGTGGTGCTGCGCACCCCCGCGGGCGCGGCGCAGTTCCTCGCCTCGGCCATCGACCACGCCGCCTGGTCCTCGATCCTCGGCACCGTCGCCGGGGACGACACGGTGCTGGTCATCTCCCGCGACCCGTCCGGCGGGACCGCGGTGGCCGAGGCCCTGCTGCGCATCGCGGAGCGGCGGAACTGACCAGAACCTCCGGCGGGCGGCGCCCCCGGATCCATCGGCGCCAGCTCGCGGCCTGCGACCCCGGCGACCCGTTCGGCCCGTCGAGGACCACGGGCTTTGTGGAACTATGGGGCCTGCCCTCTGAGGTAAACAACCAGGCAGATAACGAAAACCGGGCCGTGATGCCCGGACCCGGGAAAGGACCGTAGTGGCCGCCGAGGAGCAGACGCCCGCCGAACGCACTCCAACCAGGCTGTGGGGAGGCCGGTTCGGGTCCAGCCCCGCGGAGGCGCTGGCCCGGCTGTCGGTCAGCGTCCAGTTCGACTGGCGGCTGGCCCCCTACGACCTGCTCGCCTCCCGGGCCCACGCCCGGGTGCTGAACCGGGCCGGGCTGCTGGATGACGGGGAGGCCGGGCGCCTGCTGGCCGCGCTCGACGACCTCGACGAGGCCTGCCGCGAGGGCCGGTTCCGGCCCACGGTCGCGGACGAAGATGTGCACACCGCGCTGGAGCGCGGCCTGCTCGAGCGGGTCGGTGCGCTCGGCGGCAAGCTGCGGGCCGGCCGGAGCCGCAACGACCAGATCGCCACCGACCTGCGGATGTACCTGAGGGATCACGTCCGGCGGGTGGTCTTGAGACTGGCCGAGCTGGAGACGGCCCTGCTGGCCCAGGCCGAGGAGCACCTGGACACGCCGGCCCCGGGGATGACGCATCTGCAGCACGCCCAGCCGGTCGTGTTCGCCCACCAGCTGCTCGCCCACGGCCAGGCCTTCGCCCGGGACGTGAGCAGGCTGCGGGACTGGGACAAGCGGGCCGCGGTGTCCCCGCTCGGCGCGGGCGCGCTGGCCGGCTCGTCGCTGCCGCTGGATCCGGACGCGGTCGCGGCCGAGCTGGGCTTCGACCGGGCCGCAGAGAACTCGATGGACGCGGTCAGCGACCGGGACTTCGCGGCCGAGTTCTGCTTCGATGCGGCGCTGCTGGGGGTGCACCTGTCCCGGCTCGGCGAGGAGATCGTGCTGTGGTCCACGTCCGAGTTCGGCTGGGTGGAGATCGACGACGCCTACGCGACCGGTTCCTCGATCATGCCGCAGAAGAAGAATCCGGATGTCGCCGAGCTGGCCCGGGGCAAGGCGGGCCGGCTCATCGGCGGCCTCACCGGCCTGCTCACCACGCTCAAGGGCCTGCCCCTGTCTTATAACCGTGACCTGCAGGAGGACAAGGAGCCGGTCTTCGACGCGGTGGACACGCTGCTGCTGGTGCTGCCCGCGCTGGCCGGGCTGGTCAGCACGCTGCAGATCCACCCGCAGAAGCTGGCCCGCGGGGCCAGTACCGGATTCGCGCTGGCCACCGACCTGGCTGAGCTGCTGGTCCGGCGGGGGGTGCCGTTCCGTGACGCGCACGAGGTGGTGGGGCACCTGGT
>DASQRM010000042.1:0-4504 GCA_035642895.1 Streptosporangiaceae bacterium | reverse complement strand
ACCCAGCCCGCGTGGCAGATGAAGGCGATCGGCTTGCCCGCGCCGTCGAACGCCCGCACCAGGTCCAGCACGGCCTGCGAGCGCCGCAGCTTGTCCGGCGCAAACCCGCCCGGGATGACCAGGGCGTCGAACTCACCCTCGGTCACCTGCTCCACGGTGGTGTCCACCGGCACCGGCCCGTGGCCCTTCTTTCCGTGCACCGGGTGGTCGTCGAGCCCGGCCACGGTCACCTCGACGTCCTCCTCGGCCAGCCGGTACAGCGGATACAGCAGCTCCATGTCTTCGAAGTCGTCTGCGGCCAGGATGAGAACGGTGCGCTGCGCGAGAGCCATGTTTCCGACCATACCCACGCGGATGCCGGTGACCCGTGCACAGGCCGGCCCGCCGGACCCGGTGCCGGCGATGAGGGCCGAACGCGCGGCGATGCCGCCCCTGCGCCCGGTATCGTGCCGCGACGGCCAGGACGTCCCTGACGTACCAGCAGGCGTGGTTGTAGGCGAAGACTGCCCGCTGCATGAGCTTGACGGACGGTCGCGCACGCGGGCAGGGCCGTCACCTCTGGTAGACCTAGATACACCGCGGTTTCGGGGCCCAGTGTCACTGACGGCGGCCGCCTCGGCCCGGCAGACTGGCAGGGACGAAGGAGGCGTCCGATGGCCGTTCTCACCTCACCCCACCGCAGCAGGCTGCGGTTCGGCCCGCAGGCCGGCCTCGTGGCCGCCACCCGCGGGGTCGCGTTCGCCGTGCTGATGGCGGCCGGAATCGGGCTGCTGATCATGATCGTGGCCGCGGTGTTCCTGATGGCCCTGGGGGCCGCGATTCTGATTGTGGGCCACGGGGGCCCCCACGAAGAGCGCGTGCTGCTGGGTTTCCTGGCCATCGGCTCCGGGCTGGGCCTGATCCGGTTCGCGCTGCCGGCCACGCTGCTGGGCACCAGGGGGCTGGCCCGGCTGACCAGGCAGCTGACCGGGGCCTGGTGCGGCGTGCCCATCGCAGAGTGGTATGCGCCCCCGCCCGCCGGAAATCTCACCTATACCGAACGGCTTAGATGGCTGGCGACAGACCCGGCCACCCGGCGGGACCTGCGGTGGGCGGCGGCGAACCTGCTCGTCTGCGCGCTGGCCGCGGCACCCGTCGGGATCATCGCGACCGGCCTGATCGAATTCATCGGGCCCGAGTTCACCCGGCTCATCCCGCCGCCCGCCTTCCCGGGTAACACCCCGAGGACGCTGGTCGTGCTGGGCCTTGCCATCACCTCGGTGGGGGTGCTGGCGGCCCCGGCGCTGCTGCGGGCGTACGGCCTCGTGGCCCGCTCCATCCTGGCGCCGGACGGGGAGGCCGAGCTGGCGCTGCGGGTGCGGCAGCTGACGCAGACCCGCACCGAGGCATTGGACACCGGGGCGGCAGAGATCCGCCGGATCGAGCGGGACCTGCACGACGGAGCCCAGGCCAGGCTGGTCGCCATGGGCATGACCCTGGACGCCGCCGGGCAGATCATCGACTCCAACCCGGACGCGGCCCGCGCTCTGGTGCTCGAGGCCAGGGACGCCTCGGTCAAGGCCCTGGCCGAGCTGCGCGCCCTGGTCCGCGGCATCCACCCGCCGGTGCTGGCCGACCGCGGCCTGGCCGACGCGATCCGCGCGCTAGCCCTGGATGCTTCCGCGCGGATCAGCCTGGCCAGCGACCTGAACGGCCGCCCGCCCGCGCCGGTCGAGTCGGCCGCCTACTTCGCGGTCTGCGAGCTGCTGGCCAACGTGTCCAAACACGCCGAGGCCAGGCAGACCTGGGTCGACATCCGACACACCGACGGGATGCTGCGGATCGGCGTCACCGACAATGGTCACGGCGGTGCCGAGCCGGCTCGGGGCACGGGTCTGCGCGGCATCGAACGGCGGCTGGCCGCCTTCGACGGAGTCCTCGCGATCAGCAGCCCACCCGGCGGCCCGACCGCGGTCACCATGGAGGTCCCGTGCGCGTTGTCATCGCCGAAGACCTCTTCCTGCTGAGGGATGGCCTGACCCGGATGCTGCAGGCCCACGGCCTGCAGATCGCCGCGGCGGTCGACAACGGGGTCGACCTGCTGGCCGCGGTGACCGCGGACCAGCCGGACGTCGCCATCGTGGACGTCCGGCTCCCGCCCACCTTCACCGACGAGGGCATCAGGGCCGCGCTGGCCGCCCGGCGCGAGGTGCCCGGGCTGCCGGTGCTGGTGCTCTCCCAGTACGTCGAGCAGCTGTACGCCCGCGAGCTGCTGGCCAGCGGCAGCGGCGGCATCGGGTACCTGCTCAAAGACCGGGTCTTCGACAGCGGCCAGTTCGTCGACGCGGTCCGTCGGGTGGCGGCGGGCGGCACCGCGATGGATCCGGAGGTGATCGCGCGCTTGCTCGCCCGCAACACCGGTGACGGCGCGCTGGCTGCGCTAAGCCGGCGCGAACGCGAGGTGCTCGCCCTCATGGCCGAGGGCCGGTCCAACGCCGCCATCGCCCAGCGCCTGGTCATCACCGAACGTGCCGTGGCCAAGCACACCGCCTCGATCTTCCTCAAGCTAGACCTGCAGCCCTCCGACGACGACAACCGCCGCGTCCTCGCGGTCCTCGCCTACCTAGGCGGCTAGCGCAGTTGCCCGGTCCGGCGAGCCAGCAGCATGGCGATTTGTCTGCGGTTTCGGGGGTCATAGCACCCGAAACCGTAAACAAAGCCCGCCTGCCCGACGCGCGGCACGCATAACATCTCGTTGGCCGGGCAAGAAAAGGAGACACAAACGCGCTAAACGCGGGGGAGCAACAGATGACCACAGATCCGCAGGCCGCCCCGACCCGGGGCGAAGCCCCCTTGGCCCAGCCCGCGCCGGAAAACACGCCGCAGGTCCCGCCTCAGCAGGCCGCCCCGCCTCAGCAGGCCGCCCCACCCCAGCAGGCCGCGCCGGAATCCGCCGCACCGCCCGCCGCGCCAGCCGCAGCGGCCCCCCCTCCGCTGCCTCAGCACCGGATCAAGCGCACCAGGACCGGCGGGATCTGGGTCGCGGTGGGTTTCTTCGCCGTAATCCTGCTCCTCCTGCTGATCTTCATCCTGCAGAACAACACCGACGTCAGCGTCTCCTACCTGGGCATGCATGGCCACCTTCCGCTCGGCGTGGCCCTGCTGCTCGCCGCGGTCTGCGGCGTGCTCCTGGTCGTGCTGGCCGGGACGGCGCGGATCGGCCAGCTGCGTGCCACCGCCCGACGACACCGCAAAGTCGACGCCAAGCGCGCCGCCGCGGCTACCAAGGAGCCCGCCAACCCCTAGAGCGCCGACCACACAACCGGCGTGACCCTACTGCGCCCGGCCAGGCAACCGGCGTAAACCTAGAGGCCGGCCGACCAGGCAACTAGCGTAACCCTGCCCTCCCTGCCATCACGACTAAGGCGGATCCCTCGCTCGCCCGCCAAGACGGAGGATTGCTCCGTTTATCGTGGTGGATCGGGGCTCTGAGGTTGATCCGGGGGACTGGGGTACCCCCAATCAGCCGCATAACCCGAATCCACCATCTAAGTCAGCTGACGCTAACGGGCTTGTTACCAGCCGGCCTGCGCTTAAGGACATGCCCTGCGCGATGCGGCGCGCCGCCTCGTGCAGCCGGTCCGGAGTGTGCGCAGCGTAGCCCAGCACGAACCCTGGCACCCCGGGCCGCTGCCGGTGCCAGGACAGCGGCTGGACCAGCACCCCGGTCCGCAAGATGCCCTCGGCCAGGTCCGCATCGGAGCCGTCAAGCCCGGGGAACGTGATCAGCAGGTGCAGCCCCGCCGCGACGCCCTGCACCCGGGCCTGCGGCAGGTGCTCGCGCAGCGCCCGGAGCAGGGCGTCCCGCCTGTTCCGCTGCCGCTTGCGCACCAGCCGGATGTGCTGCTCGAGCTCGCCGCTGGCGATCAGCCTGGCCAGCACGAGCTGCGGCAGCGCCGGGCTTCCTAGGTCACTGGAGTACTTAGCTTCGGTCAGCTCGTCCCGGAGCCGAACGGGCGGGATCAGCCAGCCCAGCCGCATGCCGGGGGCTAGCGTCTTGGACGTGCTGCCCGCGTAGGCGACAAGCTCGGGCGCCGAGGCGTGCAGTGCGGGGACCGGCGCCCGGTCGTAGCGGAACTCCGCGTCGTAGTCGTCCTCGACGATCAGGCCGTCGGCCGCGGCGGCCCAGTCCAGCAGGTCGCGGCGGCGCTGCGGGGCCAGCACCACCCCGGTGGGGAACTGGTGCGCGGGCGTGAGCAGCGCGGCGGGTGCCCGGCTCCGGGCCAGCTCTTCGACCAGCATCCCGTCCTCGTCCACCGGGACCGGCACCGGCCGCAGGCCCCAGTAGGCCAGGTCGTCCCGGGCCCCGCGCGAGCCCGGGTCTTCGACCGCGATCTCGCCCAATCCGCGGGCCTGCAGCGCCCGGGCCAGCAGGGCAAGCGCCTGCGCCACCCCGGTGACCACGATGATGTCGCCCGGGTCCGCGCGCAGCCCACGGGTGCGCGCGAGCCAGCCGGCGAGTTCG
>DASQRM010000041.1:0-11689 GCA_035642895.1 Streptosporangiaceae bacterium | reverse complement strand
TCCACCGCCGCGCCGATGGCAGCCGCCCGGCCGCGGACAGATGTCGGGAAGACCTCGCCCTGGATCAGCCAGCCCGTCCCGCCGACACCGATCGCGAACGAAGTGATGAAGAACGAGAAGCCGACCATGACCACCACGGTCTTGGGTATGTCGGTGAGGAACGCGACTCCGGCCGCCGCGACCAGCATGAACACCGCCATGCCTGCGTAACCCCCGATGGCGAGCGGGCGCCGGCCGAGCTTGTCGATCCAGCGGAAAGCAAAATAGGTCGCGACCACATTGACGGCACCCAAGATGGCGGTGACCTCGACCCCGGCTACTGCGGCCGCGACGGCATTGTGCCCGGTCTGGAAGAAGGTCGACAGGATCTTCGGGCCGTAATAGAATGGGACGTTGATCCCGGTGATCTGCTGGAAAATGAAGAACACGCAGACCACGATCAGCGCCCGGATCACGCCCTTTGTCCACTGCGTCTTCCGCTGCCGTTCTTCCACTGTGCCCCTGAGCTGCGCCGCGGCCGCACGGATCTCCTCCTCTGATGTCTCCATTCCGAGCTGGCCGAACGCCTTCTGGGTATCGGCGTAGCGGTCATGCAGCATGAGCCACCGGGGGGACTCGGGCATTCTGGACCGCAGCGCCACGGCCAGTATCGCCGGAATCGCGCCGATGCCGAGAATGAGCCGCCAGTCAAGGTTGCCGGCGCTGTGCGGCAGAGCCACCAGGAGGATCACGGCCACGAGATAGGACACCAGGATTCCCACGGTGATCATCCATTGCTGGATGATGCTCAGCTGGCCTCGCCGCTCGCGGGGCGCGAACTCCGCGATGTAGGCGGTGGCGATCGCGGAGTCGGCCCCGATCGCGAGCCCGATGAGGGTGCGGGACGACAGCAGCATGAAGGCATTCACGGTGAACGCCGACAGGAGCGCGCCGATGGCGTAGATGGCGGCGTCGGTGATGAGCAGGGTCTTGCGCCCGAAGAGGTCGGTCAGCGGCCCGGCGATGAGCGCTCCCGCGCCAGCGCCCAGGGATGCGCCGGCCACCAGATAACCCGTCCAGAAGCTCGACAGATGGTAAGGAATGAAGGCCAGCGCCGAGCCGATGTTGGCGGTGTCGTACCCGAAGAGAAACCCGCCGACACAGGCCAGCACGGCCAGATACCAGTAGAAGTTTGTCGGGATCCGCGAATCCAGCTCCTCGAGCACATTGCGCCCTGACGGCTGCGTGGCTCTCGTCTCAGACACCATTGCAGACCTTCCTCACAGTTCCGCCTCGGCAACTCTGCCTAAGCCAACTGCCGCGCCCAGCTACCCCCGTGGTCAGGCGGCAAACCGGAGGTATGACACGTAGTTGTGGATGCGGGCAACCTGGACTGGCGGCTCATCCGCAGCCGCGCAGGCCTGAGCGGGCTCCCGGTCATCGCCTCGCGTCCTTCTAGGATGCGAGGTGATGACCGGACGCTGGGACTTCTGGATCGACCGGGGCGGCACGTTCACCGACGTGGTCGCGCGACTCCCGGACGGCACGCTGGCCGTCCGCAAGCTGCTCTCCGAAGACCCGGGCCGGTACCCGGATGCGGTGCTGGCCGGCATCCGCGGGCTGCTCGGGGTCCCGGACGGGCAGCCCATCCCGGCCGGGCAAATCGGGTCGGTCCGGCTCGGCACCACCGTCGCCACCAACGCGCTGCTGGAGCGCCGGGGTGAACCCACCGTCCTGGTCATCACCAGGGGATTCCGCGACGCGCTGCGGATCGGGTACCAGAACCGGCCGCGCATCTTCGCCCGCCAGATCATCCTTCCGGAGCTGCTCTATCACCGGGTGATCGAGGTGACCGAACGGGTCAGCGCGCACGGTGAGCTGATCGAGCCCCTCGACGAGGAGGCGGCCGCCCGGGACCTGCGGGCCGCCTACGCCGACGGGCTGCGGGCCGTGGCCGTGGTCTGCCTGCACGGCTACCGCTACCCCGCGCACGAGGCCCGGATCGGCGAGATCGCCCGGGACATCGGATTCACCCAGGTCTCGGAGTCGCACGCGACCAGCCCGCTGATGAAGCTGGTGTCCCGGGGGGACACCACGGTCGTGGACGCCTACCTGTCCCCGATCCTGTCCCGCTACGTCGACCACGTGACCGCCGAGCTGGACGGGACGCCGGTGCTGTTCATGCAGTCCAACGGCGGGCTGGCCGACGCGCACCGCTTCCGCGGCAAGGACTCCATCTTGTCCGGGCCGGCCGGCGGCATCGTCGGCATGGCCCGGACGGCCGCCGCGGCCGGCTACCGGCGGGTCATCGGCTTCGACATGGGTGGCACCTCCACCGACGTGTCCCATTACGCGGGCGAGTTCGAGCGGCAGTACGAGACCGAGGTGGCCGGGGTCCGGATGCGGGCGCCCATGCTGAGCATCCACACCGTCGCGGCTGGCGGAGGCTCGATCCTGGTGTTCGACGGCAGCCGGTACCGGGTCGGCCCGGACTCGGCGGGGGCGGACCCGGGACCCGCCTGCTACCGGCGGGGCGGCCCGCTGACCGTGACCGACGCCAACGTCATGCTGGGCCGGGTCCAGCCGGGCTCCTTTCCCCGGGTGTTCGGGCCGGGCGGCGACGAGCCGCTGGACGCCGGGCTCGTGGCCACCCGGTTCGATGCCCTGGCCCGGCGGATCACGGAGGCCACCGGCGACCAGCGCAGCGCCGCGGAGGTAGCGGCCGGGTTCCTGGATATCGCCGTGGCGAACATGGCCAACGCGATCAAGAAGATCTCGGTCCAGCGCGGCCACGACATCACCCGGTACGTGCTGGCCACCTTCGGCGGCGCGGGCGGCCAGCACGCCTGCGCGGTCGCCGACGCGCTGGGCGTGACCGAGGTGCTCATCCACCCGCTGGCCGGCGTCCTGTCCGCCTACGGCATGGGCCTGGCCTCGGTGACCGCCATGCGGGAGACTGCGGTCGAGGCGGAGCTGTCCAGCGGGCTGCTGGCCCGGCTGGACCAGCTGGCCGGAGAGCTGGAAGCCGCCGCGCGGGACGAACTGGCCGCCGGGGGCGGGCCGGGCGGGGACGAGCCTGGTGCGCCGGTGCGCAGCGTGCGCCGGGCCCACCTGCGCTACCAGGGCACGGACACCGCGCTGCCGGTCCCCGTGGGCGGGCTCTCCAGCATGATGGAGGCCTTCGAGGCGGCCTACCGGCAGCGCTTTTCCTTCCTGACCCGGGACAAGCCGGTGATCGTGGAAGCGGTGTCGGTCGAGGTGACTCAAGCGGCCGGCGACGTTCCGGAGGTCCAGGACACCGGGGAGTCGCCGTCACCGTCAGCGTCGGCGCCGGCGTCGCCGGCCCGGGTCCGGATGTTCGCCGGCGGCGACTGGGCCGAGGTCGACCTGCTTGCGCGCAGCGCGCTGCGGCCCGGCCGCGTGGTCCACGGGCCGGCCCTCATCACCGAGGACTTCGCCACCACCGTGCTGGAGCCGGGCTGGCAGGCCGCGGTGACCGCCCGCGGTGACCTGCTGCTGACCCGCCCCGGCGGCCGCCCGGTGCGGGCTGGCACCAGCACCACCGCCGACCCGGTGCTGCTGGAGATCTTCAACAACCTGTTCATGTCCGTGGCCGAGCAGATGGGTGTGCGGCTGCAGGGCACCGCGCACTCGGTCAACATCAAGGAACGCCTCGACTTCTCCTGCGCGATCTTCGACGCGGAGGGGCAGCTCATCGCGAACGCCCCGCACATGCCGGTGCACCTGGGCTCCATGGGCGAGAGCATCACCATGGTCCTGCGCCGCAACCGCGGGAGGATGAAGCCCGGCGACGTCTTCATGCTCAACGACCCCTACCACGGCGGCACGCACCTGCCCGACATCACCGTGGTCACCCCGGTGTTCGCCGAGGCCAGCACCGAGGACGCCCCGGAGATCCTGTTCTTCGTGGCGTCCCGCGGGCATCACGCCGAGATCGGCGGCATCACCCCGGGTTCCATGCCGGCCTTCAGCACCCGGGTCGACGAGGAAGGCGTGCTGATCGACAACTGGCGGCTGGCCGGGGGCGGCGAGCTGCGCGAGGCGGCCACCACGGAGCTGCTCACCTCGGCCGAGTTCCCGTCCCGGAACCCGGGTGCCAACCTCGCGGACCTGCGGGCGCAGATCGCCGCGAACGAGAAGGGCGTCGCCGAGCTGGGGCAGCTGGTGCGCGAGTTCGGCCTGGACGTGGTGACCGCCTACATGGGCCACGTGCAGGACAACGCGGAGGAGGCGGTGCGCCTCGTCATCGCCCGGCTGCACGACGGCGAGTGCGCCTACGAGCTGGACAACGGGGCGGTGATCAAGGTGGCGGTCCGGGTGGACCAGCAGGCCCGGACCGCGCGGATCGACTTCACCGGCACCTCAGCCCAGCTGCCGGACAACTTCAACGCGCCCTCGTCGGTGGCCATGGCCGCGGTCCTGTACGTGCTGCGCACGCTGGTGGACGACGAGATCCCGCTCAACGCCGGCTGTCTCAAGCCGGTCCGGGTGATCATCCCGCCGGGCAGCCTGCTTGCCCCGGCCTACCCGGCCGCGGTGGCGGCCGGCAACGTGGAGACCTCCCAGGCGGTCACCGGGGCGCTGTACGCCGCGCTGGGCGTCATGGCCGAGGGGTCCGGCACCATGAACAACGTCACCTTCGGCAACGGGGAATACCAGTACTACGAGACGGTGGCGAGCGGCTCGGGCGCCGGGGATGGCTTCGGGGGCGCCTCGGTGGTCCAGACCCACATGACCAATTCGCGGCTCACCGACCCTGAGATCCTGGAGTGGCGGTTCCCCGTCCGGCTGGAATCGTTCGAGATCCGCCGGGGCAGCGGAGGCGCGGGGCGGTGGCCGGGAGGTGACGGCGGCCGCCGCCGGCTCCGGTTCCTCGCCCCGATGACGGTGAGCACACTGAGCAGTCACCGGCGGGTCCCGCCGTACGGCATGGCGGGCGGGGCCCCTGGCCAGCTCGGGCGGCAGTGGGTCGAGCGGGCCGACGGCCGGGTGACCGGGCTGACCGGGTGCGACTGCGCCGAACTCGGCCCGGGGGACGTGTTCGTGCTGGAGACCCCCGGGGGTGGGGGCTACGGTCCCCCGTAACGGACCAGCCTTAACACACCAGCCTTACCGGACCGGCTCGGCCTGCGGGTCGATGTCCTCGGTCTCGGGCTCGGCGGGCTCGGGCGCCTCCGGTTCACGCAGCGGCCGCAGCGCCGCCTCCACCCGGGCCAGCTCGTCCAGCATCGCGGTCGCAGCCTCGGTCATGACCTCGTTGGGCTGCAGCTTCTTGTTCTCGTCGAGGAACTGCTGCACGAATGGGATGTTCACCGCCTCGAAGAGCGGAGTCATCTTGAGCGTGGTCAGCACCTGCTTGAGCATCTGCACCGCCCGGGTACCCGCCGCCACGCCGCCGTAGCTGGCGAACCCGGCCGGCTTGTAGTGCCACTCGTGGTTCAGGTAGTCGATGGCGTTCTTGGTGGCCGCGTTGAACCCGTAGTTGTACTCCGGGATCACGAAGATGAACGCGTCCGCCCGGCGGATGGTGGCGCTCCAGTCCTTGGTGTACTGGTACTCATACTGCTGCAGCCGCGGATGCCGGGGCTCGTTGAACAGCGGCAGGTTGACCTCGGCCAGGTCCACCACCTCGACCGCGAAGTGACCGTGCGCCTGGGCGCTGGCGGTGATCCACTCAGCCACGGACGGGCCGACCCGGCCCGGCCGGGTACTGCCGATGATGATCTGCAGCAACGGCTGGCGCATGCTGATGACTCCAGAAGGGGTAGAGGGGGAACGGAGCGTATGGACCAGGCTAGGGGGGAAGCGCCAGCCCAGTGGCGCCGGGTCAGGCGCCTGCTCAACGAGCACCGGATGGCGCTGGCCACGATGGCCGCCGGGCTGTACCCGGATCTGCCCCGGGTGGCCGGCACCGACCTGCTGTGCTGGCCGGGATGGCGGCCGGCCACCCCGCTGGACCTCGCGGACGTGCCACTGCGCTGGGTCAGCGACCCGCCGCCGCCGGCTGTGGCGGCGACCGGCGCGGCCGCCGCGCACGTGCTGCCGCGGCCGGTGAGCGGCCAGGCCTATCCCACGTACACGGCGGCGATCGAGGCCCTGGACCGGCCGGCCCTGTTCGAGAACCGGGTCTGCTACCGGCTGCTGGACGCGGATCTGGACGGCGCGGCCAGATCCAGCCGGCCGGGGCTGGGGTTCGGCCCGTCCCGTTACTTCGACGCGGTGAACCTGGGCGCGGCCGTGGCGCACGAGCTGACCGCGGCCTGGGCTTCCTCCGGCACCGTGCCTGGTCTCGCCGCGCTGCCGTTGCGGGCCTCGGTGGGTGATCCGTGCGCGCTGCCGCACCGCTCCGCCCTCACCGCCGTCACCACCCTGACCCTGCGCCGCGCCCGCCACGGTACGGCCTCGTTCCTGCTGCACTGGCGGGACCCGGCCCGGGTCAACCACGCGGGCGGCCTGTACCAGGTGATGCCCGCGGGCATCTTCCAGCCGGTCTCCGCGGCGCCGGCCGCGCAGCGTCACGACTTCAGCCTGTGGCGCTGCATGACCCGGGAGTTCAGCGAGGAACTGCTGGGCGGGTCCGAGGAGTACCCCACCCGCGGCGGCCGGCTGGACTACGGGAACTGGCCGTTCCATAGCGAGCTGGCTGCCGCCCGGGACGCGGGCACCCTGCGGGTCAGCTGCCTCGGGCTGGGGGTCGACCCGCTGACGCTGGCCACCGACATCCTGACCGTGGCGGTCTTCGAGGCCGCCGTGTTCGACCGCGTGTTCCGCGGCCTGGTCGGCGAGAACGCGGAGGGGCGGGTGGTCACCCAGGACGGCTCCGGGGCGATCCCGTTCACCCGGGCGAACGTGGCCCGCTACACCGGCGGCGCAGAGCCGGTCCAGACCGCCGGCCAGGCCCTGCTCCGGCTCGCCTGGCAGCACCGGGACCATCTGGGCGTTGCCGCCCCGTGAGCCCGGTTGGGCAGGCGCCAGGCGGTCGCTGCACTGGCCGGGCGGTCGCTGTCTCAGATCGGCGGCACCCGCCGCACCGGGCCCGGTGTGGCGCCGAGGGGATCTCCGTCATGGCGACGGTGGGTCTTGCGGTCCCACGAGACCGCCTTATCCAGTCAGCCCTCGGCGGGCCTGCCACCGCTCTCGGTCCCGCGCGGCGGGTGTCACAAGTCCCAGGTTGCTACCTGCCCGTCACGAGCAGCAGGGCCGTTTGTCCCCGTAACCCGGGTCCGTCGTCCCGGGTCGAGGAGTGCTCTCGCGGCCAGAATGATAACGGCAGGGCACGGACGGCCCAGGAGGACAGCCATGGCGCGGCAGCCAGTCATCGCGGGCACGGATGGTTCCCAAGAATCGATGCGAGCGGTGGAATAGGCGGCTCGCGAGGCGACGCTCCGGAAGTCCACGCTACGGATTGTGGCCATTCCGGTCCGGCCTCAGCGGATGATCCCTAGCCCGGCGACCGGGTCCTGGTGGAAGCAGCGGCGGAGGCGTCGATGCTGGTGCTGGGCCCCCGCGGGGCCGGGGGATTCAGCGCGATGATCCTCGGTTCGGTCAGCCGGTACGTCGCGACGCACGCGGTCGTCCCGGTCGTCGTGGCCCGCGAGGAGACCCTGGCTACGCACCGCGAGATCGTGGTGGGCGCCCGGGGACTAGCGCGTCCGCGACCGCCGGGTTTATCCCTGGGTACGGAACACAGCAGATACGGCAGCGGGAGGACAGCATGGCGACGAAGCCGGTAATCGCGGGAGCGGATGGCTCGCAGGAGTCCTTGAGGGCCGTGGAATGGGCGGCCCGGGAGGCGGTGCTCCGCGCGACGTCGCTGCGGATCGTGGCGGTCCCGGAGCTGCCGCCGCGGATGACCGCCACCCCGGCGACCCCCGGCACGGTGTCCGACGTGATCGAGAAGTCCACGAGCCAGGCCCTGGCCGCGGCCGCGGAGCAGGCCGCGGCGCAGCAGCCCGGCCTGGCGATCGACACCCAGCTGCTGGCCGGAGCGCCGGCCGAGGTCCTCGCGGGGGCCGGGCAGGACGCCTCCATGCTGGTCCTGGGCTCTCGCGGCGACGGGGGCTTCAGCGCGATGATCCTCGGCTCGGTGAGCCGGTACGTCGCGACGCACGCGCCCGCTCCAGTCGTGGTGGTGCGCGAGGAAGCCCAGTCCGGGCCGCGCGAGATCGTGGTCGGCGTCCGTGATCCGGCCCAGTCCGCGACCGCCCTGGGATTCGGCTTCGAGGAGGCGGCCCTGCGCCAGGCGCAGCTGCTCGCCGTGCACGCATGGTCCTCGCCGGTCCCCGGACGTACCGAAGCGCCTGCTGAGGAGACCAGCCGCCTGGAGAGCGCCGTCGCCGCCTGGCGGGAGAAGTTCCCCGAGGTGGAGGCGCGCTGGGAAGTGGTGCGCGCGCACCCGGGCCGGGTCCTGGCCGGCTCGTCGGCCCGGGCTGACCTGGTGGTCCTGGGCCGGCACGCGCTGGGTGGGCCGCACACCCTGGGGGTGCGCTCGGTCACCCACGTCGTGCTGGGCCACGCCCACGGTCCCGTGGTGTCCGTCCCGGGGGACTAGGGCCTGACTCCCGGCACGGAACGGCCGTTCTCGAGGTAGCACAGGCCGCCGGATCCGATGGCCGCGGTCACCCGCCGCCGGATGGGCTTGCGCAGCAGGTCCAGGGCGGCGGGCAGTGGCTCGATCCGGTACTTCGAGATCTCCTCCGGCTGCAGCACCATCGCCGCGAAGCTTTCGTGGGGCAGCGCGCCGCAGTCGAACAGGAACCGCAGCCCGCCCGGCTTGCCGCGGCGCGGCGGCCGGAAGTCCACGCACGCGAGACGGCCGCGCCGCACGGCCAGGCCGCACTCCTCGCGTACCTCACGCTGGCAGGCCGCCCAGGGCGTCTCGCCGATCTCCATGACGCCGCCGGGGATGGTCCATCCGGACTTGTAGACCGGCTTGAGGATGAGCAGGCGTCCAGCCGGGTCGAAGATCATTGCCCCGGCTGAGGCTGGGATGGCCGGGAGCTGATGGTCGTCCGCTGGTGCGGTCACGAACACAACGCTACGGGCAGGGCATAACGTGGCTGCCTCACGGGTCGCTAGCTCGTAGGCTGGCGCTGTGATCCAGCACCCGGCGTTCCCCGTTGAACCATGGTGCCTGCGGGAATGCACACTGCATGCCGACATGATGGCCCAGACCGAGTCGCTGTTCGCGCTGTCCAACGGGCACATCGGGTGGCGGGGCAACCTCGACGAGGGAGAGCCGCACGGCCTGCCCGGCTCGTACCTCAATGGCGTGTACGAGCGGCGCCCGCTGCCCTACGCCGAGGCCGGCTTCGGCTTCCCGGAGTCCGGCGAGACAGTGATCAACATCACCAACGGCAAGCTGATCCGGCTGCTGGTGGACGACGAGCCGCTGGACATCCGCTACGGCGAGCTGCTGCATCACGAGCGGGTGCTCGACTTCCGGGCCGGCACGCTGACCCGGCGGGCCGACTGGGTCTCGCCGGCCGGCCGCCGGGTCCGGGTGAGCTCGACCCGGCTGGTCTCGCTGACCCAGCGGTCCATCGCCGCCGTCAGCTACCAGGTCGAGTCGCTGGACGGCCCGGTCCGCGTGGTGGTGCAGTCCGAGCTGGTCGCCAACGAGGAGCTGCCCCCGGTCAGCGGGGATCCCCGGGTCGCGGCGGCGCTCGAAGCGCCGCTGGAGGGGATAGAGCAGGGCGGCCACGATGGCCGGCTCGGGCTGATGCACCGCACCCGGCGCAGCGGCCTGACGGTGGCGGCCGCCATGCAGCACGTGCTGAACTGCCAGGCGGCCACGCATTCCTGGACCGAGACCGAGCCGGATCTGGCCCGGCTGACCATCGGCGCCCGGCTTGACGAGGGTCAGCCGTTCCAGCTGGTGAAGTTCGTGGGCTACGGCTGGTCCGGGACCCGGTCCCGGCCCGCCCTGCGTGACCAGGTGGAGGGCGCGCTGCTGGTCGCCGCGCAGACCGGCTGGGAAGGACTCGCCGAGGAGCAGCGGGCTTATCTGGACGACTTCTGGGCCCGGGCCGACGTGGAGCTGGAGGGGGACGAGGAGATCCAGCAGGCGACCCGGTTCGGCATGTTCCACGTGCTGCAGGCGGGCGCCCGGGCCGAGGGCCGGCCCATCCCGGCTAAGGGCCTGTCCGGGAACGGCTACGACGGCCACTCGTTCTGGGACGCCGAGACGTTCGTGATGCCGGTCCTCACCTACACCATGCCCGACGCCGTGGCGCACGCCCTGCGCTGGCGGCACAGCACCCTGCCCGCGGCCCTCGACCGGGCCAGCCAGCTCGGCCTGCGGGGCGCGACCTTCCCGTGGCGCACGATCAGCGGCGCCGAGTGCTCGGCCTACTGGCCGGCCGGGACGGCCGCGTTCCACGTGAACGCCGACATCGCGCACGCGGTGGCCCGGTACACCGACGCCACCGGCGACGACAAGTTCGACCGCCAGACCGGATGTGACCTGCTGGTGCACACCGCGCGGCTGTGGTTCTCAGTCGGCCACCTGGACGGCACCTTCCGGATCGACGGGGTGACCGGCCCGGACGAGTACAGCGCCATCGCCGACAACAACATCTTCACCACCCTGATGGCTCAGCAGAACCTGCGGGCCGCGGCCGACGCGGCGGAGCGGCACCCGCGGCGGGCCCGGGAACTGCATGTCTCGCCCGAGGAGGTGGCGGGCTGGCGTGCCGCAGCGGACCGGGTCGTGCTGCCCTACGACGAAAAGCTCGGGGTGCACTGCCAGTCCGAAGGGTTCACCGAGCACCAGGTCTGGGATTTCGCCGCCACCAGGCCGGATCAGTATCCGCTGCTGGCGTACTTCCCCTACTTCGACCTGTACCGCAAGCAGGTCGTCAAGCAGGCCGATCTGGTGCTGGCCATGCAGCTCTCCCCGGACGCGTTCACCGCCGAGCAGAAGGCCCGGAACTTTAACTACTACGAGGCGCTCACGGTCCGGGATTCGTCCTTGTCCGCGTCCAGCCAGGCGGTCATCGCGGCCGAGACCGGTCACCTGGACCTGGCCTATGACTATCTGGCCGAGACGGCCCTGATGGACATCGACGACCTGGAGCACAACACCCGCGACGGCCTGCATATCGCGGCGCTGGCCGGGTCGTGGATCGCCCTGGTGCAGGGGTTCGGCGGGATGCGGTACCGGCCCGGCCAGCCGCCCTGCTTTGCACCGCGGCTGCCCCCGGCCCTGACCCGGTTCACGTTCACCGTCATCCTGCGCGGGCGCCACCTGCGCGTCGAGGTCGGGCCGGACAGCGTCACCTACATCATCGACGGCGACGGGCCGCCGCTGCAGATCTCCCACCACGGCACGCCGGTCAGCGTGGCGCCGGGCCAGCCGGAGACCCGGGACATCCCGGCCCTGCCGGCCCGGCCGCGGCCGACCCAGCCCCCGGGCCGGGCGCCCGCGCACCGTGGTCCCGGCGAGGCTAGTGGTCCCGGGGAGGCTAGTGGCTCCCGGACCGGTGAAAGCTAGCCTCGGCCAGCTCCCCGGTGCGGCCGCCTGGCCTTCTGCTGGTCGAATACGTGCGCCGCGTAGGCGGCGGCTTGGGCGCGGCGTTGCATGCCGAGTTTGGCGAAGAGGGCGGAGACGTAGTTTTTGACGGTTTTTTCGGCGAGGAAGAGGCGGTCGCCGATCTGGCGGTTGGTGAGGCCTTCGCCGATGAGGGCG
>DASQRM010000040.1:0-16238 GCA_035642895.1 Streptosporangiaceae bacterium | reverse complement strand
CGTCCTTCAGCAGGTAGCCGGTAGCGCCGGCCTCGATGGCGGGCAGCACGTGGCTGTCGGTGTCGTAGGTGGTCAGGACCAGCACCCGGGCGGCCACGCCGCGCCTGGCTAGTTCGGTGATCGCGGCCACGCCGTCCATGCCCGGCATCCGCAGGTCCATCAGGATGACCGAGGGCTTGAGCGCCAGGGCGAGCCGGACCGCCTCCGCGCCGTCCGCCGCCTCACCCAGCACCTCGAACCCGGCATCGGGCGCGAACATCCCGGCCAGCCCGTCCCTGACCACCGGGTGATCATCCACGATCAGCAGCGTGATCGGCGCGGTCCCCGCACCGGCGGCGCTCACGCGGTGGCCTCCGCGGGCGCCGGGGCCACTGCGGGGCCGGGGGGCGCGGCCGCGCCGGGGGGCGCCGCGGCGCCGGCCGGGACACAGGCCGAGATGGCCGTGCCGCCCCCGGGTTCCGATTCGACCTGGAGCGTCCCGGACAGGCCCTCGATCCGCTGCCGCATCGCGGCCAGGCCGAACCCGCCGGCGCTTCCTGCTGACTCGTCGAAGCCCCGGCCATCGTCCCGCACATCGAGGGCGACCTCGTCGTCCATGTAGGACAGCGTCAGCCCGACCCGGGTCGCCCGGGCGTGCTTGGCCACGTTGGCCAGCGCCTCCTGCGCTGCGCGCAGCAGCGCGAACTCGGCGTCCGGCCGCACCGGCCGGACCGTGCCGGTCGTCGTGACCTGGACCGCGATCCCGTGCAGCGCCGACCAGCGCTCAGCCACGCCGGCCAGCGCGTCACTTAGCCGGCCCGTCTCCAGCGACTCCGGGCGCAGTGCGTCCACCGACCGCCGGGCCTCGGACAGGCTCTCCCGGGCCAGCCTGGTCGCGGCGGACACGTGCCTGCGCCAGCCCGCGTGATCCCCGCTGGCCTGCTCGGCCGCCTGGAGCTGGGTGATGATCCCGGTGAGTCCCTGGGCCAGCGTGTCGTGGATCTCCCCCGCCATCCGCTGCCGCTCGTCGAGGATGCCGGCCTCCCGGGCCTGGGTCAGCAACTGCTCGTGCAGGCCCGCGTTCTCGGCCAGCGTGGCCTCGAGCCGCTGGTTGGCCTCGCGCACCTCGGCGAGGGCCTGTTCCCGCTGCTCGGCGTGGGCGTCGTTGCTCCAGTCCATCCAGGCCAGGGCGCACAGGGGGATCACGTTGACCGAGAGGACGGCGGCGTACACGAGGATGCCGAACGGGCTGGCCCGGTCCACGCCGGACGTCTGGGCGGTGGCCGCCACGACGGCCACCGCGGCGACGCCGGGCAGCCGCCACGGCCACGGCAGGACGGCGAACGCGTACAGGTACCCGGCGGGCGTGAGGAACCCGAACCAGGGATCCCTGATCACCAGGGCCGCCATGATCACGACGAACACGGTGAAGAACACCGCCATCACCCGCGGGCGGACCCGCCACGCGGGATGCAGCGTGAACATCCACAGCATCCAGGCCGCCGCCAGGCCGCACAGGGCCAGGTCGATGGCCAGGGAACCCACGGCGGCGTGCTTGATCCCCGCCGTGAAGAGGGCCAGGGCCCCCAGCAGCACGTACGGCCCGGCCAGGACCAGGGGAAGCAGCTTCCGGGCTCGGTCGTCCAGCTGGGTGAACGGCATCGGACCGCTCATCGGCGTCCTCCACATGCGAATTACTCCCAGCGAAACAATCTAGCCGCGGCTAGCCCGAACGCCAGCGCGTAGAGGGCCAGGGTCACCAGTTGCAGCGGGTGCGGCCAGTGTCCCTGGGCGCTGTCTTGCAGGGCCTGCACCGCCGCCCCGAGCGGGGTGGCGTGGCTGATGTGCCGCAGGACAGAAGGCATCTGGGCGATCGGCAGCCACAGCCCGGCGAAGAACATCATCGGGAAGAACAGGATCGCCCCGATCGCGTTGGCAGCGCGGGCGGTCGGTGCGGCCGCGGCGACGAACAGGCCGATGGCCAGCAGTGCCGCCGCGGCCAGCAGCGCGGCGAAGACAAACCCGGCCAGCTGCCGCGGCAGCGCGACGCCGTACCCGATGCGGGCCACGGCGAGGACCAGGACCAGCATGACCGCTACCACGGCCACATCGATCACGAGCTGGGCCGCGAGCACCCGGACCGGGCCCACCGGCGTGGTCTGCAGGCGGCGCAGGATGCCCTTCTCCCGGTAGCCGGCCAGCACCGGGGGCAGCGCGTTGAGGGCCAGCATGGCGATCACGAACGCGATCAGGATCGGGACGTAGAGGTCGAGTTCGGTGAGGCCACCCAGGGAAGCCTGCGCCCGGCTGAAGGAGGGGATGCTGCCGAAGATGATCAGCAGCACCAGCGGGAACCCCACGCCCCAGATCGGGCCGATGCGCTCCCTCAGGAACAGCCGGAACTCGGTGCGGGTGAGCCGCCCCAGTGCGGCCCCCCGCGCGGCGACCCGCGGTGCCGCGCCAGCGGCTGATCCCGGGCCTGACATCGTGACTGACATGATGGATCTCCTGTTCCTGTCGGCTAGTTCTCGGCGTGCCGGCCGGTCAGCGCGACGAATGCGTCCTCCAGGCTGGCCTGCTCCACGCGCAGCTGACGGGCCACGATCTGGTGGCGGGCCAGCGCGGAGGTGACCGCGTTCAGCGCGTTGTCGCTGCCAGTGACCACCACGACATCGCCCCTGTGGATGACGCTGGTCACATCGGGCAGGCTGGTCAGCAGCCCGTCGTCGAACGGGACGGACGGGCGGAACTGGATCCGCTGCCCGGCCTGGACCCGCTCGGCCAGCCCGGCCGGGGTGTCCACGGCCACGACCCGGCCCGCGTCGATCAGCGCCACCCGGTCACAGAGCCGCTCGGCCTCCTCCATGAAGTGGGTGACGAGCAGGATCGTGACCCCGCGGGAGCGCACGTCCTCGATCAGCGCCCAGGTATCGCGCCGGGCCTGCGGGTCCAGGCCGGTGGTGAGCTCGTCGAGCACCGCCACGCGCGGGCTGCCCACCAGGGCCAGCGCGATCGAGAGCCGCTGCTTCTGGCCGCCGGACAGCTTCCCGAACCTGGTCCTGCTCTTGCCGGCCAGCCCGAGCACGTCCATGAGCGTGCGCCAGTCGGCCGGCTCGGCGTAGAAGGAGCTGTAGAGCTGCAGGGCCTCGGCGACCTGCAGCCGCTCCGGCAGCTCGCTGTCCTGGAGCTGCGCGCCGAGCCGCTGGGTCAGCTCGGCGCGGTCCCGGCGCGGATCGAGACCGAGCACGCTGATCGTGCCCCCGTCTGCTGCCCGCAGCCCCTCGACGCACTCCACCGTCGTGGTCTTGCCGGCGCCGTTCGGGCCGAGGATGCCGAAGATCTCGCCTTCCTGGACGTCGAAAGAGACATCATCGACCGCGACGGTCTCCCCGTAGCTTTTGCGCAGATGCTGCACCTCGATCACGGTTGTCATGTGCTTCAGGCTCGCAGCGGACGCTCCGGGCGCGCATCGGCCGGGCCGCTACAGCTCACCGGCGACCGGCTGAACCCCCCGATGAGCCGGGCGGCGGAGCCGCATCCACCGATCGGTTGACGGCGCCTGGTCTCACGGCCCCTGGGTGGCGGGCGGCAGCAGGACGATCCCGTCGTCGTCGGCGTGCAGGATGTCCCCGGGGTGGAAGGTGACGTTGCCGAACGTCACGGGGACGTCGACGGCGCCCGCGCCGGTCTTCGCGCTCTTGCGCGGGGTGGTGCCCAGCGCCTTGATCCCGAGGTCCAGCCCGGCCAGGGCCACGCTGTCGCGGACCGCGCCATGCAGGATCTGGAGGTCGCAGACCCGCAGTTCCGGGCCGTAGGTGTCGGCCAGGTCAGCGGTGGTCACACTGGTGTCGGTCACGTTTCCTCCACGGTGGGTTCTCTGTGTGCTGATCACCTGGTTTGCGCCGCCGGCCAGGCGGCCTTCACCACTTACCACGGCGAGTCTCCTGATTGCCCGCCTGACCAGTGGGTATTGTCCGCAACGTGCCGCTTCTGGCGTGGATAGGGCTGGCCCTCGCGTTCGCCTCGGCGCTCGTGACCAACACGGCCTACTCATTCGAGCACGACGCGGCCGCGGCGCTGCCGCCCCTTTCGCCGCGCCGTCCGTTCCGGACGGTCCAATCGCTCCTGGAAGACCGGCGGTGGCTCAAGGCGTTCGGGACCGAGACCGCGGGCTGGCTCATGTACGTGGCGGCGCTGCGGCTCGCGCCGCTCGCCCTGGTGCAGTCGGTCACCGCCTCCGGAGTCGCGGTCCTGGCCTTCGCGACGGCCCGGGGGCACCCGTCCCGGCTGGCCCGGCGCGAGCAGGCCGCCGTGGTCCTCGCCCTCATCGGGCTGGCCTTGCTGGGGCTCTCGATCACCGGCGCCGAGGACACCCAGAGCCACCCGCCGGTCCTGGGCCTCATCGTCTGGCTCGCCGCCTGTGGCGCCGGCGCGGCGCTCCTCGTCGTCGTGCACACTCATATCGCGCGGGCCGCGTCGCTCGGCCTCGCCACCGGCCTGCTGTTCTCCATCGGAGATATCTCCGCCAAGCTCATCGGGTACGGCGGGATCTGGCTCGTCGCCCTGGTCACGCTCATCATCGGGTACGGAATCGGTACCAGCATCCTGCAGACGGCCTACCAGAAGGGTGACGCCCTCACGGCCGCGGGCACGGCCACCGTGGTGACGAACGCGGTCCCGATCGCGGCGGGCTTCGTCTTGTTCGGCGAGACCCTGCCGCACGGCGTCCGGGCCGTGGCCCAGGTCACGGCGTTCGGCTGCCTCATCCTGAGCGCGGTCGCCCTCGGGCGTCCGGACTCGCCGGACGCCGCCCCCGCCCCGAGCGCGGAGCCCGCCAGCGCGGAGCCCGCCGGGGAATCACCGCCGACCTAGCCTGTTTGGAAACTCAGTAACGTTCGACCAGATGAGCACGGCTGTCCGGAAGTTCGGCCGGGGCGGGCCAGAAGTCGGTGATCCGGGCGATCTGCCCCTCCTCATTCAGGTCGAAGAAGCACACTCCCGGGTAGCGGTCACCGGCATCCGAGAATTCCAGCCAGCTCGCCGCGTGGTGGCCTTCCCCGACGATCCGCTCGACGCTGAGATGCCAGTCTCCGGGGAAACCCTCAACGTTGAACCGCACATACGCGGCGCGACCGCGAACCCGCTCCCGGAACTGTGGCGCCTCATAGACGACCTGCTCGGCAACCAGGCCCAGCGACGGTGTCCCAGTCCCGGGCCTGTGCCGCGGCCCAGTAGGCTACGACGACTTCATGCGCGTTGGTCATGCCAGGCAAGCTACTCGCAACGCAGGGCATGGCCGGCTCCACTGCTGGCCCCGGCCAGCGCGGGCCCGGTCTTCTCCTCCCGCACCTACGACAGGGCGACCGTGGTGACGGGTCAGGCCGGGGCGTCGGCGTCTGCCATGGAGGCCGCGGACTCCCCGGGGCCCTGCTGCGCCGCCGCCGGATCCATCCACATGACCTGCCAGCCGTGGCCGTCGAGGTCGAAGAAGCTGCGTGAGTACATGAAGCCGTGGTCCTCGGGGCCGTCCGCCTCGGTGCCGCCCGCGGCGAGCGCAGCCTCAGCGACCGTGTCGACCTCATCGCGGGCTGACACGCTGAAGCAGTAGAGCGCCAGCGTGTGCGTGGCAGGATCGGCCATCGGCAGCTTCGCGAACTGCGCGAACCTCTCGTGGCTGAGCAGCATGACGAAGGCTTGCTCGCCGACCAGCATGCAGGCGGCGGTCTCGTCGGTGAACATCGGGTTGTAGCTGAACCCGAGCCGCGCGAAGAACGCCTTGCTGCGCTCGATGTCCGCCACGGGGATGTTCACGAACAGCATGCGGTCGGCGTGTGCGGGAGCGGTCATGGTAGGTCTCCAGTCCGGGGTTCGGTGGTGTCCGCAGGGGTAGACCGGCCCAGCCTGCAGAACTCATCGGTGCTCCCGGGTCCGGCCGCCTCCAGGCCCCTCTAGACCACCGTTCAGGACTTCAAACCGGCTTACCGCTGGGCGGCCAGCAGCGGGATGGCCGCGATCTTCTCCTCGGTGAGGTCGTCCCAGCAGATGCCGGCGGCTGGCCGCGCGCCCCGGTGCGGGCGGCAGTCGATGACCCGCTCCGGGGTGATGATGAAGTCCACCGGGACATCGTGATCGGTCACCGGGATAACCCCGGCCGGGCGGAGCTGGATCTCGTGCACGGTGGTCACGGCCACGGTGTGCGGGCCGATCAGTCCGGCCGCGGTGGCCAGGGCGAACTCCAGGTCGGCGAAGCCGCCGCCCTTCCCCAGCCGGGTGCCGTCCTCGCTGGCGGCGACACTGCCCATCACCACGAGGTCCACCGGGGTCAGGTCGGCCAGACTGACCTGGCGGGCGGACCGGGCCGCCCCGCTGATTGAGGCCGCCTTCCGGGGCGACTCGCTCAGGTGAGCGGGGTCCAGGGCAAAGAACGGCTCGGCGCTGGCCAGCCGCGGCACGGCCATGTAGACGGTCTTGCCGTCCTCCAGCGCCCGCTGGCGCACCGGCCACTGCGCGGAGTCCGGGTTGGCCTTCAGAGTGCTGGCCTCCTGCCAGGCGGGCAGTTCGCGCAGCCGCTGCGCGGCAGCTTCGGCGCCAGAGAAGTTCGGGATGCGGCCGGCCGCTCCCGGGAACCGGGCCACCCGGGCCGCACTCATCTCCGCCCAGACCTCCTGCCGCAGCGCGGCCTTGGCCGCCAGCACGCTGGCCGGGCCGCCAGCATCTCGATCATGACGAGGCGCGCGATAGGGCATCTCCCCATCCTGCCGGGTCAGGGCGAGGACTGCGCGCTGGCGTACGCCGCGGGCGTCTGGCCGATCGCGGCCCGGAAATCCCGGGTCAGGTGGGCCTGGTCCGCGTAGCCGAGCGCGGCGGCTATGTCCGCCCACGACACGGGCCTCCCCTCGCGGACCGTCTCAGCCGCCTCCAGCAGCCGGTAGCGGCGGATCACCCAGGTGGGTGACACCCCCGCGTACTGCAGGAACATCCGCTGCAGGGTCCGCTGGCCCAGGCCAGACCGCTCGCACAGGTCACCCAGCCGCCGCACCGTCCGGTCGCTCTCGGCGAGCCGGGCCACCTCGGCGACGCTGAGGGCGGGTTCCCTGCGGTCCGGGTCTACGGCCTGTTCCAGCGCGCCGGCCAGGAGCGCGACCCGCGCGGCTTCGTCTGGTTCGGCGGTCACCTGCCGCAGCAGCACCGCCTCGTCGATGCCGAGGGCCTGCCCCAGGGGGACGACCCGGTCGGTGAGCTCCGCCGCTGATCCGGTGATGAACGCCCCGAGTCCTCCGGGCCAGGTCAGGGCGGCGACGGTCCAGCCCCGGCCGGTCAGCACCCGGGTGGACAGGCCCCGGGCCACCCCGTACAGCCGCGCCTCGACTGGTCCCGGCTCGCGCTGGCCGGGCGTGCCGTTGGCGTGGCCGATGCTGACGTTGGCGCCGGGGTGGGTGAGCACCTGCTGCTGATGGACCGTCCCGGGCGGCAGGTCCCAGCGCACCGCCCAGAAGCGGTCCACGAGCCCGTCCAGCACCGGCCCGGCCGGGTAGCGGGTCAGCTGGACCCGCTGGCGTAGCAGCCAGGGGTCGAGGATGCCGCGGCTGTCCCGCTCCACTGGATCCGGCTCCAAGCTGCTCATTCCTGTGACCCTAGCCGCTGGTGCTGACGCAAATCTTCAAGCGGCCGGCCGGGCCGGCTCCATAGGCTCGACTCATGACCACAACCACCGAGAACACCACTGACCTGCTTGTTGCCGTGCTCAGCGACCTCGAACCCGTGGTCGGCCGCATCACCGGGGAGCAACTGCATGAACCGACGCCGTGCACCGAACTGGATGTCGGGCAGCTCCGGGCGCACATCCTGGGCTGGCTGACGACCTTCGCGGCGGGTTTCGCCGATCCGGGCGGCCAGGCACCCCTCGATCGCCTCGACGGGTACACCGTGCCCGCCGACGCGGCGGCGGAGGTGCGTTCCGCGTCCGCCGCGATGGCCGCAGCGCTGCGCGGGGGCGCGGCCGGCCGGCCCCTGCGGCTCGGGGACAGCGCGATGCCGGGCGACATGGCCCTGAGCATGATCCTCTGGGAGTACCAGGTGCACGGCTGGGATCTGGCCCGCGCCACCGGCCAGCCCTGGTCGCCGCCAGATGAGGCGGCCCAGGAATCGCTCGAGTTCGCGCCGGGCATGCTGACCCCCGACTACCAGGGCGACGGGAAGGCCTTCGCCCCGCGGGTGCCGGTACCAGCCTCGGCCCCGGCCCTGGACCGCCTGCTGGGGCTGTCCGGCCGCGACCCGGGCTGGCCTGCGCGCTCACGACAGGACCCGGCGTGACGCTCATCGCCCGCTTCAAGGTCGATGGTTTCGAGCCACGGCAGATCACCGGCCTGGAGGCGGACTGGGTCGGGGTGATGACGTTCGCTAAGACGTTCGTGTCCGGGATCATCGGCACGGCCACGACCGTGTTCATGTCGGCCGGCGCCGAGGAGGGCTCGCGGTCGTACGTGGCCACCGAGCGGATTTCCGGCCGCACCGAGGATGGCGCGGAGGGCTCGGTGACCGTCCAGCACGGGGGCCTCGAATCAGACCCGGACACGTGGTTCGGTCACATCGTGCCCAAGACCGGGACCGGCGATTTCGCCGGCTGGTCCGGGTCGGCCCGGATCATCCACGACGACCAGGGACCCTACTTCGAGATCGCGCTGGCCTGAGGTCCCGGCGCTGCCGTGACGGCCGGTCACGGCTGCTGCTTGAGCTTGCGCCAGCCGCCTGCGCGATTGTTGGCGATGATGTGCCGGAACATGGCACTGAGCGCGCCTGCGTTGATGGGCTCACCCTCGTGCACCGCCACCGTCCGGGCGGTCTGGTTGTCGTGGCCGCCGGTGATGATCCCCTCCGGGTCCGGGACGATCGCGCCGTCATAGAGGAAGACGTTGACGTGATCCTTGGCCGCCAGCAGCGCGCAGATATTGCCCTGCAGGACGAAGTAGGGCAGCCGGGTGCGCTTGATGGTCTCGGTCACCTCCGGGTCCGCCGCGTGGACCAGCCCGCGGACCTCGCGGCAGATGGCCTGCTGCCAGCCGGGCAGCGAATCGATGTAGGAGTCCACGCGCGGGTCCGTGGCAGCGGTCATGGCGGATCCCTCCCTGACGGCCGTGAGCGGGCGGCTTATTGCTGACGAGGCTAGGCGCTAGCCACCCCGCCGTCCCGTGGCGCTCCGGTCCGGCGGGCTGGACCGCTGGGCGGATTACCCGGAGACTGGGATGACAGCGGTGCGCAGGGGGCTGGGGGCCACCAGCGGCCGAGGCAAGACCAGGCGGAGGTGACCGCAATGACGCGGCGCGATATCGAGTTCGACGCTGAGGGCGTGACGTTGCGTGGCTGGTTCTACGCGGCTGAGCGGGCCAGCGGCCCTGCGCCTACCGTCGTCATGGCGCACGGTTTCTCCGCGGTCAAGGAAATGTACCTGGACAGCTTCGCCGAGGTGTTCGCCGCGGCCGGGCTGAATGCACTGGTGTTCGACAACCGCTGCTTCGGGGCCAGTGCGGGCGAACCCCGGCAGGAGATCGACCCGTGGGCACAGGTCAGGGACTACCGGAACGCCATCACCTACGCCATCACTCTCCCGGAGGTCGATTCTGGCCGGATCGGGATCTGGGGCAGCAGTTACTCCGGCGGTCACGTCCTGGTCGTCGCCGCGATCGACCGCCGGGTTAAGGCGGTCGTGTGCCAGGTGCCGCTCATCAGCGGCCACGACAACCTGCGTGCTCTGGTCCGGGCCGACTTTATCGCCGGGTTCCGTGAGATGTTTGACGCCGACCGGCTGGCGCGTTTCAACGGTGAGCCGCCGGTCATGGTCCCGGTGGTCGACAAGGATCCGCTGGCCCCGTCGGCGCTGCCGACCGCGGACTCGTGGGAGTGGTTCAGCGAGACCGGCAACACCCGGGCACCGGCCTGGCGCAACGAGGTGACGCTGCGCAGCGTGGAGATGTTCACCGAATACGAGCCGGGCGTCTACCTGCCCTGGATCAGTCCCACGCCGCTGCTGATGCTGGTGGCCGCCGGTGACCATCTGGTGCCCTCAGAACTCGCTATCGCGGCCTTCGACACGGCGCACCAGCCCAAGGAACTGGTGATCCTGCCGGACGGTCATTTCGACGCCTACATCAAGGGGTTCGACGCCGCCAGCGGGCAGGCGCGGGACTGGTTCGCCCGGCACCTGGCCTAGGCTGTCACGGGCTCCAGACGCCGCCAGGAGGACGTGCTCGTGCGAGCTGTGGTGCAGCGGGTGACCCAGGCCAGCGTGACGGTGGACGGGCAGGCCGTCGGGGCCATCTCCGAACCGGGCCTGCTCGTCCTGGTCGGCATCACCCACGATGACACCCCCGAGAAGGCGGCGAAGCTGGCCGCCAAGCTCTGGGGGCTGAGGATCCTGGACGGCGAGAAGTCGTGCTCCGACGTGTCCGCGCCACTGCTGGTGATCAGCCAGTTCACGCTCTACGCCGATACGCGCAAGGGCCGCCGCCCGACCTGGCAGGCGGCGGCTCCCGGACCGGTCGCCGAGCCGCTGGTGGATGCGGTGGTCTCGTCCCTGCGCGGGCTGGGCGCCCGCGTGCAGACCGGCGTCTTCGGGGCCGACATGAAGGTCAGCCTGGTCAACGACGGCCCGGTCACCCTGATCCTGGACCTGTGAACCGCTGGCCTTTGACGGCCCGCGTCGCGACGTAGCCGGGCATGTAGCGCGAGGTGGCGTCGGCGTGATGGGGCGCCTCGGCCAGATGGGTCAGGGACAGGCCGGCGGCCAGTTGCCCGCCGATCTGGCTGGTCAGCGAGTGGCTGTATTCGATCGGGCCATCCCCGTAGTACTGGCGCCGCTCGGCATCGGGCAGGTCGAGCGTGCTGAACGGGAGCCGGTGGCGGACCACGAACTCGCCGCGCTCCAGCGCGCCGACGTCAAATATGAAGAGGTCGGGGTTCAAGAATCCCGCCATCAGGATCCCGCCCGGTCGCAGCACCCGGGACGCCTCCCGCCAGACCGGAGCCAGATCGGGGCAGAACACGTTCGACACCGGGTGGAACACGACCTCGAAGCTGTCGTCGGGGAAGGCGCTGAGATCCCGCATGTCGCCGAGCACGGTCGAGATGGCCAGCCCTTCCCGCGCCGCCACTTCCTCATCGCGGGCCAGCTGCCGCGGCGAGTTGTCGAACACGGTGACCCGCGCGCCGGCCGCGGCCAGAACCGGGCCCTGCTGGCCCCCGCCGGAGGCCAGGCCCAGCAGCGGCACCCCGGTCAGGTCGGCCGGGAACCAGTCCCGGGGCACGGGCTGGTAGCCGATGAGCACCACGGACCAGTCCCCGCCGCGGGCCCGGGCGATCACCTCGGGCCCGACCGGCGTGGTCCACTCGTTGCCCGATTCCACCTCACGGTCCCAGGCGGCACGGTTATGAGCCACGGGATCAAAATCGTCAGCCATCCGAGCAGCCTAGAGCGCATGCTGGACATGGTCACCGGCTTATGGAGGAGGGCGCATGCCGTACATCACCCTGAACTCGGCTGAACCCGGGATCCGGGGGCTGCTCCGGTTCCGGCCCGAGACGGGCCGCCCGCTGAGCGAGCTGGCCGAGGTGCTGCTGCGCGGGCCGAGCACCCTGACCCGCGGGGAGCGGGAGCTGATCGCGGCGTACGTGTCCGGGTTAAACGACTGCCAGTACTGCTCGTCGTCGCACTCGGCCACCGCCGCCGCCCAGCTGCCCGGCGGCATGGCGCTCGTGGATCAGGTCCGGGCCGACGCCGGCCAGGCTCCGGTCTCCGCCAAGCTCCGGGCCTTGCTCGCGATCGCCGCCGCGGTCCAGCGAGGCGGTCACCAGGTCACGGATGAGCACATCTCTAACGCCCGCGCGGCGGACGCGACCGACCTGGAGATCCACGACACCGTGCTGATCGCGGCCGCGTTCTGCATGATGAACCGCTACGTCGACGGGCTGGCCACGATCGCCCCGGACGACCCCGCGGTCTACGCCGCCGGGGCGCAGCACCTGATCCATGAGGGCTACGTCCCGCCGGCCGCACCCTAAGCTCGTCTCCTGTGAGCAGGCATGAGGTCGTGCTGTTGCACGGCCAGCCCGGTTCGGCCTCGGACTGGCAGCTGGTGGCGGACCGGCTGCCAGAGACCCTCGACGTCGTGGCGCTGGACCGGCCCGGGTACGGAACCAGCCGGCAACCCGCCGGGGGCTTCAGGTACGGCGCCCGCGCGGTCCTGGCTGAGCTGGATGCGCGCGGCATCGGGCGGACGGTCCTGGTGGGCCACTCCTACGGGGGAGGCGTCGCGCTGGCGGTGGCCGAGCAGGCGCCGGAGCGTGTCGAAGCGCTGGTCCTGCTGGCCAGCGTCGGCCCGGGCTGCCTGACTGGCTGGGACCGGCTGCTGGCGGCCCCGGTGACCGGGGAGGCATGCGCGCTCACGGCGTGGTACCTCACTCCCTGGCTGGCCCGCTCCAGGCTGGCGGCCATCGCCCGGCTGCGCGGACGGCCCATCACCCCGGGGGAACATGTCAACTGGGACATCTGGGGTCACGCCCACTACGACCACGGGCCGCTGTGGCGCACCTTCCTCACCGAGCAGCGGGCCCTGGTCCACGAGCTCGGCGGCCTCACCGCGTCCCTGGCGGGCGTGGCCCAGCCGGTGCTGCTGATCGCCGACCCGGACGACACGCTCGTTCCGGTCCGCACCACCCATCAGCTGGCCGCGGCGCTCCCCGACGCCCATGTGCAGCTCCTCACCCAGATCGGCCATCACCTGCCCCGCCGCGGGGCACCCCAGATCGCGACGGCGATCATCGATTTCCTGGCCTCACTGGACCGCCGCCGTGACCGGTAGGAGACACCCGTCAGCAGGATGAGGGAGATGACCGGAAGTTCGTTAGAGAGCCAGGACGGGGGCCGGCGCCGCGAGGCACCGGAACCGTGACGGGCGACTTGACTTAAAGCCGGCTCCAAGTTCTAGCGTGGCTGCATGAGCAAGCTCAGCCTGGGGCCTGTCGGCATCGCACTGAATGTCTCGGCCGACGATACGTATCTCAAGGAAGCGGCGGAGGCCGAGGAACTCGGGTACTCGGCGATCTGGCTGCCCGGCGGGCAGATCGACAGCCTCGACCGGATCGCGAGGATCGTCGGGGCCACCACGTCGGTGACGGTGGTCCCCGGCATCATCGCGCTGGATGTCTATCCGGCGGCCGCGGTCGTCCAGCTCTATGCGCAGCTGCAGGCCAGCGCCCCTGGCCGCTTCGTCGTCGGCCTGGGCGGCCCGCAGCAGCCCCGGCCGCTGCGGCCGCTGGGCGACTATCTCGATGAGCTCGACCGCGCCGGGCCGCCGGTCCCGGCCGGACGGCGGATCCTGGCCGCACTCGGCCCACGCAAGCTCGAGCTGGCCCGGGACCGGGCCGCCGGGGCGGTAGCGCTCCTGGTCACCCCGGCCTATACCAGGCAGGCGCGGCGCATCCTGGGCAGCCAGTCCACCCTGATCATCAGCCAGATGCTGGTCCTTGACACCAACGCGGACCGGGCCCGCCAGGCGGCCCGGGTGCCGCTGAGCTTCCTGTCCGGCGTCAGCGGGTACCGCGCCAACTTCGCCCGGATGGGGTTCACCGACCGCGACATCGCTGACCTCAGTGACCGGCTCGTCGATGAGCTGGTGATCTGGGGCAGCGCGGACCAGATCACGGCGCGGATCAGCGGGCACCTGGACGCCGGGGCGGACCAGGTCACGCTCACCATCCTGAACTCCGGCGGGCAACCCGGCCCCATCGACGTAGCCCGGGAACTCGCCGGCCGGCTTGCCCGCTGGCTTGCCGCCTGAGCGGCTGGCGGTTCAGGAGCCTGGCTGCTTACGGCGTTTGAGGTACCGGACCAGTTTGCGGATCAGGAAGTACATGGCCCCACTCTGCGGCCCGCGGCCCGGCCAGGACATCAAAGTCCTCGCTCTTTACCCGATCCAGGAACACCGCCCACTCCCCCGGAGTGAACACCAGCGGATCCCGGCCGGGAAACTTGGAGTCCCGTACCACGATGTTGATGCCTTCCGCGCCCCGCCGCCAGGCGATCTCCACGCAGTTGCCGTTGCTGTGGCTGGATTTGCGCCACACCGGCGCTGAACTGTGCATCTGACCGGCGCCCTTCGCTAGCTGGCCACCAGCGGGTCCCGCTGCCTGACCGCGGTACCAGCCTGCACTGTGCGCCCTGACGGCAATCTTGCACTCACCCTGATGCCTGCCTTGCCGCCCAGGTCACGCCCGCCTTCAACAGAGCGTGACTTCGGTCGAACGCCTAGTCCCCGGCCAGGCGGAACGTCTGCGCCACCACGAGGGTGTCGTCGCTGACGGTGAATTCCGGGTCGCCCAGCGCGTCGCGCACGTCAGCTGAATGCCAGAACCGTTCATGCCCGGCCCGCCAGTCCGCGACCGAGAGGTACCCCTCCCCTTCACCCAGCGCATGAGCCAGGTCCACCTCGCCCAGGCGCATCACCCGCACCGCGGTCGTCTCGATCACCGTCACTGGGTTCCCGGCGGAATCGATCACCATCTGCCGCAAACCGGGCCGGGGCAGCGGGTCGTTCTCGTGCTCGTAGTCGGCGACCAGCCCGGTCGTCGTGGTCTTGTCACCGGCCACGATCGCCGCGACGAGCTGGTCACGCAGCGGTCCGGGGAAGGCAAACTCCGCGACCGGCAGATCCTCGCAGGACATGCCGCCCAGCCTAGCCACCGGCCTGAGCACCGGGCGGAGCGTAGTGGCGGATGTAGTCGATCAGCATGGTCTGCGGAAACCTGGTCGACCGGTCCGGTGGCTGAGATGCGACTCCGCCGACGGCCGCGTTGACAAGCAGGAAGAAGTCATGATCGAAGACCCATGGTTTTCCGCGCAGATCCGCGGGCGTTACCGTGTGATAGTGCCTGCCGTTGACGAACCAGCGGATCCGGCCGGGTTCCCAGCTCACGGAATAGACGCAGAAATCCTTTTCCAGGGATGGGCCCATACGGCGCGAGGCCGCGACACCCAGGGCGCCGGAATACCCGGGCCCGTGCACGGCTCCCTGGATCACGCGCCGGCCGGTCCCGAAATACTCCATCACGTCGATCTCACCGCACCCCGGCCATCCGGTGCGGTCAAAATCCTGGCCGAGCATCCAGAATCCCGGCCAGATCCCCCGGGCGACCGGGATCTTGATCCGCGCCTGGACCAGGCCGTAGCGGAATGACATCCGGTCCTTGCTGATCAACCGCGCGGAGGTGTACGCGCGGCCGCCGTTCCGGCCGGCCGCCTGCGGATCCGCCTGCCGCACCACGATAGCCAGGTGACCCGCACCGTCCAGGGCCGCGTTGCCGGTGCTGTCGGTGTAGTACTGCAGTTCCTGGTTTCCCCACCCGTGACCGCCGGTCTCCGGCTCCCAGAACCGGGGATCCGGCGGCGAGCCTGCCGTACCGTCGAACTCGTCCGACCACACCAGGGAATACCCGGCGAACTCGCCCTCCAGGCCGTTGCCCATCCGGCCCTCCACTTTCTGTTCAGCCATCGGACTAACTATTGACATGGTACAATATTCCCGTCTTAACGGCAGGAAGCACGCATGAATATGAAGCGAGGACGCATACTTTTCAGGACCGCAGATATACTCATCACCCTGACGGCAATTTTTTTCTTGCTCTATACGATATTGGGATTCACGAAACACCAGGATGCGCGGTCAGCGCCGTCACGGTTTGGCAATCAGGATGCTACCTATACCAATCTGTCTACCTCGTGCACAGGCGGTTTCTCTAATCAGCGCACAGTACGCGGTAAAACCCAGATCGCGTCGCGCGGGGTGCCGTTCAATGCCTATCAGCTCACGTTCACCAACAGCGGGAACACCATCGTGACAATCTACGGCGTCACCGTGGATCTGGCTGATTATCAGCACCACGTCTTCGCCCGGGCACATGACAGTAATCTGGGTAACGGGGCCGGGATAACCCTCGGCGTGGGCCGGTCGCGGCAAATTGTGGAAACCGCCGGAGCTACTTATCCTGTAGCTTCATGCGAAGTGGTCAGCTGGCAACCTTAACCTGGCCCCTGGCCATGGACCTGAAGCTGGATCAGCGGTTCCGGATGACTCTTCTGCGGTAAACCATGCTTCCGGCCCCGGCCAGAATCGCCGCCCCGCCGAGGCCGACGAGCAGCGGGTCCTGGAATCCAGCCGTGCCTCCGCCGCCGGTGGCCGGGGCAGCTGCGGGAACCGGGCTCGCCGATG
>DASQRM010000039.1:0-30156 GCA_035642895.1 Streptosporangiaceae bacterium | reverse complement strand
CCGGGACCCTGGCTACGACACTCTGGCCGTCGAAAGCGGGGGCCGGGCCATCCGGGTGCGGTCGGCCGCCGGATGGTCACGCGCGTTCAGCCGGATCGTCAGCGACCTCGGCGAGCAGTATTACCTGCGCTTCACCGACACCTACCCGCTGCCCGGGCGGGTGAAGATCCTAGTCCGGACAGCGCTCGGCACCGACTACGGAGTAGCAGGGCTGCCCACCGTCAATCCGATCGCGCCGCCGCCACTTCCGCCGATCAAACCCCCGGTACCGCAAGCCAGCTGGGACCGGCCGTTGGTCTGGCTGGCCGCGCTCCTGGTCATCTTCGGGGTGGGCTACGGGCTGCTGATGCTCGCCGCCTCCAGGAAAGACCCGCGGGGGCGCACAAGCCCGGCCCGGCGCGCCCTCTCCGGGCCGCCGGGCCACGCACTCGGGTCCGGTCTGGCCATTCCGCCTGGGGTCGAGCGGACAGTGGCCGTCGTGAATCCGCAGTCCGCCAGGCCGGGAGGTCTGTTCTTCGTGTTTCTGATGCCGTGCCTGAACGAGGAGAAGGTCATCCTGGGCAGCCTTCAGCGGCTGCTGTCCATGCCCGGCGGCAACTTCGTGGTTCTGGCCATCGACGACGGCTCCGACGACCGCACGGCTGACGTGGTCGGGAGTGTGGTCGGCGATCAGGTCTGGCTGCTTAGCCGCAGGCCACCGGACGCGCGGCAGGGCAAGGGAGAGGCGCTGAACGCGGCCATCCGCTTTCTGACCAGCAGTGGCCGGCTGGCTGGCCGCGATCCCGACCAGGTGATCGTCGTCGTGGTGGATGCGGACGGGCGGCTCGACCCGCACGCCGTCACCGCGGTCAGCCCGTACTTCGCCGACCCCATGGTCGGCGCGGTGCAGATCGGTGTCCGCATCAACAACCGCGACGCCAGCAGGCTCGCGCGCATGCAGGACATGGAATTCGTCATCTATACCGAGGTCTTCCAGCGCGGGCGGCGTCACCTCGGCAGTGTTGGCTTGGGCGGCAATGGCCAGTTCATGCGGCTGTCCGCGTTGCTATCGCTGGGCGGATCCCCGTGGACCCGCAGCCTGACCGATGACCTCGACCTGGGCGTGCGGCTCCTGGCCGCGGGGTGGCGCAACGAGTACTGCTCCGCCGCGGCTGTGCATCAGCAGGGCGTCGTGGAACTCCGGCGGCTGATCCGCCAGCGTTCCCGGTGGTTCCAGGGCCACCTCCAGTCCTGGACGTTGATCCCGCTGGTCCTGCGCAGCACACCGCGCCGGGCCCGCAGCGATCTCCTCTACCATCTGTCCAGCCCGGCCATCCTGCTCATCGCGTCGTTTCTGTCTGCCTCCTTCCTGCTGTCGCTGGCCAATTGCGCGGTGCTCCTGGCGCAAGAGCGGAATCCCTTCGGCTGGTGGATCGCCTCCACGTACGCCCTGACCTTTGGGCCGGCGCTGGCCTACGGCCTCGTGTACTGGAGCCGGGAGCGCCGCAACGGCGTGCCGCTGATCCGGCTCGTGGGGCTCGTCCACCTCTACGTGTGCTACGGGATGATCTGGTACGCCTCCGGCTGGTGGGCCGTCGTCCGGACACTGCGCGGCCGCACCGGCTGGGCGAAGACCGAACGCGTCGCCGAAGCCCCGACCCAGTCGATGCTGCCCATCCCGGTGCAGTCCGGCCCGGTGCAGTCCGGCCCGGTGCTGGCCGGCCCCGTCGTGTCCGGGACGGCGGGACCCGCAGGCGGCCGGACGGGATCCCGGCCCGGGGGGCGAAGGCGGCGCAGGGTGAAGGTTCTGACCGTGGCCGCCGCCCTGGTCTGCGCCACGGTGGGCGCCGGTCTCGCGTGGTCCGCTGTTGCAGGCCAGGGAACAGGGCACGGCCAGTGGCTCACCATTTTCAACGGCTACGGCCACACCGACGTGACCGGGTCCGGTGCGGGCCAGACGATCACGACCGCGCCGAGCACTACGCGGTCGCGGCGGGCAACGCACGCGGCGCTGGTCGTCTCCCGCCGCCGTTCCGGCGACTTCGTCGCGACCTTGCGGGTGCAGACCGTCCGCCAGTTGCGCCGTGGCGCCGCCGGGAGGCCGCATCCGTGGGAAGTCGGCTGGGTGGTCTGGCACTACACCTCCGAGCACAGCTTCTACGCGCTGACCCTGGAGCCGACCGGCTGGCTCCTGTCCAAGCAGGATCCCGCCTATCCGGGCGGTGAGCGGTTCCTCGCGTCGGGCCGGACCCCGCGCTTCCGGGTGGGTGTCCCGCACAGCGTGGGGATCGTCCAGATCGGCGACCAGATCACCGTGTCGGGTGACGGTCATGTGCTAACCCGTTTCACCGACACCCGGCAGGCCTATCTGCGCGGATCCTTCGGTGCCTACAGCGAGGACTCCAACGCTCGCTTCTGGGATATCCGGGTCAGGGCGCTGCCCGGCCCGGCGCCCAGGTTCGGCCCAGTGCCCGCTCAGGCCCGTCGCGGTACCCCCGGGATCCGCCCTCCTACCCCCGCTTCGCCGAGGTAATTCCGATCCAGGAAGGAAGAAGAGGCACATCGCCATGTCACATTCCGAGACCGGCACCCCGCCGGCGCCGCCTCCGACCGGGGCGGGGCGTCAGATCATGGTCATCTACGGGACCCGGCCGGAAGCGGTCAAGGTCGCGCCGCTGATCCAGGCGCTGGACCGCTCTGAGGTGTTCACCCCGGTCGTCGCGGTGACTGCGCAGCACCGGTCGATGCTCGACCAGGTCAATGCGGTCTTCGACGTCAAGCCCGCCTTTGACCTGGATATCCATCGGCCCGGGCATACGCTTACCGAGATCACCACCCGCGCCCTGTCCGGCGTGCGGTCGCTGCTGGCGCAGCAGCGCCCGGATGCGGTGGTGGTGCAGGGCGATACGACCACTGTATTCGCCGCCGCGCTGGCGGCCTTCTACGAGCAGATCCCGGTGGTCCACCTGGAGGCCGGGCTGCGCACGGGCAACCCCTACTCGCCCTACCCCGAGGAGATCAACCGCCGGCTGACCACCCGGCTCGCCACGCTGCATCTCGCCCCGACCAGCACCAGCAAGGCCAATCTGCTCACCGAGAACGTCGAGGCAGCCAGCATCGTGGTGACCGGGAACACGGTCATCGACGCCCTGCTGTGGGCCGTTCCGCGTCAGCGCGGCTATGGCGAACCGGCGCTGGCCGGCCTGGATGACCACGATGCCCCGGTGCTGCTGGTCACCGCACACCGGCGTGAGTCGTGGGGTGACCCGCTGCGCGCGGTCGGCCGCGCGCTGGCCCGTATCGCGTCCGCGCACCGCGACCTGCGCATCGTGTTCCCCGTGCACCGCAACCTGGTGGTCCGGGACGCGGTACTGCCCGCCCTGCGTGATGTTCCTAATGTCATCGTGACCGAGCCGCTGCCCTACGGCAGCTTCTGCCGGCTAATGAACCGCGCCACCGTCATCCTGACCGACAGCGGAGGGGTCCAGGAGGAAGGGCCCAGCCTGGGCAAGCCGGTGCTGGTGATGCGGGAGACCACCGAGCGGCCGGAGGCGGTGCGGGCCGGCACGGTCAAGCTGGTCGGCACCGACGAGGACGTCATCGCCGACACGGTCGGCCGCCTGCTCACCGATCCCGCCGCCTACGCCGCGATGGCCAACGCCGTCAACCCCTATGGGGACGGGCGGGCCGCGCAGCGCGCGGTCGCCGCGCTCGCGCACCATTTCCGTCTCGGGCCCGCTCCCGACGAATTCGACAGCCTGGCGGCCGACCCGGCCGCCAGACGGCAGGAGCCGGTCGACCGGTCATCCCACCAGGAGATCGCCGCCATGACCTAACCATCGGTCGGTCCGGCTCGAGTTAGCACCTGATCACCCGTATCCGGGGGGAAGGAAGTACAGAACATGCGTTATAAGCGAATGATGATCGCGGCCGCGATCGCGCTCGCAGTGCCGTTGGCTGGTGCGGTTGCGCCAGCCAGTGCCGCGCCCGCGCGAGCCGGCATCTCGGCGTCGGCCGTCAACGGGCCGCACAGCCACAAACCCGGTGCGGGAGGCGGCGTGAACGGGCTGCCGACCATTCCAGGGCCGCCGGCTCCGCCGAAGGGCCTGCCCAAGCAGCGAGCCGGCTACCGGCCGCCCACCAAGCGTCCCAAACGGCGAAAGGGCGCGGTGACGGCGGCCACCAAGTCAGCGGCTGCGGCAGCGGCCAAGCCGGCCGTCAGCCCGCCACCACAGGCGAAGACGTGGGGTGCCGCCGGGGCGGCGACCACGCTGGTGCTGTATGACACCACCAACACCTGGGGCTGGCTGGGTGAGCTTTACGCGATCGGTGGTGGCAACCTGGCCACGCACTTCGGCCAGGTGACTGCGGAGCCGGTGGTCGATTATGTCTCCGGTCAGGTGAACAGCTACACCGCGACGATCTACATCGGCTCCACGTACAACGAGCCGATCCCGCAGACGTTCCTCAATGACGTATTGTCCACGACCAAACCGGTGATGTGGATCGGGGACAACATCTGGCAGCTCACCGGAACTCCGGGGAGCGCGGCTGACACGGCCTTCGAGGCCGCCTACGGGTGGGATCCGGCCACGTCGTACTTTGACACGGCCGACACGATCGCCTCGGTCGGCTACAAGGGCCAGACGTTCACCCGGAACACGGCCAATACGGGCGGCGTCCTGGCCCCCCATATCACCACCCCGCCGCAGGTGAGTGTGCTGGCGTCGGCGAACTGCACCAATTCGTCGGGGACCGCTACCGCCTGCGACGGAATCGCCCAGACCACCGGTACCTCGTTCCCGTGGGCGATCCGCTCCAGCAACCTCATGTACATCGGCGAAGTTCCGCTGTCCTACATCTCACCCACGGATCGCTACATAGCCTTCGCCGATCTGCTCTTCGATGAGCTGAATCCCGCCGCGACGCCGAGCCACGAGGCGCTGATCCGGCTCGAGGACATCAGCCCCGAGTCCAGCCCGTCCGACCTGACCGCCTACGCCGCCTACCTGAAGAGCCAGGGCGTGCCGTTCAGCATGGCCACCATCCCGGATTACACCGATCCTGCCGGCTTCTACAACAACGGCAAGCCGGTCTCGGCGATCCTGGCGCAGAAGCATGCGATGGTGTCGGCGCTGAAGACCGCGATCTCGGACGGCGGAACCCTGGTCCAGCATGGCTACACCCACCAGTACTCGAACGTCGACAACCCGTTCAGCGGGGTGACCGGCGACGACTTCGAGTTCTACCGGGCCCAGTGCTCGACCACCTCGGCCGCCCCGTACAACTACGTAGCGCCGTGCGCCGACACCGACTCTGTCATCGAAGAAGGTCCGGTGCCTGGCGACTCACAATTGGGGGCCTCACTCCGGGTCACGATCGGCCGGGCGCTGTTCGCGGCGGCCGGCCTGCCGACTCCGACGATCTGGACGACTCCGCATTATGCGGCCTCCGTGCCGGATTACGCCGGCATCGACCAGACCTACAAGACCCGGTATGAGGAGGAGCTGTTCTTCGGCGGCCAGCTGAGCGGCCAGCCGATCGACTACAGCCACGTGTTCGGCCAGTTCTTCCCCTACGAGGTCCATGACCTGTACGGGGCGACGATCATCCCGGAAAACCTGGGCGACTACGAGCCGACCGCGGAATTCGGGAACCCGCCGCGCCTCGCGCAGGACATCATCAACGAGGCCCAGCAGAACCTGGCCGTCACCCAGGGCGTGGCCAGTTTCTTCATCCACCCCGACGATGACCCGCTGTCCGTCCTGCAGCAGGTCGTCACCGGGCTCAAGGCTCTCGGCTACACGTTCGTGAGCCCGGCGACCCTCATGTCCACCAACGGCTAGTCATTCCCGGGCGGCCGGTGCCGGGTCACCCCCGGGAATCCGGCACCAGCCGCCCGTCCCAGGCCCGCTGCAGGGCCGCGAGCAGTGTTTCCACCGGCTGGGCGCCAGCTACGCCGTAGCGGCGGTCGATCACGAAGAACGGCACGCCGGTCGCGCCCAGCTCGGCCGCGTCCCGGCCCTCGTCCGCTACCCGGGCCGCATAGCGGTGGGACAGCAGGGCTTCCCGCGCGTCCTCCGGGTCCAGTCCGATCTCGCGGGCCAGGGTCACCAGGTCCCCGACCGAGAAGATGGGCCGCGCCTCGCCGAAGTAGGCGGTGAACAACCGGTTCCACGCCTCCGCGTGCTTCCCCTGCTCGGTCGCATACGCCAGCAGTTCATGGGCCAGCGCGGTGCTGCCGGCCCGGTTGTCCAGAACGTGGTAGGGACGCAGGCCTTCGCCGTCCGCCAGGTCCTCGACCCGCCGGGTCATCGCGTCGATCTGCCCGTCGTCCAGGCCCTTCTTCCTCAGCATGTCCCGGACCGGCTCGCCCGGTCCGGGTGGTGCACCTGGGTCCAGCTGGAAGGAACGGTGGGTCACCTGCACCTCGTCGCGGTGCGCGAAACGCTCCAGCGCCGCCTCCAGCCGGTGGGTGCCCAGCCCGCACCAGGGGCAGATGATGTCCGCCCAGACCTCAACCTGCATCCGTACCATCCAGATCTCTGCCGCCGGAGTCTGCTACAACGGGCGGGCGCGCGGAAGCCTTCCCGGGACTCTTCCAGCCGGGCACTGCCCGAGGTAACGTTCAAACGGGTCCCGGGCCGATGACCGACCAAAGAGCCACTGCTGAGGGTGAGAAGTGGCCGCGCAGGTTGGCCTTGGCCACGCAGACGTTCCCTCTTTGTCACTCCCCGGGACCCGCCAGCTCACCCGCACGGCCCGAGGGCGGTGCGGGGCCACGACGAGCGGGATGGGCGGCCGGATTGGCGGGCAGCGGAGGGGCGGGCCGGGCGTGAGCCGGGTGCACGACATCGGCGGCCAGAGCGGCTTCGGGCCGGTTCCGCTGCAGGACGACGGCCTGCCCTTCGAGCATGACTGGGAGGCCCGCGTCTACGCGCTGAACGGCGTGCTCCGGGCCCGCGGCCTGTACAGCACGGATGAGTTCCGGGACGCCATCGAGCGGATCCCGCCCCAGGAATACCTCGGGCTGACCTACTACGAGCGCTGGCTGCGGGCGATCGAGACGCTCCTGGAGGACAAGGACCTGCTGCCCGACGGGGAGGGCGGGTGACGCTGGCCCCGGGAACCCGGGTCCGCGCCCGGCTGGGGGATCCGGACCACCACACCCGGCTGCCGGCCTACGTGCGCGGGCAGACCGGCGAAGTGGTCGAGGCGGCCGGACAGTGGCCGCTGCCTGACGACCGGGCCCAGGGCGTCGTGCCGCCCCGGGTTGAGACGGTCTACTCGGTGCGCTTCCCCGCCGCCGGGCTGTGGGGGAGCGGGGGGCACTCAGTCGTCGTGGACCTGTGGGAGTCCTACCTGGAGGAGGCCGGCTGATGGGAGCGGGTCACGCCGACCAGCCGGTAGCCGTCCGGGTCCGGCAGCTGGAGGAACGGCTGCTCGCCGCGGGGCTGGCCACCGACGCGGAACTGGACGGCATGCTGGCCGGGCTGTACGCGCACGCCTCCCCGCTGAACGGGGCCCGGATCGTGGCCCGGGCCTGGGCTGATCCCGGCTACGCGGGCCGGCTTCTCGCCGACGGCAACGCAGCCGCGGCCGAGCTGGGCTTCGATACCGCCCACGCGGGCAGCGGGTACCGGCTCAAGGTCGTGGCGAACACCCCGGGCACGCACAACATGATCGTCTGCACGTTGTGCTCCTGCTACCCGGTGTCGCTGCTGGGTCCCTCGCCCAGCTGGTACAAGAGCTTCGCCTACCGCTCACGGGCGGTCCGCGAACCCCGCGCGGTGCTGGCCGAATTCGGGTTGCTGCTCCCCCCGGATACCCAGATCGTCGTGTGGGACGCGAGTGCCGAGAACCGTTACCTGGTCATCCCCGCCCGCCCCGCGGGCAGCGATGGCCTGGCCGAGGAGGACCTGGCCGCCCTGGTCACCCGGAACGGGCTGATCGGCACGGCCGCGGTCTGATCAGCCCAGAGTGCGATCCGCCCGGGGCGGGTATGTGAGGTTCGAGGCCGTCCGTCCCGGCAGCCTGAACAACAATTCTTCCGCGCGGGGCCGCACGGAACTGGGGGTTTTGCCATGAAGCTGCTGGCTGCGCTGGTCACCGTGACCGTGCTGGCCGCGATCGTCGCCGCGAACCGCGACGACATCATGCGGTACATCAAGATGCGCCAGATGTGAGTTCCCAAGGATGATGCCATGACCACTTCCGCCACCGTGGCCAGCCCGGTCGACTTCGAAACCTACGGCGACTACAGCGCGAAAGCCCCGCCCCGCGCGGACGGTGCCTTCGTCCGGCCGGTGTACCGCTTTGCGGGCCGGGTGAGCGCGGACGGGTCCACCGGGTACCCCGCTGAAGCGGGCCGCTACCACCTGTACATCTCGCTCGCCTGTCCCTGGGCGCACCGCTCGGCCATCGTCCGGGCGCTACTGGACCTGGAGGACGTGGTGTCGATGTCGGTGGTCGACCCGGTCCGGGACGGGCGGGGCTGGGCCTTCCGGGACGGCCCGGGCTACACGCCAGATCCGGTCAACGGCTTCACCCTGCTCCGGGAGGCCTACGAGGCGACCGAGCCCGGCTACGACGGGCACGTCTCGGTGCCGGTCCTGTGGGACAAGGAGACCGGCCGGATCGTCAGTAACAACTTCCCGGACCTCACCATCGACCTGGGCACCCAGTTCGGTCGGTGGGCCAGCCCGGCCTTCGACCTCTACCCCGCGGTGCTGCGGCCGGAGATCGACGCGCTCAACGAGCGGGTCTACGCCACCGTCAACAACGGCGTGTACCGGTGCGGGTTCGCCACCTCGCAGGATGCCTATAACAGCGCCGTGGCCAGCTTGTTCGCCACCCTGGATGACCTCGACCAGCGGCTGGCCACCCGGCGTTACCTGTTCGGTGACTCACTCACCGAGGCAGATGTGCGGCTGTGGGTGACCCTGGCCCGGTTCGACGCGGTGTACGTGACCCACTTCAAGGCCAACCTCCGCCGGCTGGCCGACTACCCGAACCTGTGGCCGTACGCGCGCGACCTGTACTCGCTCCCGGCGTTCCGCGGCACCACCGACTTCGACCAGATCAAGCGGCACTACTACGGGACGCATCCGCAGCTCAACCCGCTGCGGATCGTGCCGGCCGGGCCGATCCTGGACTGGGACGCCCCGCAGCAGCGGGCAGCCCTGTCCCGTGCCGCGGAGCCCGGTCCCGGGAACTAGCTCGCCGGGGAGGGGAGGCGCGCCGCAGGCGTGTCCTCGCCGAGCCGACGACTAACCAGGCAGCCGCCGCAGACGACGCACGCACGGGGGCGGGCAAGTGGGGGGTTCCGGGGGCCTCGGGCCCCCGGGCGGCAGAGCGGGCTCCGGGGGGTCGCCCCCCGGGCTAGGTGGTGAGCTCGGCGTACAGGCCCACGGTCTGCGCGGCGATGGCGTCCCAGCCGAACTCGGCCGCGGCCCGCTTACGGCCCGCCGCGCCCATGGCCCCGGCCCGCCCGGGATCGCCCACCACGGCGTTCAGGGCACCGGCCAGGGCGGCCGGGTCGTCCGGCGGTACCAGCAGCCCGGTCTCGCCGTCGCTGACCACCTCAGGAATGCCGCCCACCCGGGACGCCACCACCGCGGTGCCGCACGCCATCGCCTCCAGGTTCACGATGCCGAGCGGCTCGTACAGCGACGGGCAGGCGAACACGGTGGCGTGACTGAGCAGCTGGATCACCTCGGGCTTGGACAGCATCTCGGGGATCCAGATGACCCCGGAGCGGTCCAGCTGCAGGCCCGTCACCAGCCCGGTCACCTCGGCGGCCAGCTCCGGGGTGTCCGGCTGGCCGGCGCACAGCACGAGCTGCACCTCGGGCGGCAAGCTGGCCGCCGCCCGGAGCAGCACCGGGACGCCCTTCTGCCGGGTGATCCGCCCGACGAAGATCACCATCGGCCGCGACGGGTCCACCCCGTACCGCTGCAGGACCCCGGTCGCGGCGTCCGGGGCGTACTCCTGCGTGTCGATCCCGTTCCGGATGACCCGGATCCGATCCGGCGGCACCGCGGGATAGGCGGCCAGCACGTCGTCCCGCATCCCGTCAGACACCGCGATCACCGCGGCGGCGGACTCGACCGCCACCCGCTCGCACCAGCTCGACAGCGCGTACCCGCCACCAAGCTGCTCCGCCTTCCACGGCCGCAGCGGCTCCAGCGAGTGCACCGTCATCACGTGCGGGATCCCGTACAGCATCGAGGCCAGGTGCCCGGCGAGGTTGGTGTACCAGGTATGCGAGTGCACCAGCTCCGCGGCGCCCACCGCGCCGCCCACCCCGGCGGTCATGGACAGGTCGGTGGAGATCGTGGCCAGCGCCTGGTTGGCCCCGGCCAGCAGATCCCAGGGCCGGTGGGCCACGGCCCCGGGCCGGTCCCCGCCCTGGCAGTGGACGGTCACGTCGACCAGCCCGGCCAGCTCCCGGGCCAGGTAGGTGACGTGGACCCCGGCGCCGCCGTACACCTCGGGCGGGTACTCGCGGGTCAGCAGGGCCACCCTGAGCCGGCCTTCCCGGCCCGGTACGGGCGGGCCAGGAGACCCGGTCATCCGGTCACCTTCTGGCTCTTGCCCACCACGGTGATGCCGGCCTCGGACACCGCGAAGCCGCGTTCCCGGTCGTGGTCCTTGTCCACGCCGATCGTAACGCCCTCGGGCACGGTGACGTTCTTGTCCAGGATCGCGTCCCTGACCACCGCGTGCCGGCCGATGATCGTGTTGTGCAGGAGCACCGACCGCTCCACGGTGGACCAGCTGTTGACCCGCACGCCGGGGGAGAGCACGGACTCACGGACCAGGCCGCCGGACACGATCACGCCGTTGCTGACCAGGCTGTCGATCGCGCGGCCGACCCGGTCGCCGTTGTCGTGCACGAACTTTGCCGGCGGCATGCTCGACGGGTTGGTCAGGATCGGCCATCGGGCGTTATAGAGATTGAACACGGGGTGGATGGCGCACAAGTCCATGTGCGACTCGAAGTAGGAGTCCAGCGTGCCGACGTCGCGCCAGTACCCGGCGTCACGCTCGCTCGCCCCCGGCACCTTGTTGGTCATGAAGTCGTAGACGTGCGCGTTGCCCTCGTCCACCAGCATCGGGATGATGTCGCCGCCCATGTCGTGGCGGCTGTTCGGGTTGGCCGCGTCCTTGCGCAGCGCCTCGATCAGCACGTCGGTGGAGAACAGGTAGTTGCCCATGGACGCGTAGGCCTCGTCGGGCCGGCCGGGCAGCGAGGGCGGGTCGGCCGGCTTCTCCAGGAACGCCTCGAGCGTGTGCCCGTCCGCGCCGGCCTGGATCACGCCGAACGCGGTGGCCTCCATCCGCGGCACCGGGATGGCGGCGACGGTGACCCCGGCGGCGTGCTGGCAGTGCTCGTCGAGCATCTGCCGCGGGTCCATCCGGTAGACGTGGTCCGCGCCGAACACGATGACGAGGTCGGGCTTCTCGTCGTAGATCAGGTTCAGGGACTGGTAGATCGCGTCGGCCGACCCGGTGTACCAGTGCGGCCCGAGCCGCTGCTGGGCGGGCACCGGCGTGATGTAGTTGCCGAGCAGCGTGCTCATCCGCCAGGTGGTGGAGATGTGCCGGTCCAGGCTGTGGCTCTTGTACTGGGTGAGCACGGCGATCCGCAAGATCCCGGCGTTGACCAGGTTGGACAATGCGAAGTCGACCAGCCGGTACATGCCGCCGAACGGCACGGCTGGTTTGGCCCGGTCCGCGGTCAGCGGCGCCAGCCGCTTACCGGCCCCCCCGGCCAGCACGATGCCCAGAACTCGCTGATCTGCCATCTTCTACCCCTCACGTGCTTTCTGCTTCTTTCAGCACGCCATCCAGGATCTGCTGTGCCTCTTCCTGGATGCGGGCCAGCTGCCCAGGGCCGGCGAACGACTCCGCGTACAGCTTGTAGACGTCCTCTGTCCCTGAGGGGCGCGCGGCGAACCAGCTGTTCTCCGTGATCACCTTGATGCCGCCGAGCGGCTCCCCGTTGCCCGGCGCCCGGGTCAGCCGGTCCAGCACCGGCTCGCCCGCGAGCTCGCTGACGCTGACCTGATCCGGGGACAGCTTGGCCAGCAGCGCCTTCTGGGCCCGGGTGGCCGGCGCGTCGATCCGGGCGTAGGCGGGATCGCCAAGCTGGCCGGCCAGGTCGCGGTACCGCTGGCCGGGCGACTGCCCAGTCACCGCCGTGATCTCCGAGGCCAGCAGGGCCAGGATGATGCCGTCCTTGTCGGTGGTCCAGACCCGGCCGTCGGTGCACAGGAAGGAGGCCCCGGCGCTCTCCTCGCCGCCGAAGGCGATGGAGCCGTCCAGCAGCCCCGGCACGAACCACTTGAACCCCACCGGCACCTCGGTCAGCGTGCGGCCGGCGGCCCCGGCCACCCGGTCGATGATCGAGGAACTGACCATGGTCTTGCCGACCGCGGCGTCGACCGGCCATTCCGCCCGGTGCCGGTACAGGTAGTCGATGGCCACGGCCAGGTAATGGTTGGGGTCGATCAGGCCGGCGTCCGGGGTGACGATTCCGTGCCGGTCGGAGTCGGTGTCGTTGCCCGTCGCGATGGCGAACTCGTCCGCGCGGTCGATCAGCGACGCCATCGCGTACGGGGAAGAGCAATCCATCCGGATCCGGCCGTCCCAGTCCAGGGTCATGAACCGGAACGTGGCGTCCACGTCCGGGTTGACCACGGTCAGGTCCAGCCCGTACTGCTCGGCGATCTCGGCCCAGTACGCGACGCTGGCGCCGCCCAGCGGGTCGGCGCCGATCCGGATGCCGGCCGCGCGGATGATGTCCAGGTCGACCACGGCCGGGAGTTGCCCCACGTACTCGCCCAGGAAATCGAACGTGGCCGTCGTGGACGCGCGCCGGGCCGCCTCGTAGCGGATCCGGCGCACCTCGCGCAGGCCACCGGCCAGCAGCTCGTTGGCGCGATCCTGGATGACCGAGGTGATCTGCGAGCCGGCCGGGCCGCCGTCGGGCGGGTTGTACTTGAACCCGCCATCCTCCGGCGGGTTGTGCGACGGGGTGATCACGATCCCGTCGGCCAGGCCGTCGTCGCGCCCGTCGTTGTAGGCGAGGATGGCCCGGGACAGCGCGGGCGTCGGCGTGTACCCGTCCCGGCTGTCCACCAGCACGGTGACGTCGTTGGCCGCGAGGACCTCCAGCGCGGTCACGAACGCGGGCTCGGACAGACCATGGGTGTCCCGGCCCAGGAACAGCGGCCCGGTGGTGCCCGCCCGCGCCCGGTAGTCGCAGATGGCCTGGGAGGTGGCGGCGATGTGATCCTCGTTGAACGAGGAACGCAGCGACGAGCCGCGATGTCCCGACGTGCCGAAGCTGACCTTCTGCTCGGGGACCGCCGGATCCGGATGCAACGCGTAGTAGGACGTGACCAGCTTGGCCACGTCCACCAGGTCCGCCTGGCTGGCCGGCTGGCCGGCCCGCTCGTTCACCCGCAACGTCTGCTCCTCACACCACAATGTGCCCAGCATCGTGCATCTCACCACGAGACGCCGCGATCCGGGCACCCATCACTGGGCCAACGCAGCCCTCGGTGGCGTCAGTGCCCAGGTTCGCGGCGTCGAGTCTTCTGTTAATCAAGTGTTCCGGTAATCGGTGCCGGCCGCTATGGCCGGCGCGCCCTGGAAATGGCTGGTCTCGCCGAGGTGATCACGATCGGGCAAAGCGGGCTGCAATGATGGCCAGGTGAGTAACAACGCGCCACCACCCCAGACCCGGCGCGACCGCCTGTGGGCCGCCGCACGGGCCCGGGGTATCCCGCTGCCGGCCATCTTGACCACCGTCCTCGTGGTGGTCGTGGTCTACCTGCTCGGGAAGGTCGTCTACCGGCTCAAGGACGTCATCCTCCTGATCATCGTGGCCGCCTTCATCGCGGTGATCCTGAACCCGGCCGTGGTAGCGCTGCAGCGCTGGAAGATCAAGCGGCGCGGCTGGGCGGTGGCCGTTGTCACGCTGTGGGGGCTGATTGTCTTCGTCGGCCTGGCCATTGTGTTCGGTTATCCGCTGGCCAACGGGATCAGCCACCTGGCCCAGAAGCTGCCGACGTACGTGGCAGCGGCGACCCACGGCCGGGGCTGGATTGGTCACCTGGTTACCAGGTACCACGTGCAGACGTGGGTGCAGAAGAACGCGCCCAAGCTGGTGACGTTCGGCGAGGGCCTGGCCAAGCCCGCGCTGACCCTGGGCAAGGGCGCGCTTGCGCTGCTGCTGGAGCTGTTCACCATCTTCATCCTGGTGCTGCTCCTGCTGCTGGAGGGGCCGAAGATGCGGACCGGGCTGCTGGGCGCGATGGCCCCGGAGCGCGCGGCCCGGTACTCCCGGGTCGCGCACGAGGTCAACCGGTCGGTCACCGGTTACATGCTCGGCAACGTCCTCACCTCGGTGATCGCCGGGCTGGTCGTGTTCGTCACGCTGCTGGTGGTCGGCGTGCCGTTCCCGTTCCTGTGGGCGCTGTGGGTGGCCCTGGTGGACTTCCTGCCGATGATCGGCGGGGCGCTGGCCGGGATCCCCACCGTGCTGTTCGCGGCGGCTCACTCTCTCAGCGCCGGGATCATCACCCTGGTCGTGTTCCTCGTCTACACCCAGATCGAGAACCACGTGCTGAACCCGGTCGTGATGAGCCGCACCGTGCGCGTCAACCCGCTGCTGGTCCTGCTGTCCATCCTGTTCGGCGGGGAGATCGGCAGCTGGATCGGCGGGATCTTCGGCGCGTTCGTCGGGGCGTTGCTGGCTATCCCGGCGGCCGGGGCCATCCAGGTCGTGGTCCGGGAGATCTGGCAGGACACCGATCCCTTGGCCGCGGCGGCGGGTGTGGCCGGCGAGGCGGTGAACGCCGCGGCCGGCGCCGCCGATGGCCCGCCGACAGACGGGCCGCCCCGGGAGGGGCCGCCCGGAGACGGAGCAGCCTCCCGGCCATCGCCTCCTGGCTAGCGGCCGCCCTGCCAGCGGCGGACGGCCAGGACACCGGGGACGACGGACAGCGCCGCGATCCAGACCGCGAAGTACAGCGGCTCGCGGCTGAGCGGGCCGCCGTCGGCCAGGGTCCGGATCAGGTTGACGGCCGCCGTGACCGGGTTGGCCCGGGCCAGCGGCTGGAGCCACCCGGCCAGCCGGTCGATCGGGGTGAACGTCGAGCTGATGAACGTGAGCGGCACCATCGGCAGGAACAGGGCCCGGCCTGCGGTGTCCGGGTCATGGATCCGCAGCGCCAGCCACGACATCGTGATGCCCAGCGCGACGCCGAAGGTCATCGCGATCACGACGATGCCGGCCATCCCGGGCAGGCCGGTCGCGACCCGGAACCCCAGGAGCGACGCGACGCCCAGCACCAGGAGCGCCTGGACAGCGAAGATCAGGCTCTCGGCGAGCATCCGGCCGAGCAGCACCGCGCTGCGGGCTATCGGCAGCGACCGGAACCGGTCGGTGATCCCGCTGGCCGCGTCCAGCACGATGCCCAGCCCCACCGTCGGCGCGGTCAGCGCCACGTTCTGCACGATGATGCCGGGGACCAGGTACTGCCGGTAGGTCGCACCCGGGACTCGGGCCAGCCCGGCGAAGATGGCCAGGAACAGCACCAGCAGCACGACGGGCTGGATCAGCGGGTAGAGCAGCCGGCTCGGGTTGGCCCGCAGAACGGCCAGCTGGCGGCCGAAGATCAGCGCGGCTTCCCGCGCGGTGCGGCGGGGTCCGGGGCGGGATGCCGGCCCGGGCCGGGCCGCCGGGGCTGCGGGCGCGGGAACCGGCGCGCCCGCCAGGCTGGTCACGATGCCTCCCGGTGGGCGTGCTGCCCGGTCAGGGCCAGGAACGCCTCGTCCAGGCTGGGTCCGCGCAGGCTGAGATCCGCGACCGCGATCCCGTCCGCGGCCAGCGCCTGCGCCACCGCCAGCAGCGTGCCCACGCCGTCCCGGGCGACCAGGGTGAGCCGCCCGGACGCCGGGTCCGCGGGCAGGTGCTCCGGCGGCAGGCCCAGCCGGGCGGCCAGCGCGCGGGCGGCCGCCGCGGCCCCGCTGGCCGGCTCGAACCGCGCCTCGACCAGCTGGGTTCCGGTCCGGGCGCGCAGCTGGGCCGGCGTGCCGCTGGCCACCAGCTCGCCCTGATCCAGGATGTACACCAGGTCGGCGAGCCGCTCGGCTTCCTCCAGGTACTGGGTGGTGAGCAGCATGGTCGTACCCTCATCGCGCAGCGTGGCCAGCGACTCCCAGAGCTGGCGCCGCCCGGCCGGGTCCAGTCCGGTGGTCGGCTCGTCCAGGACCAGCAGCGATGGCCGGGCCATCAGGCTGGCGGCCAGGTCGGCGCGGCGGCGCATGCCGCCGGAGTAGGTGCCGACCGCCCGCCCGGCCGCCGCGGCCAGGTCGAAGCGGCCGATCAGCTCGGCCGCGCGCTCCCGGGCGGTGCCGCGGCGGAGGCCCGCCAGCCGGCCGATCAGCATCAGGTTGGCCCGGCCGGACAGCGCCTCGTCCAGCCCCGCGTACTGGCCGGTCAGGCCGATCCGGGCGCGGACCGCGTAGGGATCGGCCACCACGTCGAAGCCGTCCACCCGGATCACGCCGGCGTCCGGGCGGACCAGCGTGGCCACGATGCGGACCAGGGTGGTCTTGCCGGCCCCGTTAGGGCCCAGCAACGCGGCGATCCGCCCCGGCGCCACCGCGAGATCCACCCCGCTCAGCGCCGTCACTTTCCCGAACGCCTTCGCCGCGCCGGCCACCTCCAGCATGGGCTGGGTCATGGTGTGAGCCTACGCAGGGGACCCCGGGCGCAGCAGCGGGCGAACCGGGCGGGCGTGACCGGCGCGGTGCGGGTTTTCGTTTGCGGGAAATTAAGTCACCAGAGCGTGTAGCCCCCGTCGATGACGAGAATTGAGCCGGTCATGAAGGACGAGGCGGGACTGGCCAGGAAGACCACGCTCGGGGCGATCTCCTCGGGCAGTGCGTAGCGCTGCTGCGGCGTGTCCTCGATCCAGTGCCGCCGGAATTCCGGGCGGTCCACCGGGGCCATCTCGGTCTTCACGTAGCCAGGCGCGATCGCGTTGACCCGGATGCCCAGCCCGGCCCACTCCGCGGCCAGCGACTTGGTCAGCTGGTGCACCGCGGCCTTGGACGCGTTGTAGGCGGGCTGCCACTGCGGGCGGTTTACGATCATCCCGGAGATTGAGCCGACGTTGATGATCGAGCCACCGCCGCCCTCGGCCATATGCCGGCCGCCGGCCCGGCTGCACCGCCACAGCGCCCGGACGTTCAGGTCGAACACGTCGTCCCACTCCTGGTCGGTGACCTGCCACGACTCGCCGTGGTAGCAGACACCGGCGTTGTTGACCAGGATGTCCAGCCCGCCGAGCTGCCCGGCCGCGGCGTCCATCGCGGCGTCCGCGTCGCGGGTGAGATCCGCATCGAGCGCGGATACCTCCAGGCCCTGGCTTTTCAGGTCCCGCGCGGCCGCCGCGTTCCGGCCGGTGTCCCGGGCCACGATCATGACATCGGCGCCGGCCTCCGCCAGGGCGGCGGCAAACGCCTTGCCCAGTCCCTGATTCCCCCCGGTGACCACGGCCTTGCGGCCATCCAGCGCGAAACGCTCCAGTACCTGCACACTTCCTCCTGAGAGACGGCTTTGCTACGGGGTGATGGAGTACCCCGGGACTGAGGGCCAGCGGACCGCCAGGACGACCGACGCCTCCTCGGCGTGCCAGCAATGGTCCACGCCGTGGAACACCACGTAGTCACCCTGCTGGGCGAGCAGCACGCTGCGGCCCGGGAGCTCGACCCGGAACCGGCCGCTGACCAGGAAGATCGCCGCCGAGCGCCGCTCGCCGGTGACCCACTGCGGGCGCCGGTCGTCGCGGGGATGGATGGCCCACTTGATCTCGACGCCGTCGCTGTGCCGGGGGTCACCGGGCGGCTGGAAGTGCCCGAGCAGCCAGCCGCGGCCGGCCGGCGCGTCAGCGGCCGCATTGCCCACGTAGATCGGCTCCGTCATGCTCCGTGAGACTAATGCCGCAGGTCTGGGGCGGGCGGCGTCCGGCCCGCAGCGCCGTCTCCGGCGCCGCCCGCAGGCCCGCCCATCCGGGCCACGTCCGCCGCCGCGTCGCACGCCGTGCGGACCGGCTCACCCGCGCTGGCGTGCAGGGCCAGCCGGCGCAGCAGGGTGCGGAACACCTGGCGGTCCGGCCCGGCGTCCAGGCCATTGAGCAGCTGTTCCTCGGCGGCCCGCAGCCGCTCGTCGAGGCGAGCCAGGCAGCTGCGGCCGTCCGGGGTGGCCACGATGCGCCGGGCCCGGCGGTCGGCGGGGTCCGGGCGGCGCTCGATGAGCCTGGCGGCCTCGAGGTCGTCCAGCAGGTAGGTCATGACCGTGCGGTCCACGCCCAGGTGCTGGGCCAGGGCCAGCTGGCTGCCGTGCTCATCCCCGGCGGCTGCGGTGAGTACCTGGTAGCCACGGGGACCGCCGGGCAGGTCGGCCAGGGCCTCGTGGGTGGCCTTGACGTAGCCGCGGAAGACCACGCCGAGGGCCCAGCCCAGGTCGTTGCTGAGGGTGCAGTCCGCCGGGTCTGGTGCCGGGATGCGAGCCGCCGCGTCTGGCGCCGGGGCACGGGCCGCCCCGGTTCCGGCCAGGAATCCAGAGGGTGCTGCCATGTCACGAGCCTACCCCAGACGAGCTGGATTGCCGATGAGTTGCACAGCAGATGTTCTGTGATACAGAATAGATGTGTCGCCGCGTATCGGCGTGAAGCAGCCAGGAACAGGAGTTCAGATGAGCGAGCCTTCCCCGGCCCAGCCGGCCGTCGTCGTCATCGGCGGCGGTTACGGCGGGATCAACGTGGCCAAGTCGCTCGACGACGTGGCGTCGGTCGTGCTGGTCGAGCCGAAGGACGCGTTCGTGCATAACGTCGCCGCCCTGCGCGCGCTGGTGGACCCGTCCTGGCTGCCGCGGATCTACCTGCCCTACGGCAGGCTGCTGAGCCGCGGCCGGGTGGTGCACGACCGGGCCGCGAAGGTGGACACGGGCCGGGTGGTGCTGGCCTCCGGCGACGAACTCCCCGCGGACTACATCGTGCTGGCCACCGGGTCCACCTACCCGTTCCCGGCCAAGAGTGACCTGGACCGCACCGCAGACGCGCACGAGAAGACGCTCGGCACCCATGCGGCGCTGGCCGCCGCGGCCCGGGTGCTGCTGGTCGGCGCCGGGGCAGTCGGCATCGAGCTGGCCGGCGAGATCAAGGCGGCCTGGCCGTCCAAGCGGGTGACGCTGGTCGATGTGGCCGACGACGTGCTCGGCGGGCCGTTCCGGCCGGACCTGCGGGCGGAACTGCGCCGCCAGCTCGGGGAACTGGGTGTGCAGTTGCTGCTGGGCAGCCCGTTGCGGGCCGAGCCACCCGTCGAGCCGGGCGAGCTGCGAACCTTTACCGTAGCGACGCAGGCCGGGACCGAGGTGACCGCGGACATCTGGTTCCGCTGCTACGGCGTCATCCCGGTCAGCGACTACCTGGCTGGCGGTCTCGCCGGGGCCCGCGGTCCGGACGGGCTGATCGAGGTCTCGCCGACCCTGCAGGTCGCGGGCCAGGACCGGGTGTTCGCGCTGGGTGACGTGTCCACCGCCGACCGGAAGGTGGCGGGCGCGGCGGGCCGTCAGGCCGCGATCGTGGCCGAGAACATCTCCAAGCTGATCGCCGCGGGATCCGGTGCGGACGGCGTGGAGCTCAGCCGGTACGAGGCCGCGCCGGCCAGCATCGTCGTGCCGATCGGGCCGGAGGGCGGCTCGGGCCAGCGGCCCGGCACCGGAGACCTCCTCCCGCCGGTCATGGTGGCCGAGCTCAAGGGCCGGGACATGATGGTGGCCCGGTTCGCAGAGATGCTGGGGGTGCCGCCCGCCAGAGCCGGGGCGCCGGCCGGGGACGGCCAGACCGAGGGATAGCCCGCGGGTGTCGGTGGCCCGTGGGACGCTGGACCCGATGAGCGAACCCCACGCATCCGGAGCCGACGTGCCCGAACCCCCGGTGCCAGACCCAGCGGCCCAACCAGAAACACCGCGCCGCTGCGACTGGGCCGAGGGCTCGGACGCGATGCGTGCCTACCACGACGACGAGTGGGGCCGCCCGTCCCGGGACGACCGCTACCTGTTCGAGATGCTGCTCCTCGAGGGCGCGCAGGCCGGGCTGTCCTGGTCCACCATCCTCGGCAAGCGGGGCAACTACCGCCGCGCGCTGGACGGCTTTGACCCGGAGCTGATCGCCCGCTACGACGACGCGAAGCTGGCTGAGTTGCTGGCCAACCCGGGCATCGTGCGCAACCGGCTCAAGGTGGCGGGCACGGTCCGCAACGCCCGCGCCTTCCTGGCCACCCAGCAGGAGCACGGATCGTTCGCCAGCTACCTGTGGGCCTGGGTGGACGGCACGCCGCTGGTCAACCGCCCCCGCAGCGTGGCCGAGCTGCCCGCCCGGACCGAGCTGTCCGACCGGCTCAGCAAGGACCTGAAGCGGCGTGGGTTCACCTTCGTCGGATCGACGATCACGTACAGCTTCCTGCAGGCTACCGGTGTGGTAAATGATCACCTCGCCCGTTGTCCGGCTCTCGCCGCCTGTCCGACTTAAGGGCCGGGAGCTGGTATTTAACGGCGTTGCGGGGTGATGGGAGCGGCCAGATCTGGCAGAATAGACCGTGAGATGAGTAAACCCCGCTACCCCGTTACCGTGACTCAGCTCCCGGTACTGCGCTGCGAAATATGCCAGCGCACCATCGCTCACAAGCCCGGGCAGGCCAGTGAGGTCCTGACCGAGCATTACCGTCGCGTGCATCCCGAATCACTCGAGGCTGCGGCGGGCCGCCCCGTCTGACGGGTTATTCGCGCGTCCCGCTTCCAGGTGTGATCGGCGGGGGCTGCGAGAATGCCGTCATGCGGAGCATCCGTAACCCAGTGTCCGCTGGCTCATCACCGGCCAGCCCGTCGTCTGCAGGCACAGGTTCAGCCGGCTCGATCCTGAGTATCGGGTCGAGCGGCTCGATTCTGTCCATTGGCTCGGCCGGCTCGATTCTCTCGATCGGGTCGGCCGGTTCCATTCTGTCTATCGGGTCGGTCGGCTCGGTAGCGTCCGCGTTTTCGGTCGGTTCCGCCGGAAGCGCGCTGTCGATTCTGTCCGGGTTGTCGCGCCGGTCCATCCTGGCCTGGCGGGCGGACGGGGTCATCGGTTCGCGGGCGCGCCGGAGGGAATGATCCGGGGGATTAAAGCGGTAGCGAAGGGGGGATCGGGCTGACATGTCAGCTGTCGTACTCGCGACCGCGTTTGGCGGACCCGACGTGCTGGAGATCGCCAATCTGGCACCCGGCGAGCCCGGCGCGGGCGAGGCGCTCATTGCGGTCCGGGCGGTCGGGGTCAACCCGGTCGACTACAAGGTCTACAGCGGGATGATGGGCGCCGATCCCGAGCGGCTGCCGCTGCGGCTGGGCTCGGAAGCCGCGGGCGTGGTCACCTTGGCCGGCGTTGGCGCGGTCGGCCCGGCCGGCCCGATCCGGGCCGGCGATGCGGTCATCGCGTACCGTGCACCCGGCGCCTACGCCGCTGAGCTTGTGGTGCCAGCCGCCGCGCTGGTGCCCAAGCCGGACACGCTCGACTGGGCCCAGGCCTCCGGGCTGATGGTTGGCGGAGTGACCGCCTGGCATCTGCTGGCTGTCACTGGGGTGAGCGTGGGCGACACCGTGCTGATCCACGGGGCCACCGGGGGAGTGGGCGTCATGGCGGTCCAGCTCGCCGTAGAGCGCGGCGCCACCGTGGTGGGCACGGCCCTCCCGGCGCGGCACGACTTCCTCCGCGAGCTGGGCGCCATCCCCGTCGAGTACGGCACGGGCCTGATGGACCGGGTCCGGGCCGCCGCGCCGGACGGCGTGGATGCCGCGCTGGACCTGGCGGGTTCGGACGAGGCGCTGGACGTGTCGTTCGTGCTGGTTCCCGACCGGACCCGGATCGCCACCATCGTCTCGTTCGAGCGCGGGCTCGCGACAGGCATCAGGGTGCTCGGCGGGGCGCCAGGCGCGGACCCGGGCACCGAGATCCGCGAGGCCGCCCGGCTGGAGCTGGCCCGGCTGGCCCAGGACGGGAAGCTCCGGGTCTTCGTGTCGCAGAGTTTCCCGCTCGCCGAGGTGTCGGAGGCGCACCGGAGCATCATGGGAGGTCACACCCAGGGCAAGATCGCCCTCATCCCGTAGCCGATTCGGCGCCGGCCAGCTCAGCGTTGGCGCGTTCGGTCACGGTGGCCAGCACGCGGTGCGCGATGGCCAGATCGCTCTTAGGCAGGCCGCCGTACAGGCGCTGGGCGACCTGGCCGATACCGCCCTGGATCTGCTCGAAGCGGGCCGTTCCGGCGGGCGTGAGGGCGACTTGCGTCTCTCCTCCCGCCGCGGGCTCACGGCTGATCAGCCCTTGCCAGGCCAGCTCGGCCGCGGCCGCGTGCGCCGCATCTTCGCCGATCTTGAGGCCGTGGGTGATCCGGCCGGTCAGCTCCTCCTCGCCCAGCGCGCCACCGCTGGCGGCGAGCTGGTTGATGATCACCCAGCCGTGGAACTGGGTGCCGGTCCGGGCCAGCAGCCGGTCCAGCACGGCCCGGGTGGCGTGCTCGGCCTGCCCGATGTCCTGTCCGTTGAGGGCCGGGCCCTGGAGAGCGGCGGATTGCGTCATTGGTCTGCTCCTGTCTGGGTGTGCGGAGGGGTGGATCCGAGCAGGGTGTGCAGCGCGTCGATCAGGTTCCGGGTGGCCGGGCTGTCCAGGCCGCCGAGCGGGGCGGTCAGTTCGTCCTGCAGCCCCCGGACCCGTTCGGTGGCCTGGGCCGTAACCTCCCGGCCCTGGTCGGTGAGGCTGAGCTGGACCGCCCGGCTGTCGTCCGGGTTGCCGCTGCGCTCGATCAGGCCGGCCTGCTCCAGGGCCCGGGCCAGTTTGGAGACGTAGAGCGGTTCGAGCCCGGTGAAGTCGGCCAGCTGGCGCTGGCTCGGCCGCTGGCCGGACCGCTCCATCCCCAGCAGGGGGGCGAGCACCGAGTATTGCGCGTTGGTGAGCCCGAGCGGGGTGATGGCCCGGTCGATGGCCGACCGCCACCGCATCGACAACCTCCACACCAGCCCCGTAATCGGAGGACCCTGCTGCTGCCCTGTCACGCAATTTAGTGTACATAGCTTCTATGTACATGTACAGCATCTGCCGCCCGGCGCCCGCTCGTCCGTTGCCCGGCGCCCGCCCGCACGTCGGTTGCCGGCAGCCGCCCGCCCGTTGCCGGCAGCCGCCCGCCCGTTGCCGGCAGCCGTCCGCACGCCCGTGATCAACTGATTGGTGACGCTGGAGCGTCACCAATCGGTTGATCATCAGCCCGGGGAGTCGCTGGGCCGGGCTTTCTGGGGCCTGTGTGGTTGGCGTGATCTACAGGTCCCGAATTCGCTGGCTGCGGGTGCCCGTGTTCGCGCCAGCCTTCCAGGGATTGGCGGCGGGCCGGCCAGGGATTGGCCATGTGGACGGCGAGGGATCGGCCGCGGGGCCGGCCAGGGATTGGTCGCGGTCAGGGAGGGATTGACCGCGGGGGCGGGGAGGCATAACCTCAGGCCACTATTAGGAAAGTTTATTAATAGTTTGTTGTCAGGGCCTGGCAATGGCCCCCGAGGAAAGGATCCCCGCATGCGACGCACACGTTGGACGCTGCCGCTGGCGGCGCCCCTGCTGGCCCTGCCCCTCGCCATCGGCGGGGTCTGTGCCGGGTTAGCGCCGGCCGCTGCGGCGGCGACCCCGCCCGCTCACTACGCCGCCCCGTACCTGCAGATCACCAGCGGTGACGCCGGCGATATGGCCGCCGACCTAAATGCCAGCGGCGACGCGTACTACACGCTGGCGTTCCTGATTCCGCAGTCCGGCTGCACCCCGGAATGGGAAGACGGCGGCGCCGCGGTCGGGGCATTCACCTCGCAGGTGAACTCGCTCAAAGCCGCGGGCGGCAGCGCCATCATCTCGTTCGGCGGGGAGAGCGGCGGTGAACTGGCCCAGACCTGCACGTCGGTGTCGTCGCTGACCGCGGCCTACGCCAACGTGGTGAACACCTACGGCGTGGACCGGCTCGACTTCGACATCGAGGGATCCACGCTCGGCGACACGGCCGCGAACACCCGGCGCAACCAGGCCCTGGCCGCGCTGCAGGCGCAGAACCCCGCGGTCCAGGTCGACTACACCCTCGCCGTGGCGCCCAACGGCCTCCCGTCCGCGGAACTCGGCGTGCTGCAGAGTGCCCAGACCTACGGCGTCAAGGTCAGCGTGGTCAACATCATGACCATGGACTTCGGCAACGGCCAGAACCCGCTGTCCGACGCCGAGTCCGCGGCCCAGGCGACCGCGTCCCAGCTGGCCAGCCTGTACGGCATCAGCACCAGCGCGGCGTACGCCCGGATGGGGCTGACCCCGATCGCGGGCCAGAATGACGACAACGAGTTCTTCTCCCAGTCCAACGCGTCCACGCTGGAGAGCTTCGCGGCGTCCCACGGCGTCGCCGAACTCTCGTTCTGGGAGGTCGACGGCTACGACAAGCCGCTCGGCTACGCCTATTCGAAGATCTTCAACGCGATCACCAGCGGTGGCGGCGGTGGCGGCGGTGGCGGCGGTGGCGGTGGCACCAGTGCGACCGGGCCGATCACCGGGTACGGCAGCCTGTGCGTCGACGTACGCGGGGCCAGCTCCGCTAATTTCACCGCCGTGCAGGTCTACACGTGCAACGGCACGAACGCCCAGCAGTGGACCGTCGCCTCCGGGAACACGCTCCAGGCTCTTGGCAAGTGCCTGGACGTGGATGCGGCCGGCACCGCCAATGGCACGACGGTGGACCTCTACGACTGCAACGGCACCGGGGCCCAGGTCTGGGTGCCGCAGAGCGACGGCGCACTGCTGAACCCGGAGTCCGGGAAGTGCCTCGACGACACTGGCTGGTCTACCACCCCCGGTACCCAGCTCCAGATCTGGTCCTGCACCGGGGCCGCCAACCAGTCCTGGGCTCTGCCCAGCTAGCCGCGATCGTGATCACGGTCAGTGAGGGGCGCGCTGCGTCAGGAACTGACCGTGATCACGAGAAGTGGTCGGCGAGCGCCACCTGGGCGGCGTTCTGGCCGCACATGCCGTGTACGCCGCCGCCGGGCGGGGTGGAACTGGAGCACAGGTACACGCCGGGGATCGCGGTCCGGTACGGGTTCCACCGCGGGGTGGGCCGCAGCACAGTCTGCAGCAGGGTCCCGGCCCCGCCGTTGATGTCGCCGCCGACGTAGTTCGGGTTGTAGCGCTCCATGTCGGCGGCGGTCCGGACCGACTTGGCCAGGACCAGGTCGCGGAAGCCGGGCGCGAAGCGCTCGATCTGCGCCTCGATGAGGCCGGACACGTCGCCGGAGCTGCCCGAGGGCACATGGCAGTACGCCCACAGGGTGTGCCGCCCGGCGGGCGCGCGGGTCGGGTCGACCACGCCCGGCTGGGCGACCAGGCAGTACGGGCGGTCCGGCATCCGGCCCACGCTCACGTCGGCTTCGCTGCGGGCCACCTCGGCCAGCGTGCCGCCGAGATGCACGGTGCCCGCCTCCCGGCAGGCCGGGGCCTGCCACGGCACGGGGCCGCTCAGCGCGAAGTCCACCTTGCAGACCCCCGGCCCGTACCTGAACCGTCGCAGCGCGGCCTGATGCGGCCCGGTCAGCCGGTCGCCGGCCAGCGCGATCAGCTGGCGGGGGGTCACGTCGAGCAGGACAGCCCGGGCGGGCGGCAGTTCGTCGAGGGAGCGCACCCAATGGCCGGTCTCCAGCTCGCCGCCCAGGGACGCGAGCTCGGCGAGCAGCGCGTCGGTGAGACGGGCGCTTCCTCCCTCCACCACCGGCCAGCCCACCGCGTGCGCCGCCATCGTGAGCAGCAGCCCGAACGCACTGGTCACCGGGGCGCTCAGCGGCAGCATCGAGTGTGCGGCTACCCCGGCGAACAGGCCCTGGGCTTCCTCGGTGCGAAACCGCCGGGCCACGATCGTGGCCGGCGGCAGGCCATCGAGGCCGAACCGGGCCATGGCCAGCGGATGCCGGGGCACGGACCGGAGCGGGGCGAGGATCTCCGGCAGGGTCAGCCCCACCTCCCGGACCAGCGGGCCGAGCAGCCGCCGGTAGGCGCCGGCGTCACGGCCGAGGCCGCCCGCGGTCTCCTCGACTGAGCCCGCGACCGCCGCGGCGCGCCCGCCGTCCAGCGGGTGGGCGAACGCGACCTTGGGGGTGCACAGCGTGACCCCGCGGGCCGCCAGGTCGATGCTCGTGAAGAACGGGGAGGACGCGGCGAGCGGGTGGACCGCCGAGCACACGTCGTGGTGGAACCCCGGCAGGGTGAGCTCGGCAGTCCGGCAGCCGCCGCCGGGCGTGCCCGCCCCTTCGATGAGCTGGACCTTGAGCCCGGCCCGGGCCATGGTGATCGCGGCGGCCAGCCCGTTGGGGCCGGATCCGACCACGATCGCGTCGGCGCCTGGAGTAGGGCTACTCATAGGTCGAGTATCTCGCCCTCGGCGCCGACGATGACGTCCGGGAGCCCGGGCGGGCCCGCCGCGAACCGGGCGGCCAGCTGGTCCAGGTCCGCGTCCGTCCGGTCCGGCTTGTGGTGCGCCAGCGCCACCCGCCGGGCTCCGGCCCGCGCCCCCAGGCCCACCGCGTACTCCGCCGCCGCATGGCCGAACGACGCCTCCGCGGGCACCTCGCCGGCCAGCAGGAACGCGTCGTGGATAAGCAGGTCGGCACCGGCCGCCAGGTCCAGCGCGGCCGGGTGATACTCGCCCAGCCCGTCCGGCCCGGGCCCCAGGAGGGTGGGGCAGTGATCGGGGATGTAGGTCAGCACGGAGTGCCCGTCGCTGACCCGGTACCCGTAGGTCCGGCCGCCCTTGTGCGGCACCTCGCGAGCCTCCACGGTGAACCCCTCGGCCTTCAGCTGCCCGGGTGGCATGGTGCCGAACGTCCAGTCGCCGCGCAGGCCATCCGGCCCGATCGGGAAGTGCGGCGGGGACATACCCCGGGCCAGCACCGACATGGCACTCTCCGCGGAGTCCTGCACCGGCAGCAGCAACGTGACCCGGGCGTCCGCCCGGTCGCCGGCCCGGAAGAACGGGAGCCCATGAACATGATCCCAGTGCAGGTGAGTGAGCAGGATGGCGCCCTCGAAGGGACGGGCGTCCAGCAGCGCGGTGGCCCGCCGCAGTCCGGTGCCGGCGTCCAGGATCAGCGCCGGCACCGACGCGTCGTCGTGGGCGATCGCAACGCATGAAGTGTGCCCCCCGTAGCGGAGAAACTCCGCTCCTGGTGCGGGAGTCGATCCCCGCACCCCACAGAGGTGTATCCGCACCTCAGCCTCGGCCGGCGTCTTCGCGCCGGTGACCCCCGGAAAGTTCCACTAGAGCATCATGCTCGAACTGGCTGGCTTCTACCGACGCCACCCGGCAGTCGGTCACCGCGGCCAGTGTGGACGTGCGGACACCGCCTTCCAGATGGGCCCGCTCGCCGAGTATCGCCCCGGGACCGTACTCAGCGAGCTGCTCGCCTTCCCGTTCCACCCGAATGATCCCGTCCAGCACCAGATAGATGGAGGTTCCGGCTTCGCCCTGGCGGACCAGCGTGTCGCCCGCGCTGAACCGGCTGATCACCGGCTTGGCCGCACCGTGCATCAACTGGACGGACAGGGCCCGTTCCAGGGCGGTCTCGACCGCGGTGACCAGCGCCGGGGAATCCTCGTCCCCCCACGGGCTGTGCTTGCCGAACGACGTGCCGGACCAGCCGGCGTAGTCGGTCAGGCCGGACTTGTGGGTCAGGTGGCCGTCGGCGCCGTAGACCCAGTGCCGGGGGAACGTGCTCGCCCCGGTCATCGCGGGTTCGGCGGTGCCGTCCGCGTGCAGGGTCAGCGTCAGCGTGGTCCACACCAGCGGGGCCAGCCACTGCACGTAGGGGGGGTGCTTGACCGGCCGGGGCATGGGTACCCCGGTGCGGCCGCCGACGGTCTGGGTGAACCGCACCCAGCCCGGCCCCTGCTCGGGTGGGCGCTGGATGTCGGGCAGCTTGACCGCTTGGAAGCGGGCGTGCAGGCCGGCCAGCTGGAGTGTGGTGGAGCCGATCATGCCGGTGCCGGCGTAGCCGGCGTCACTGATCTGCCCGTCGTCGCCGACCTCGATCCAGGTCCGCAGCATGTTGGCGAACCGGAACTTGTCCGCCGCGCGGAGTTCCTCGAGGTCCCCGAGTTCCGCGGACGGCGGGTCGTCGTAGTGGCCGAATCCCGAGTCGAAGGCCAGCCGGCTGGGGCCGGTGACTGCCTCGGACGGGATCCACGAGACTGAGGTAACGCTGCTTTCATATCGCATACCCCCAGGCTCGGCTCTCTCACGGCCCTGGTCAATGATGACAGTACGCCTGTCCTGACCTGCGCAGAGTCATGGTGACACCACTGTAAGAGGTGATGCTGGCAGGGAGCCTATGAGCGATGCGGAGCCTAAGCTCTGGACGGATCAGACGCGCGGCCGGGAACTCGCCGCGGCAGCTGACCACCCGGTCGCCGGCTCAGCAATCGCATCCCGAAGACGCCGAGCAGCGCGGGCATCAAGGTGACGGCGGCGGCCACGGTGAACGCGACGGTGAGCGCGGAGGCCACGGCCAGGCCGTTCAGGAAGCTGAGCCCGAGCACCACGATGCCCAGCAGCGCGATGCATACCGTGATACCCGCGAACAGCACAGCCCCTGGCGGTAGCGGGGCGCTGTCAGTGGGGGTGCGCTGCGGCTGCGGCGAACTCCAGCAGCAATGTGCTGGTCGCTTGCGGGTCTTCCATCATCGGGGTGTGTCCCACGCCGGGCAGCAACTCGACGCGGGCGCCGGGCACGACGAGGTAGGCGGCAGCCGACGAGGAGGGATAACGCGCGTCCTCGGTGCCGAAGATCACCAGCGCCGGGACGCCGAGCTCGGCTAGCCGGTCGGGGAGGCTCTGCTGCCTCATGTAGTCGTCGGATCCGCGGGCCGTCCCCGCGACGGCGCGGTGGGTCATCCCCAGCGCGGCCTCGATGATGGCGCCGGGGATGTCGATAGGGCGGGTGAAGGCGGAGCGCATGGCCTTGCGGATAGTGGCTTCACTCCGCAGGCGCCACAGCAGCCGCCCGGGGAACTGGGCCAGCAGGAGCCGGACGAGCAGGCCGTCAGGGATCGCAGCGTCCAGGCTCGGGCCCATGTCGATAAGCGCCAGTGCCGCCACCTTGTCGGGCCGCTGCTCGGCCAGGGCCGTGGCCACCATGCACCCCATGGAATGCCCGATCAGCATCACCCGGCCCGCGCCGAGCCGGTCCAGCGCGGCGCCGACCCGGCGGGCCTGAGTGGGGATGTCGTAACCGCCGGCCGGGCTGGACGACCTGCCGTGGCCGAGCAGGTCGACACGGATAACACGGCAGGCGCCCGCCAGGGCCGGGACCACCGGGTCCCACCAGGTCGTCGAACCCGCGGAACCGTGGATCAGCAGCAAGCCGGGCGCACCAGGCTTGCCGTCCTCCACCACATGCATGTCACCATCGACAAGCCGCACGAACCGGCCGTCAGCGCCCGGATCGCCGGGCATGTCCTCTGCCATCGCACTGCCTCCTGCCATCCTGTCAAGTATTTGATAATCGCCGCGCCGGTCAGCCTGGCAGCCGTGCCAGTCGGCGCGCTGCGTCTGCTCTTGGCCGGATGTTGCGTCCCGGAGCCCCCCGGGTTCCCGTAGCCTGCGTCGATCACCTTTGGTGCGCCGATGGTGAAGAGCAGCGCGGTGCACAGCAGGTCATGGAGCCATGCCGGACATGACTGCCAGCATCGCTGGCGCTCCGCCGGGTGTCTTGGAGAAATGTTCCGCTCTCGTGGTCAGCGCCACGAGTATTAGCGCCAGCCGTTTCGCTGGCTGAAGTCAGGTCCTGGATGCGTGCTGCGGGGCGGCCCACGCGATGTCATCGACCGCGAGCCAGGGCGCGGCTGCCCTTCTCCACGGTCGTGTGCAGGAACCCGCGCGGCAGGTGTTCTTCCAGGCCCATCGCTCTCTCCTCAGCTGGCCGGCGTTCGGCGCACCTCCGACGCTAGGAACCGGTACCGGCCGGCCGCTTCTGCCGCGATGACCTGATCCGCCCGGTCGTTC
>DASQRM010000038.1:0-12607 GCA_035642895.1 Streptosporangiaceae bacterium | reverse complement strand
CCTCAATGTCTATATTTGAAAACCTTGTTAATAGGAATTGCCTGCCAGCCTGGGAGAAAAGATGAGCCAGCGATGACCCTGAATCCCTATATCGTCCTGGGCAGCGCGGTCGTGGGGTTGCTGGTCGGGTTGACCGGCGCGGGCGGGGCGCCCGCGTCCGGATCCCAGTCATCCACACCAGGACGCAGATCCCGGCCGGCGGGTACACGGCCAGCCAGGTCCCAGCCCCCGGATCCCAGTCCCCCGGATCCCAGTCATCCACACCAGGATGCAGATCCCGGCCGGCGGGACTGCCTTCAGGATCCGGGCCCCCGGCGTCCGGGCTCTGGCGCTCCCCGCCACGAGCATGCGCTGCAGGTAAGCCAGCTGGCTGCTGACCGGGCCCGGCCGGGTCTGCCGGGTCGGCAGGGTGCATCGGGTCAGCTGGCACCTGAGCACCTCCCGGCAGGTCCGGCAGCTTACCTTCCTCACCATAGTATCGAACAACGACCCAGAGTGCATCTCACTTTCGAATGTGTTCTCGACAGCGAACGGATGCCCGCCCGGCCGCAGCTCTCCTCCACGACCGGCCGGGGACGCCTTCTCGCGGAGCTCTGGCGATGGTGACCGGGCGGCCCTCCGCACGCGCCTGGCCCGGCGCCTCAGCGAGTCAGGGGCGAGCCTCAGGGGGTCGGCCACAGCCAGTCAATCGGTCGCAGCCAGTCAATAAGCTCAGCGAACCTTATCCCTATTAAATTGTTCATAATTATAGGCAATACCTGCCGCTTTCCCGCCTGGTCACCACCGGCGAGGGGGCTTCTTCCCAGCGGTCACCTCAATGTCTATATTTGAAAACCTTGTTAATAGGAATTGCCTGCCAGCCTGGGAGAAAAGATGAGCCAGCGATGACCCTGAATCCCTATATCGTCCTGGGCAGCGCGGTCGTGGGGCTGCTGGTCGGGTTGACCGGCGCGGGCGGGGGCGCCCTGATGACGCCCATGCTGATCCTGCTGTTCGGGGTGAAGCCGTCCGCGGCCATCTCCAGTGACCTGGTGGCCGCCGTGCTGATGCGGCCGGTCGGGGCGGCGGTGCACCTGCGCAAGGGCACAGTCAACCTGCGCCTGGTTGGCTGGATGGTGGTCGGGTCGGTACCGATGGCGTTTGTCGGCGCTTACCTGCTGCATCTGTTCGGCGGCAGTTCCGCGCAGCAAAAGCACGTCGAGGTCGCCCTGGGCGTAGCGCTGCTGGTCGGGGCGGGCGCCATGGTGTTCCGCTACATCCTGGACCGCAGATCGGGCAATCAGCGGATCGGCACGGTGCACAAGGTCACCGTGCGCCCGGTACCCACCATCCTGATCGGCATGATCGGCGGCGTGATCGTGGGCCTGACCTCGGTTGGATCCGGGTCGCTGATGATCGTGCTGCTGCTTTTCCTCTACCCGCTGCTCAGCGCCGGCCAGCTGGTCGGCACCGACCTGACGCAGGCGGTCCCGCTCACCGCGGCGGCCGCCCTGGGGGCCCTGATCTTCGGCACGGTCCAGTTCGGGGTGACCGCCTCCCTGGTGGTCGGCAGCGTGCCCGCCGTGCTGATCGGCTCATACCTGTCGTCGAGGGCGCCCGACCGGTTCATCAGGCCCATCATCACGTTCGTGATCTTCGCGTCGGGCCTGAAGTACGTCGGGGTCGGCACGACGGCGCTGGGCTGGATCCTCTGCCTGGTGGCGCTGGCCGGCGGGGCTTACTGGCTTTACCGGGCGCGCCCCTGGGAGAACGGGCGGCCGACGGACAGCACGACGGAGGAAGCGTGGCCGGACATCGCGGCCAACGGCCGCGGTTCCGTCCCCGCGAACGACCGCGGATCCGGCCTCGCCAACGACCAGGGATCGGCCAACGACCGCGGATCCGTCCCCGCCAACGCTCATCCGCCGGCCCCGCCCGGGGAGCCCGCCGTCCCCCGGGCTGAAGAACCGGGCCGGGAGCCGGCCGGGTAATTTGGCCTGACCGCCAGGGGCGCCCGCGCGGCGACCGGGCGGGCGCTCACGGAGGCCGGCGGACCGCTGCCTGGCGGGCGCCAGGATCTAGTAACGGCTAAGGTTCTTAACGATTCCGCGCCAAAGGGGTAACCATCATTTCCCCGGACCTGGCAGGCGGCCCGCCGGTAAGTAGCGTCACCTTATGGGCCGGAGCCTGGAGACGGACGTGCGCGACGCCGCCCGGCCCGGTGGTAGCGGGGCGGCGCGCGGGTCCCGAGTGCAGTTCGTGCTGCGGCGCACCCGGTCCGCGCCGTTGCTGCCCGCCAGCCTGCTGCTGGCCATCCTGGTGTCAGTGACCGTCACCACCGGGCTGGCCGGTTTCGCCGGGCGGGCGCTGCCCGCGGCCGCTCATGCCCGGCTGGCCCAGGCCCCAGCCACCCCGATCCAGATCAGCGGGCAGTTCGGTGTGGCCCGGGCCCGCGCCGACGAGTCCGTCATCCGCTCCTCGCTTCGCTCGGCCCTGGGCGGGGTTCCCTTCACGCTGGCCAGCGGCCGCTGGTCGGATCAGCTGGCCCTGCCCGCCCCGCACGGTGCATCCCAGCCACCACAGATCCAGGCGGCGGTGCTCAGCGGTGTCCGGGCCCACGTCACGCTCACCGCTGGGACCTGGCCCGGCCCCCGGCGGGCCGGGGGGCCGCTTGCCGTGGCGCTGCCGGTCACCACGGCCAGCCTGCTGCATTTTTCCGTCGGCCAGGTCCTGGTGCTGCGGGACAGCCTGACCGCTGCGCCCGTGCGGCTCATGGTGACTGGCCTGTTCCGGCCGCGGGACCCAACCGGCCCGTACTGGCGGCTCAGCCTGCTAGGTACCTCAGGAAAATTCGTTCAGGGAACTTTTGTCACATACGGCCCGATGCTGGCCGACCCGTCCATCCTCGGGCCTGGCGGGCTGCCCGTGAGCGCCGCCTCCTGGCTCATCACTGTGGACACCGCGGCCATCCCACCCGGCCGGGTGGGTCCGCTGGGGCACCGGCTGAGTGCCATGGTCGCCAGCTGGCGCGGCCGGCCGGCCCTCGGCGGTCTCCAGGTGTCCACCGGGCTGCCCCAGGTTCTGGCCGCGCTGGCCAGCAGCCTGGTCGTGTCCCGGTCGCTCCTGCTCATCGGCTCGCTGCAACTGCTGCTGCTGGCCACCGCCGCGGCTGCGCTGGCCGCGCGGCTGCTGGCCAGCCAGCGCGAGGGGGAGACCGCGATGCTGTCGGCCCGGGGCGTGGCCCGCGGGCAGTTGCTGCTGGCGTCCCTGGCGGAGGCGGTGCTGCTGGCCGTGACCGGCGCGCTGGCCGGAATCGTCGCCGGCAGTTACCTCACCGACCGGCTCATGTCAGCGAACCGCCTCCCGGCCGGTCACCCGTCGGGGGGACTGCCCGGCGTGGTTCAGGGTGTGACCGCCGGGGTCGCCTGGTGGCCGGCCGTCGTGATCGTGGCGGGCGTCATCGTGGTGATGATGTGGCCGTCGCTGCGCCCCGTCACCCCGGGTACCGGCGTGCGGCCCGGTAGAGGTGCCGCGTACCGGCCCTACCCAGGTGTTCGTCCACGCGTACAGCGCGACCGCGCCGCCCAGCAGCAGCCCGCCCCCGGCCAGCAGTAACCAGTACGAGCGCTGCCGGGCACCGACAGGCCCGGCTGCTCCCTCTGCCTCGCTCATCGCCCGCTCCCGGCCGCGGTGAAGGAGCCGCGGCTCACGGGACTCTAGCTCAGGATCCGCCCGGGCAGGGATAGAACACCCGGCCGTCCAGGTCCACGTCGAACTTGACCGCCGCGAAGCCGAGGGGCGGGTCGTACAGGGTCCGGCAGAACGCCGCGTACGCGTGCTGGCCGCCGCACTTCGGCCCGGTCTGGCCGGGGTTGCAGACGTAGTGGTCGGCCCCGTACTCGGCGTCGCCCACCCACTTGCCGTTGGGCTGCGCCGCCGTCTGGTCCGTGGTGAAGTCGTCCCAGCCGCACGGCGTCGCGCCGGACAGCCCGGTGCAGGTGATCCCGTACTGGCTGCTGCCGCGCAGCTGGGCCGCGGTGCACTGGTGGTAGGTGTAGCACTCCTCCAGCACGGCCCCGTCCGAATACTGCCGTCCCCACCAGGACAGCAAGGGCGAGTTCTTCCACAGCCCGGTCATCCCGTCGGCGTGGATCAGGTTGAACGCGTAGGCCAGGTAGTTCTGCGCGTCACCGGGGGTGAGCCGGAACCCGGTGGTGGACGGCGGGTCGAAGCTGTCGATGTCGTCCAGCTCGACCGCCGAGAACCCCTTCCGCGCGCACATGGCGATGCGCTCGCGCAGCATGGGCTTGAGCGCGTCCAGCTGCCGGAAGTCAACCCACCGCTCTTCGGGGTAGCCGTAGTACACGTTCCCGAGCGTGGCGGCCGGGAAGAGGCCGCCCCGCGCCGGTGAGCTGGCGTCCGGGCGGTAGTCCTCCCAGGCCAGGTCCAGGTAGCAGATGGTCTTCGGGTGGGCCAGCGTGCTGGCCGGCCAGCGGGCCTGGACCGCGTGGACCTCGGCGCGGGTGGTGAGGAACCCGTCGATGTCATAGATGTCCACGGCGTGCTTCCCGGTCCGCTTCAGCGGCGTGGTCAGGCCGATCTGCCAGTCCCAGCGCATGGGCCGGTGGTTGGCGGCCAGATGCGGCGGGTACCAGCACCGCTGCCCAGGGCGCGGCTGGCAGGCCAGCGGGGCTGGCAGCGGCACGACCCGCCAGCCGAACCGGATCTGCGTCGATCCGGCCCGGTTCGCGGTGCGCACGCTGACCTGGTGCGGGCCGACGGCTAGCTTCCCGGTGTAGAACACGTGATTGGCCGGCATCGGCCGCCACGGGCCCCGGTCCACCCGGTACTGCTGGCCGGGCTTCCCGTCCCCGGCGTTGTAGTGCGGCGCGGCGACACCGAAGTACTCCTCAGCCGAGGCGGTGCGGCGCTCCGGGGTTCCGTTGCGGAAATAACTAACCGGGCGCTGATGCCGCTGGTACGCGCGGACGGGGACGCCAGCCAGCCGGCTCACGGAGCGCCGGAGGACCCGGAACGTGAAGTTCCGCGCCTTGGTCTGGACCGTTTCGGCCGCGGTCTCGGTGACCCGCAGCCGCCGGCCCGTGTCGGCGTGCCCGACGCGGTACTGGCGGGCCGCGAACGGCGTGGCCGTCGAGCCCGCCGCCGTGGTGCAGTGCCGCCCGCTGGGCGCGCAGCTCTGCCAGGTGTAGGCGACCGCGAAGCTGAGCAGCTTCATGCCGCGGGGCAGCCGGGGCGCGTGCCAGGCCAGCCCGGACGCCGTGACCAGCGCGCCGTCCCGGTGCTGGCCGGCGATCCGCAGCGTGCCCCGGTGGACCGGCGGCGGGATCTGCGGGGCCGTCGGTGCCGCCGCCGCGGCGGTCGATCCGGCCGCGGCGGGGATCGCGATGACCAGGGGCAGGGCGGTGAGGACGGCCGTGATGAGCCGGGGGATGCGCACGGGTCAGCCTCCGAATGCCTGGGGCAACAGGTCCCGGTGCGCCGCGAACAGCTCGTCGCACATGGCCACGGTCTGCGCCGTGGTGAGCGTGGCCGCCGTGTTCGGGTCGAGCAGCGCGGCCTGGTACACGTGGTCGCGCGACTCCTCCAGCGCGGCCCGGACGGTCAGCTCGACCACGTTGAGGAAGGTCCGGTTGAGCGCGGCCAGCTGCGGTGGCAGCGCGCCCACGGGCACCGGCTTGGGCCCGCCCGCTCCGACCACACAGGGCACCTCGACGCAGCACGCCTCCGGCAGGCTGGTGATCAGGCCGCCGTTGCGGATGTTCACGTGCAGCTCGCGCTCGGTGCCCGTCTCCAGCGAGTGGATGAACAGCGACGCCAGCTCGTGCGTGGCTTCCAGGTCGAGCGGCTCGTCAGAGGCCAGCGCCCGCTGCAGCGATTCGAGCTCGCGCAGGTTCTCCTCGGACCGGGCCAGGTAGTCGCCGACGAAGATGCGGAACTGCTCGATCTGGTCGTCGTGGCGCATGAACCACGGCACGTACTCGGCGGAGTGCTCACTGGACTCGGTCGGGAAGTAGCCGAACCGGCGGTAGATCTCCACCCGGACCCGGCGCTGCAGCTCGGGCGAGCCGTCGATGACCTCGGCCAGCCGCGGGTACAGGGACTGGCCGTCCTGCTCGAAGCGGAGCACGAACGCCTGGTGGTTGAAGCCGGCGGTCAGGAACCGGACCCGGTCCGGATCGGCGCCGACCAGGTCGGTCAGGAAGGCCTGGGTGTCCCGCACCGAATGGCACAGCCCGAACACCCGGGTGAACGGCGTGCCCTCGTACACCGACCAGGGCAGCATGGCCATCGGGTTGCTGTAACTGAGCAGGGTGGCGTCCGGGCAGACGTCGTGCATGTCCCGGGCCAGCGCGGTGGTCACCGGAATGGTCCGCAGGCCGCGGAAGATCCCGCCGATGCCCAGCGTGTCGCCGATGGTCTGGCGTACCCCGTACCGGGCCGGGATGTCGAAGTCGGCGCGGGTCGCGTCGTACCCGCCGACCTGCACCTCGTTGATCACGTAGCGGGCGCCCGCGAGCGCCTCGCGCCGGTCCCGGGTCGCGCTCACCGTCGCGCCGGCGCCGGACTGCCCGGAGATCCGGCGGGCCAGCCGCTCGGCGTGGGCCAGCCGCTCCGCGCTGATGTCATAGAGCGAGAGATGAAGTTCACCGCGGAACTCGGGATAGCCGCACAGGTCGGTCACCACGTTCCGGGTGAACTCGATGCTGCCGGCGCCGACAAAGGTCACCTTGATCACAGCTCGGTAGTGTTCCATTGTGGCGGTTTGCGCGCAAGAGCACGCAAAAATACGCCGCAACGAAGACCGGCCGGGTGTGCTCCAGACCGGCCCGGTGGCCTGGATGTACGGCGCCGGCGGTCGTCCCGGCCCATAGAGTCGCCGAAAAGTACCCGTTCGTCCTCAGTTACGGGTCCGGCACGACCTGGAAACGGGTTGATGCACAGGCTTGACACTCGCTGCATCGATCGATCAATATTGCGCGAAACATCACGACTTCATGCAGTTTTGGTCGTCTGCCAGGTTCGGGGGGGACCGCCGGGCCGGAAAGCGAGAGCAGCATGGCGAGGTACCGGCTGCGGGCCACCCTGGCAGGTCCGCTCGTAGGACTCACGGCCCTCGCGCTCGGCCTGGCCGCGTGCGGGACCGACAGCAACAGCGGTGGAGGCGGTGGCGGCACCACCATCTCGATCTGGGAGGGCTGGACCGGGGCCGAGGCCAAGACGTTCGCGCACCTGGTGACCGAATACCAGAACCAGCACCCGGGCCAGAAGGTCAGCAGCCTGTACGTCAACAACGACAACACGCTGCAGAAGGTGCTGACCGCGGTGCGCGGCGGCAGCCCGCCGGACATCGCCTACCTTTACGGGTCGTGGGCACCGAACGTGGCGCAGATCCCGCAGGTGGTGAACCTGACCAAGGTGGTCGCGCAGCCCAGCGTCAACTGGAACGACTTCTGGGTCGGCGAGCGGGACGTGGCCACGGTCAGGGGCAAGGTGATCGGCGTCCCGGCCCTGGTCGACAACCTGGCCGTGGTCTACAACAAGACGCTGTTCGCCAAGGCCCATCTCCCGCTGCCGGGCCCGGACTGGACCTGGTCGCAGTTCACGGCCGACGCGAAGAAGCTGACCGACCCGGCCACCAAGCAGTTCGGTACGGCGTATGTGACCCCCGCTTCTGAGGACACGGTGTGGCACTGGGAGGCGCTGCTCTGGGAGGCCGATGGCCAGATCCTGACCGCCGATAACAAGAAGGCCGCGTTCAACTCGCCCGCCGGGCTGCAGTCGCTGAACACCCTGCGCACCATGGCCGTCACGGACAAGTCCATGTACCTCGACCCGGCCGACTCCGCGTACGCCAACCTGTTCAACTCGGGCAAGATCGGGATGCTGGTCACCGGGCCGTGGGACCTGTCCGGGTTCCCGAACGTGCACTACGGCGTCCAGGTCATGCCGGCTTATCCAGGCGCGGCCGCCGGCCACCAGAGCATTTCCGGGCCGGACAACTGGGTCGTGTTCAACAACGGCGGCGCCCGGGTGTCCGCGGCGGAGAAGTTCATCCTGTGGCTCACCGCGCCCGCCCAGGTGAAGTACTGGTCGCTGCACACCGGGGACCTGCCGACCCGGGCGTCGGTGGGCAACGCGGCGGGCTTCAACCAGCAGATGGACTCCACGCTGCCCGGCGTGAGCGCGTTCGTGGCCAACTTGGCCAACGTCAAGCAGTCCCGGCCGCAGATCCCGGAGTACCCGAAGATCTCCCAGGTCCTCGGCAACATGATCGTGTCCGTGCTGCTCGGCAAGAGCCAGCCTCAGGCGGCGCTGAGCTCCGCGGAGGCGCAGGTCAACCAGATCCTGGCCGCCGGCTGACGTGGCGGCTTCGGGAATCATCCTCCGCCGGAGGCGTCCGGGGCCGGGCCGGCCCGGGCGTCCCGGCGGGGCGCGCGGGGGGCGCCGCCGGGTGACCGCGTCGGAGCAGTTCGCGGGGTGGGCGTTCGTCACCCCCGGGGTGGCGATCATCCTGCTGTTCGGCGCGGTGCCGATCGTCTGGTCGGCGATCATGTCCTTCCAGAGCAACAACCTGCTCACGCCGAGCACGCCGTTCGTGGGGCTGAAGAACTACCGGCAGCTGGTGCACGACCCGATCGTCGGGCAGGCCATCCAGCACACGCTGATCTACACCGCACTGTTCGTGCCCGGGGCGATGATCGTCGGGCTGTTCCTGGCCGTGGCCATGAACCGGAAGATCCGGTTCATCTCCTTCTACCGGACCGCGGCCTACGCGACGATGGCCATCTCGACGATCAGCGAGGCGATCGTCTTCATCTGGCTGTTCGACCCCTCCTATGGGGTCGTCAACTACTTCCTCAGCCTGGTCGGGGTCCCGCAGCAGGAGTTCCTGAACTCGCCGTCCCAGGCGCTGTACGTGATCGTGATCATGACGATCTGGGGCTGGACCGGGTTCTCGGTCGTCATCTACCTGGCCGCGCTGCAGGGGGTCCCGGCGCACCTGCTGGAGGCGGCCGCGATCGACGGGTGCACGGCCTGGCGGAGGTTCCGCCGGGTGACCCTGCCGTTGCTCAGCCCGGCCTCGCTGTTCCTGGCCGTGTGGCTCACGATCAACGCGCTGCAGTTGTTCGATGAGGTCTACCTGAGCACCCAGGGCGGCCCGCTCAACGCGACCACGGTCCTGGTCTACTACCTCTACAAGCAGGCCTTCGTGGACTTCAACTTCGGCTACGCCTCGGCCATCGCCTATTTCCTGTTCCTCGTCATCCTCGTGGTCACCGCGATCCAGTTCCGGGTCGGCCGGCGATTCACGCATTACCGGTCTTAACATGACGGCGACCTCTGCGCCCGCCCGCGGCGGGATCGAGTCCCCCGCCGGCGGCGGCGTCCCCCCCGTCCGCCGCCGGCGGTGGCTGCCGTTCAGCCCGTGGCACCTGGTCCTGCTCCCGGCCACGCTGGTGCTGATCTTCCCGTTCTACTGGCTGGTGGTCACCTCACTGGAGACTTCCTCCGAGGCGCTGCGCTTCCCGCCGGTGCTCATCCCCCACGCGCTCCGGTTCGCTAACTACGCGGACGCGTTCAACAGCGCGCCGTTCGGCCGGTTCTTCATCAACAGCGCCGTGGTCACGGTGCTCACGGTGCTGTGCAACCTGGTGTTCTGCTCGCTGGCCGGGTACGCGTTCGCCCGGTACCGCTTCCTCGGCCGCGCCGCCCTGTTCGCGGTGATCATGGCCACGCTCATGGTGCCGTTCCAGGTCACGATGATCCCGCAGTTCATCATCACCAAGTGGCTGGGCGTGCATGTGCTGGCCGCGGTCGGGATCAATCACATCGGCGCGCTCATCCTGCCCAACGCCGCCACCGCGTTCGGCATCTTCTTCCTGCGCCAGTTTTTCCGGACCCTCCCGCTGGAGTACGAGGAGTCCGCCCGGGTGGACGGGGCCAGCCGGCTTACCGTGCTGATCCGGATCGTGCTGCCGCTGGCCACCCCGGCGCTGGCCACGCTGGCCGCGCTGACGTTCCTGGATTCGTGGAACAACTTCCTGTGGCCGCTGATCGCGATCACCTCCACGAACCAGATGACTGTGCCGCTGGGCCTGGCCACGTTCCAGGGCGCGCACGCGACCGAGTGGACCATGCTGATGGCCGCCAACGTGATGAGCCTGGTGCCGGTGCTGGCCATCTTCTTCCTGGCCCAGCGCTACTTCATCCGGTCCGTGGCCTCGACCGGCCTGGCCGGGACCTGACCGGTATCTGGGCGGGACCACTGGGCGAGAGCCCCCGAGAGAAGGAGGAAGCAAGCCATGGCCGAGGAGGCCCCGGTGGCAGGTCAGCCAGCGACGGGTGAGGATGTGGCCGAAGGCAGCCGCACCGAGCAGGAAGTGGCGTCCCAGCCCGCCTGCTGGCGCCGGGCGGGCCAGCTGGCCGCGGACGTCGCGGGTGTCCTGCCCGCCCGCGGGGAACGCGTCGCGGTCGCGGGCTGCGGCACGTCCTGGTTCATGGCCCAGTCCTACGCGGCCGCCCGCGAGGCCTCCGGGCACGGGGAGACCGACGCGTTCGCCGCGTCCGAGATGCCGCTGGGCCGGGCGTACGACCGGGTCCTGGTGCTGTCCCGGTCCGGGACGACCACCGAGATCGTGCAGCTGCTGGGCCGGCTGAGTGGCAGCGCGCCCACGGTCGCGATCACCGCGGTGCCCGGGACCCCCGTGCCGCAGGCCGCCGACGCCGTGATCGACCTGTCCTTCGCGGACGAGGAATCCGTGGTGCAGACCCGGTTCGCCACCACCGAGCTGGTCCTGCTGCGCGCGCATCTGGGGCACGACCCCGGTCCGGCCGCCGACGCGGCGGAGCGGGTGCTGGCCGAGCCCCTCCCGGCGCAGATGCTGGCCGCCCGCCAGTTCACCTTCCTCGGCACCGGGTGGACCTACGGCCTGGCCAACGAGGCCGCACTGAAGCTGCGTGAGGCGGCCGGCATGTGGACCGAGGCCTACCCGGCCATGGAGTACCGGCACGGCCCGGTCGCGGTGACCGGCGAGGGCAGCATCGTGTGGCTGTTCGGCACCCCGCCGGACGGGCTGGGCGGCGAGATCGCCGCGGCCGGCGGCACCGCCTGGTTCAGCGATGAGGACCCCCTCGCCGAGCTGGTCCGGGTGCAGCGGGTGGCCGTGGCCCTGGCCCGGGCCCGCGGGCTGGACCCCGACCGCCCGCGCAACCTGGCCCGCTCGGTCATCCTCACTACGGGCTGAGCAGGCGGCCTACGTGATCGGAGTCGCCATGATCGGGGTGGTCTGCCTCAACCCGGCTCTGGACGTCACCCACCACGTGGCGGCCGTCGACTGGTCCGGGGTGAACCGGCCCGACGGGGTGTACGCGCGGCCCGGCGGCAAGGGCCTGAACGTGGCCCGGACGCTGCACGCGCTCGGGGTCGAGGTGCTGGTGATAGGCGTGGCCGGCGGCGCCACCGGCGAGGCGGTGACGACCGGGCTCGCCGCCCTGGCCGTGCCCGCGGCTTTCACCTGGGTGGCGGGGGAGACGCGGCGGACGTTCACCGTCGTGGACGGGCGGACCGGGCACGCGGCCACGTTCAACGAGCCCGGCCCGGTGATCGCCGCGGACGGGTACGCCGAGTTCCGGGACCGGTACGCGTCCGCCCTGGCCGGGTGCGCGGCCGTAGTGCTGTCCGGCAGCCTGCCGCCGGGCCTGGCCCCCGGCAGCTACGCGGAGCTCACCGCGATGGCCGTCGCGGCCGGGGTGCCGGTGCTGCTGGACGCGCACGGGGACGCGCTGGCGCTGGGCGCGGCCGCCGGGCCCGCCGTCGTCAAGCCGAACCTGGCCGAGCTGGAGATGTTCGCCGGGCGGCCGCTGGCCGGCGCACCGGCCGTGGCGGCGGCCGCCGCGGAGCTCAGGGCGGCCGGCCCGCAGGCGGTCGTGGTCTCGATGGGCCCCGGCGGGCTGTACGCCGATACGGACGACGGCTGCTGGCAGGCCGTCCCCCCGACCGTGGTGGCCGGGAACGCGACCGGAGCCGGCGACGCCGCGGCCGCGGGCCTGGCCTACGGGCTGGCCCGGGGGCAGCCGTGGGACGAGCGGCTACGGCACGCGGTCGCGCTCGGCACCGCGGCCGCGCTGGCCCCGGTGGCCGGGGAGTTCAATCCGTCCGACTACGCCACGCTGCTGGACGCGACCGTGGTGACGCGCACGATGGCCGCTGCGGCTGGGGAGGCCGGCTGATGGTCGCCGCCGGGATGAGCGAAATCGTCGGGACCGCCCGGGCGGCGGGCCGGGGCGTCGGCGCGTTCAACGTGATCGGCATCGAGCACGCGGAGGCCATCGTGGCCGGGGCGCAGGCCGCCGCCTCGCCCGTGGTCCTGCAGATCAGCGAGAACTGCGTCGCCTACCACGGCGCGCTGGAGCCGATCGCCCGGGCCTGCCTGTCGATCGCGGACTCGGCCGACGTGCCGGTCGTGGTGCACCTGGACCACGCCATCGCCGAGGATCTGGTGCACGCCGCGGCCCGGCTGGGCCTGCGGTCGGTCATGTACGACGCGTCGGCTCGGCCCTACGGTCGAAACGTCCAGCTCACTGCGGATATGGCCCGGTGGTGCCA